>NZ_CP043420.1:0-302051 GCF_008247605.1 Kushneria phosphatilytica | reverse complement strand
GCTGAGTCTGGCCACGGCCGGTCTCATCGCAGGGCTGTTCGGGCTGATGAACCTGTTCGCCCGAACACTGGGCGGCATTTTCTCGGACCTGTTCGCCCGCAAGAGCGGACTCAAGGGCCGCGTGCGCTGGCTGTTTCTGGCCATGTTGTGCGAAGGCGTCGCCCTGATCGGCTTTGCCCAGATGCAGGTGCTGGCAATGGCCATCGGCATCATGCTGGTGTTCAGCCTGTTCGTGCAGATGGCCGAGGGGGCGACCTTCGGGGTCGTGCCGTTCATCAACAAACAGGCACTCGGCGCCGTGGCCGGCATCGTCGGCGCCGGCGGCAACGCAGGGGCTGTTGCCGCGGGCTTTCTGTTTCGAAGCGAGTCGCTGACCTATCAGGAAGGCTTGTTCTATCTCGGCATCGCGGTCGTGCTGATTTCCGTGGCGGCGCTGGCGGTGCGTTTCACGCCGGCGGTCGAGGCCGAGGAAGAGGCCGCCTACCGTCAGGCGGCCGATGCGGATGACGACAAGGCCGGAGCGGCGCCGATCGCTGCGCGGTAAGCGCACTCGCCCAGCGCTCGACAGTGCCCGCCATCGAAAACGCCGTCATCCTCGGATGACGGCGTTCTTCGTGGTCTGGAGTTCAACACGCGCTACTCAGGTGAGAGGCGCGCCTGCGGGCCGGGGCTCAATCTCCACATCAGCATCCTCCACACCGGCATCGTCACCACCCCGATACAGCAACACAACGCTGCCGACCACGATCAGACATGGCGACGGCATCGGCGCCTCGGCCAGCCGGGCCGGGAGCGTTGCCAGCGTGCCGGCGCGGATCTGCTGCGTCGGGAGTGTGGCGTGGGCGATCAGCATGATCGGCCAGTTGGCGGGCAACCCGGCGCCAATCAGGCCGTCACAGATCTCTGCGACCCGGCCCAGGCCCATATAGAACACCAGCGTCTCGTCCCGGCGGGCCAGGGCGCGCCAGTCAGGGTCGAGTTCGGCCTGTGCCTGGCGTGCGGTCACAAAGCGCAGCGACTGGGCGTGGGCTCGATCCGTCAGCGGCAGACCGAGCGCCGAAGCCGCACCGGAGGCAGCGGTGATGCCCGGAACGATCTCGGTTTCGATACCGGACTCGCTCAGAGCCGCCAGCTCCTCGCCCATGCGGCCGAACACGCCGGGGTCGCCGCCCTTGAGCCGCACCACCCGCTTGCCCTCGCGCGCCAACGCGACCAGCCGCTCACCGATTTCGGCCTGAGGCACGCTGTGATGACCACAGGCCTTGCCGACATAGTAGCGTTCGCACCCGGTCGGCAACAGCGCCAGAATGTCCTGACCCACGAGCCGGTCATACACCACGGCATCAGCCGCCTGGAGGCGCGTCAGCGCCCGCACGGTCAACAGATCAGCCGCCCCCGGACCGGCGCCCACCAGTGCCACCCGCCCGGCTGGCGCTCTCTGCGCGCTCGCAGCAATTTCAGGAGTCGGGGTACGCGTCGGCAACAGCGCCCTAGTCGCGGCGTGACCAAGCCGCATCATCCAGCGGGGCGCACCGAGACGCACGGTGCGCGAGGGATTACAGCTCGACATGATCACACACCTCTTCCAGTAATGCCTTCAGTTCAGGCTGACAGGAGCCGCACTGGGTACCACACGCCAGCTTCGCTCCCAGCGCCTCGACGCTTCGATGGCCGTCACGGATGGCCGCCTGGATCGCATACTGCCCCACCTGATGGCAGCTACAGACGACAGGCCCCTCATCTACGGCGCCACTGGCAGCGCCGGCCAGAATACGCCGCCGCGTGGCTGCATCGAGCGGCACGTCATCCGTGGGGCTGAAGCAGGCATCCAGCCAGTTCAGCGAGGGCAACTCGGCGGGCGGGCCAACCATCAGCCACCACTGAAGCCGACCCTCGATGAGACCGCTGGCCCGCAGCCGCCCTCGGGCGTCATCGGTGCTCCACTGTGATATCGGGCCCGGTAAGGTGCGCTTGATCCAGGCCATCCAGTCTCGCGCCCGGGTCTCGGGTTGGCCCGCCAGCTGCCAGCGCAGGGCGTGTTCCATCGGGATTCGCGACCAGTAGGCACAGCCTTCGGTCGGCGTGATCGACTCGGCCAACGCCCCGGCCACGATCAGTGTCGCCTCCCAACCGTGCGGGAGCGGTTGCACCCCTACGGCGCCATGTTTCGATTCCGGCTGGCCGGAGATGGCATCGACGATAGGGGCAATCAGGACATTGGCCCTGGCGCGACCGCTGAAGGCATTGTTCCAGTGCATCGGCACGAAGGCTTCACCTCGCCGCTGACCGCGCTTGAGACGCGCCCGGCCCAGGTATTGGCCTCCGGCACCGGTCAGCGCCACCAGCCTGCCTTCCTGAATCCCGGCCACTGCGGCGTCTTCGGGGTGGAGTTCGACGAAGGGTTCGGCGCGATGGTTCATCAACCGGGCCGAGCGGGCGGTGCGGGTCATGGTGTGCCACTGATCGCGCACCCGTCCGGTATTGAGACGCAATGGACGCGACGCACTCAGCGCCTGCTGCGGCGCCTGCGGCCGCACCGGCAACAGCCGGGCCCGGCCGGAGGCGGTCGGAAAGCGCCCGTCCGCGAACAGTCGGTCCGTCCCTTCGGGATGGGCGGCGTTGACCGGCCACCGGATGGGGGCCAGCGCGTCGTAGGCCTCGCGGTCGAGCCCGCCAAGCCCGGAAATGTCGAAGACACGCCAGTCACCGTGTGCTCGGTCGTTGTCGAGACCGGAGAGCCTGGCGTGTTCGTCGAAGATCTCCGCCGGATGGGCGTAATCGAAAGCCTCTGCAAAACCGAGCCGACAGGCTACATCGGTCATGATCTGCCAGTCGTGGCGCGCCTCACCCGGGGCAGGGAGCAGGCCACGCTGGCGCGAGATGCAGCGCTCGGAATTGGTGACCGTGCCGTCCTTTTCCGACCACCCCGTTGCCGGCAGCACGATATCCGCCACATCAAGAATCTCGGCATTGGCCATGCATTCGGAGACAATGACCAGCGGACATTCGGCCAGGAGGCGCTTGATGCGCGCAGCGTCAGGCAGGCTCACCACCGGATTGGTGGCCATGATCCACACCGCAAGGATCTCGCCGCGCTCGATGGCATCAAAAAGCTCGATCGCCTTGTAGCCGGGCGCGGTCGGCAGCGCATCGCTCTGCCAGAACGCCGAGACCCGCTCGATCGCCCCGGGGGTGTGATAATCCATGTGGGCCGCCAGCTGGTTGGCCAGCCCGCCGACCTCGCGCCCGCCCATGGCATTGGGCTGACCGGTGATCGAAAACGGCCCGGCGCCAGGCAGGCCAAGTTTGCCGCCGGCCAGGTGACAGTTGATGATCGCCTGGCACTTGTCGGTGCCACTGCTTGATTGATTGATGCCCTGGGAATAGAGCGTGACCACGTGCAGATGCGTCGCAAACCAGTAGTAGAACGTCTCCAGGCGCTCGGTATCGAGGTCACACTCTGCCGCGATGGCCTCGAGCGTGGTGTCATCTTCGAAGACAGCGTCGAGCGTCTCCTCGAATCCTTCGGTATGGCGGGCCAGGTAGGTGTGATCCACCCGGTGGGTGCGCTGCATGAAGGCCAAAAGCCCGTTGAAGAGTCGCGCATCACTGCCCGGCGCGATGCCCAGATAGAGATCGGCGATGTCGCAGCTGTCGGTCACGCGCGGATCAATCACCACCACACGCATCAGCGGGTTGCGTGCTTTCGCCGCTTTCAGGCGCTGATAGAGCACCGGGTGGTTCCAGGCCAGATTGGAGCCTGCCAGCACGACCAGCTCGGCCTGCTCGAGATCCTCATAACAGCACGGCACGGCGTCGGCACCGAACGAGCGCTTGTAGGCCGCCACCGCGGAGGCCATGCACAGGCGGGAGTTGGTATCCAGGTGCGGGGTGCCGAGAAAGCCCTTGAACAGCTTGTTGGCCACATAATAGTCCTCGGTCAACAGCTGCCCCGAGAGGTAGCCAGCGACCGACGCCGGACCATGCGCGTTTTGAATGGCACGCAGGCGTGACGCCACCTGATCGAGTGCGGTGCCCCAACCGACCGTGTGCCCATCGACACGCGGCTCAAGCAGCCGCCCCGACTGGCCCAGCGTTTCATGCAGGGCGCTGCCCTTGACGCACAGCCGCCCCTGATTGGCCGGATGCCTCTCCTCCCCGGCGACGGCGCTGATCGTGTCGCCATCCAGCGTAACGCGCACGCCGCATCCGACGCCGCAATAGGGGCAGGTCGTACTGCCCGGGCGCCTGGCGTCGCCTATATCGCGAGACGGGATCGTGCCGGTATGGGGCGCATCGGTCATGGAGCCTCCTTTAAACGCAAAAGGGCCTGACGTCACGCGAGCGTGAGGTCAGGCCCCTGTGCCTGTTGCCGAATCCATCCGCGACGGCCGCTACCAACCGCGCGGGTGGATCAACACCGAGATGTACTCTGGCACGCTGCAAACGGCGCGCCGTCACGACGTGCAAGCTGGCCGATCCGGCTCGGGACGGCGTTGCCCCGGCAGGATCGCGACCACGGCCGCGACACCTTTTGCTAACGCAAATGCCGCACCAGATATCCGGTTTCTCTTTGAAAACAAGCTATTGCGAAAATGACTTCGGCGCCGAATCAGCGAATGCGCTCCATCACGCCTGGCCATGGTGCATGTAGCCGTCGCCCTGCACCGCCATCGGGCACAGGAGCTGCCTGAGCGCACGACTCCGGCACCACCTCGCTGACCCAAATGATTGAATAAAAAGGGCATGACCTGACCTGGCACGCTACTGGCTTTTGACGAATCAACGGCCAACGACGGCCATACCGATCCGAACGCCCCAGGCATCAGGATCGACCACAGACCGAACATACGTTCATGTCAGGCAACGGCGCCTGATGCCATGAAGCCCCCGCTTTATGTCATCAGGCGCTTTTTTTATGGGTTCGACCCGACGACCGCGGCGCAGCACCAGGTTCGCCCGCCATCACGGAGATCGATATGACCTTCGACACCGCCCCGCCCAACGAGCATCTCGTCATTATTGGCAATGGCATGGCCGGACACCGTCTCGTCACCGCTCTGCTGGCCCGCAACGATCGCCCGAAACACATCACGATCCTCGGCGAAGAAAATACCGGGGCCTACAACCGCATCCTGCTCTCGCCCTGGCTTGCCGGCGAAATTGACCGGGACGCGCTCGCCCTGCCCGCGCTAGACGCCGAGGGCGTACAGCATCGTCCGGGTGAGCGGGTGATCCGGATCGACCGCGCCACACGGTCGCTCACCTTCGCAACCGGTGAGCGCCTGGCCTACGACCGGCTGGTCATTGCTACCGGCTCGACCCCGCTACTGCCTGATGTCCCGGGGATCACACTGGATAACGTTGGCGGTTTTCGAACTCAGAAGGACGCTCAGTGGCTGATGCAGTGCCCGCCCGACTCGTCGGCAGTAGTGATTGGCGGCGGGCTGCTGGGGCTGGAGGCCGCCGAAGGACTGCGCAAGCGCGGCGTCCGGGTCACGGTGCTCCAGCGCAGTGACCGAGTGATGAACCGCCAGCTCGATACCACGGCCGCAGGCTGGCTCGAACAAACACTGGCCCGGCGCGGCATTACGGTCGAGACCGGCGCTCAGGTGGCCCGCCTCGACGGCGATCATGACGGCCGCGTGCGCTCGCTCACCCTGACCGATGGCCGCACGCTGGCCGCTGACTGCGTGGTCGTCGCTGCCGGCATCGTGCCCAACGCTGCACTCGGCTTCGCAGCCGGGCTTGCCGGTGACCATGCCATCGCCGTCGATGACACCCTGAGCACCAGTGACCCCGCCATCATGGCACTGGGCGAATGCTGTGAGTTTCAGGGCGCCACCTTCGGCCTGGTCGAGCCGATCCGGGCCCAGGTCGAGGTACTGACCCACCGGCTCTGCGGCACGCAGGCCCACTACCATCTCTCGCCCACTGCCACCCGACTCAAGGTCAGCAACATCGATCTCTACTCGTTCGGTCCGCTCGACCCCGAACCCGGCGACGAGATACTGCGCTACGTCGATGCCGAACACGGCGATTACCGCCGCCTGATCCTGCGCCACAACATCCTCGTGGGCGCCGTGCTCTACGGCGATACCCGCGATGGCCCCTGGTACTTCCAGCAGAGTCTGGAACAGCGTGACCTGACCCGGTGCCGCGACATCTTGCTGTTCGGCGCCACGGACGCGACACAACAGCTCGAGGAGGCTGCATGACGGCTCACAACCCAACCCACGACAGCAGGCAACAGCTGGTCATCATCGGCAATGGCATGGTGGGCCACCACTGCGTTGAACAGCTCATCGAGCGCGGTGCCACCGAGCACTACCGTATTCACGTCTTCGGCGAGGAGCGCCATCGCGCCTATGACCGCGTTCATCTCTCGGAATACTTCTCCGGCAAGGATGCCGACGCGCTGGCACTGGGCGAACCCGATCTGCACAAAACCCATGGCGTCGAGCTGCATCTGGGGACACGCATCAGCGCCATCGACCGCGATGCCCGCGAGGTCGTCACCCCGGAGGGCCGGCTGGGTTATGACAGCCTGATCATCGCCACCGGATCGTATCCCTTCGTGCCCCCGGTACCAGGCCCGGACAGCGATATGCATCCGCAGGCACGGCTGGTCTATCGCACTCTCGATGATCTTGATGCCATCCGCAGCCATGCAAAGACCGCTCGACGGGGCGTAGTGATCGGCGGCGGCCTGCTGGGACTGGAAGCGGCCAACGCGCTCAGGTCGCTGGGGCTGGAAGCCCATGTGGTGGAGTTTGCACCACGACTGATGCCGGTTCAGCTCGACGAACAGGGCGGCATTGCACTGCGCGAGCATATCGAAGGACTTGGTGTGGGCGTGCATGTCGGGCGGGCCACCGAGGAGATCGCTGCCCTCTCGGCGGGTGACGACTACCGCTATCGCATGCACTTCAAGGGTGGCGAGACGCTGGATACCGACATGGTCGTCTTCTCTGCCGGTATTCGCCCCCAGGATCAGCTCGCCCGCGACTGTGGCCTGGAAATCGGAGAACGTGGTGGCATTGTCATCGATGACAGCTGCCGCACTTCCGATCCCGAGATTTTCGCCCTGGGGGAGTGCGCCCTCTGGCAGGGACGCCTCTTCGGACTGGTGGCGCCGGGTTACACCATGGCACGTACCGTGGCGGGCTGTCTGACCGGCGGCGAAGAGCGCTTCAGCGGCGCCGACATGTCCACCAAACTCAAGCTGCTGGGAGTCGATGTCGGCTCGATCGGCGACGCCCATGGTGTCACCGAAGGTGCGAAGAGCTACCGCTGGATCGACGAAGCCGGGAGCGGTTACCGGCGGCTGGTGGTCTCTGCCGATGGCAAGAAGGTGCTGGGTGCGGTACTGGTCGGTGACAACAGCTACTACGACACCCTGCTGCAGTACGCCCAGAACGGTATCGACCTGCCCGAGAACCCGGCCAGTCTGATTCTGCCGCAAAGCGAGGGCGGCGTGCCAACACTGGGGGCTGATGCCCTGCCCGACACCGCCACCATCTGCTCCTGTCACAACGTTACCAAGGGCGCCGTGTGTCAGGCAGTCGATGCCGGCTGCGCCGATATCGCCGCCCTCAAGATCGAGACGAAGGCGAGCACCGGCTGCGGCGGCTGCACGGCGCTGCTCAAGCAGGTGTTCGAGAATGAACTTGAGTCCCGCGGCATGGAAGTCGACCGGAGCCTCTGCGAGCACTTCGCCTATACCCGCCAGGAGCTCTACGCCCTGGTGCGCGTCGAGGGCATTACCCGCTTCGAGGAGCTGCTGGACAGGCACGGCCACGGGCTCGGCTGCGATATCTGCAAGCCCACCATCGGCTCGATTCTGGCGACCTGCTGGAACCAACCGATCATGGACCCGCAGAACGTGGCGCTGCAGGACACCAACGACACCTTCATGGCCAACATGCAGAAAAATGGCACCTATTCGGTGATGCCACGTGTGGCCGGCGGCGAGATCACCCCGGAGAAGCTGGTGGTGCTGGGCGAAGTGGCCCGCAAATACAATCTCTATACCAAGATTACCGGCGGCCAGCGCATCGACCTGTTCGGCGCTGAACTGCATCAGCTACCGGATATCTGGCAGGAACTGATCAGTGCCGGCTTCGAGACCGGCCACGCCTATGGCAAGTCGATTCGCACCGTGAAGTCCTGCGTCGGCAACACCTGGTGTCGCTATGGGGTGCAGGACAGTGTCGGCATGGCGCTGGAACTGGAGCACCGCTACAAGGGGCTGCGCACACCACACAAGATCAAGATGGGAGTCTCCGGCTGTACCCGTGAGTGCGCCGAAGCCCAGGGCAAGGATATCGGCGTGATCGCCACCGAAGCCGGCTGGAATCTCTATGTCTGCGGCAATGGCGGCATGCGTCCGCGCCATGCCGAGCTGTTCGCCACCGATATCGACAGCGACACCCTGATTCGCTACATCGACCGCTTTCTGATGTTCTACGTGCGCACCGCCGACAAGCTCCAGCGCACCTCGGTGTGGCGCGAGAGCCTCGAAGGCGGGCTCGATTATCTGAAGGAGGTCATCATCGATGACAGCCTCGGGCTCGGTGAAGAGCTCGAGGCGCAGATGAAGCATGTCATCGATACCTACGAGTGCGAGTGGGCCAATGCCCTGGGCGACCCCGAAAAGCTCAAGCGTTTTCGCACCTTCGTCAACGACCAATGCGGCGACCCGGATATCGTCAATGTCACCGAACGCGGTCAGCCGCGTCCGGCCCGCGCCGATGAACGCCCCGAATCCCTGGCCGTGGAGATCTCGTCATGACAGCCGCCAATGCCATCCGCTCCGACATCGACATTCATGAACTCTGCTGCACTGCCGACCTGGTGGCCTGGTCCGGCGTGGTTGCGCTGCATCAGGGACATCAGATCGCCCTGTTCTATCTCCCCCAGGGGCACGACCGCCAGGGCGAGGCCGAAATTTTCGCGCTGGACAACCACGACCCCTTCTCCGGCGCCAACGTGATCGGCCGCGGCATCATCGGCGACAAGGGCGGCGAACCGGTCGTGGCCTCACCGATCTACAAGCAGCACTTCCGGCTGCGCGACGGCGTCTGCCTCGAAGACCCCGAGCAGCGCCTCACCGTCTGGCCGGTGCGCCTTGAGGGCGACATGGTGGTGCTCGAAACGCCGGCACCAGATCACCCGACACGTTGAGCCCGACGGCATTGGTCATGGACGCTGCGCCCGCCGGTCGTGGCCCAGGGCGCCCTCCCCGGGTCACGTCCGGTCGATTCGCCCCTCCGGCATCAGCACCTGCGTGTGCAGGGTGGCACCGTCGCTGTCCTTGAGCGTCACCGTCAGCGCGTCACTTTCGCCGTCGAGATCCGCCTGCCCGAAGAACTGATAGCCCGCCGAGGGCGGCAGGTTCTTCTGACCCTCGGGCGGCGCCTTGTAGAAGACGACGTCAGGGCCGAAGGTGGCATCCATCTCGCTGGGGCCAAAGGTGCCGGCGTGAAGCGGGCCACTGACGAACTCCCAGAACGGCTTGAACTGCTTGAAGGCGGCGCGCTCCGGCGCGTAGTGGTGGGCCGCGGTGTAGTGCACATCGGCGGTGAACCACACCACGTTCCGGATATCGTCATCACGAATCGCCTGCAGCAGTCGGGCAAGCTCCAGCTCGCGACCCAGCGGCTGGCCGGGATCATTGTTGGCGATCGCCTCGAAGTGGTCACCGTCCGGCACCACCATGCCGATGGGCATGTCGGCCGCGATAATCTTCCAGGTGGCGGTGGAGTCATTGAGCGCCTGACGCAGCCAGCGAAACTGGTTCTCGCCCAGAAACGCCGTCGCGCTTGATGCGTTTGATTGCAGGTTGGGACTGTTGGGGCCGCGGTAGCTGCGCATATCGAGCATGAAGACCTCCATGCCCGGGCCGTAGGAGAAACGCCGGTAGATGCGCTGCGGGGCCTCGGGGGTCATGCGAATCGGCATGTACTCGATAAAGGCCTGCCGGGCGCGGGCCGAGAGCAGCGCGACGTTTTTCTCGGTGTAGCGCTCATCATCAAGAATTTCCTGCGGATACCAGTTATTGACCGTCTCGTGGTCATCCCACTGCGACAGTATCGGCACTTCGGCGGCAAAGCGGCGGAAGTTGGCATCAAGATGGTTGTAGGCATGCTGGCCCCGGTATTCGGCCAGCGTCTCGGCCACCTTCTGCTCGGCCGGCGTCACCAGATTGCGCCAGGTACCACCATCGGGCAGCGCGACCTCTGGTTCGAGCGGGCCGTCGGCATAAACGCTGTCACCGGAGTGGATGAAAAAGTCCGGCTGGACCCGGCGCATCGCCTCCCAGGTGCGCATGCCACCGCGCGATTCATCAATGCCCCAGCCCTGCCCCACCACATCACCGGACCACACAAAGCGCAGGTTGCGCGGCGTGCTCGGCGGCAAGCGCAAACGCCCGACGACCGGCTCGCTCAGCCCCCGTTTATCCCCCAGCGCGGCAAAATGCACCCGGTAATGGACGTCCTTCATCCCCCTCAGACCAGTGGCGTCGAGCTTGCCGATCAGATCACTACCCGGCAGGACATCGACCGGCGCGAGCTGGCGGGTGCCGCGAAACTCGGGATTGTCGGCGATATCGACCAGCATGCGCGCCGGGCGGTCGGCGCGGGCCCATAGCATGGCGCGGTCGGGGAGCACATCACCACTCATGACTCCACCTTCCATCATCGGCCGGCGGCTCTCGGCGAGCACGATGGCCGGCGCACCAAGCAGGCTTATTCCGGCAAGGCCTGCGCCCAGCCGGCCGCTGGTGGCTAAAAAATGGCGTCGTGTCAGTGAATCGTTCGGCGATGCCATGATGAACTCCTCTAGCGCTGGTCGACGGGTCTCGGAAAAAGCAGGCTAGCGGCGATCCATGACGCGCAGATGAAATCCCGGGAGTGAATCGATCATGGAGATCAGGCAGGCGATCGCCCTGCTGCTCTGGAGCAGGTGCTTCAGGGCTCAGGGTCTTCTTCGGCGGCTGATTGTCTCTGCGCCAGGGGAGCCGTCATTGAAAATGATCCGAGTATCACTCTGAACGAGCTGGCAGGATCAATCGGGAGAGGTGAGGCTCGCCGGGATCACGAAGTCCAACACACCAGCGCCCACTCGGGGATGGGCGCTGTACACAACATGATGATCCGACAATCAGCCTTCGGCGTTGGCCGCCCGCCAGGCATGTAGCTTCCGGTAGCTGGTAATCAACCGCTGGTGCCGGTCAATGCCTTCCAGCGCCATGCTGGTCGGCGTGAGGCCGTAAAAGCGCACATCACCGTTGACCGAGCCGACCGCGGCGTTGATCTTCTCCTCGCCGAACATGCGTACGAGGTTACGGTGGTAGTCCTCGAACTTGAGCTCGTCATCGATGGCAATCTCGAGCACGGCAGTGAGCGCCTGATAGAACAGGCTGCGATCGCGGGTGTTGTCGTTGAACTGGAGGAACATCTGCGTGCGGTCGAGCGCATCCTCGTACTGGCCGAGTGCGAGACTGATCAAGAGCTTCAGCTCGGCAATCGTCAGCTCTGACCAGACAGTGTTGTCGTCGAACTCGATGCCGATCAGCGTGACGATCTTCATCTGCTCGTCGAGTTCGCTCTGCTCCAGCCGCTCGAGCAGATCGGCCAGTTGATCATCTTCCAGCGCGTGCAGATTCAGGATGTCCTCGCGGTAGTTGAGCGCCATATTGGTGTTATCCCACACCAGATCGTCCACCGGATAGACCTCGGAGTAGCCCGGCACCAGAATGCGGCAGACCGGCGCGCCCAGGTCCTCATGGATCGCGACATACGCCTCCAGCCCGTCCTCTTTGAGGATCGCGAACAGCTGCTCGGCCTCGGCGTGGGTATCGCCCGAGAAGTCCCAGTCGCAGAATGCGGTGTCTGCGCGGGCGCTGAAAAAGCGCCAGGAGACCACGCCGGAGGAGTCGATGAAGTGCTCGACAAAGTTGTTCGGTTCGGTCACCGCCTGCGAGTTGAAGGTCGGCTGGGGCAGATCATCCATGCCCTCGAAGCTGCGGCCCTGCAGCAGCTCGGTGAGGCTGCGCTCGATCGCCACCGAGAGGCTCGGGTGGGCGCCGAAGGAGGCGAACACGCCACCGGTGCGCGGATTCATCAGCGTCACACACGCCACCGGATAGCGCCCACCGAGTGAGGCATCCTTCACCAGTACCGGGAAGCCCTGGGCTTCCAGCGCATCGATGCCGGCCTTGATGCCGGGATAGCGTGCCAGTACTTCATCGGGCACGTCCGGCAGCGCCAGTTCCTGTTCGATGATGCGGCGCTTCACCGCCCGCTCGAAGATCTCCGAGAGGCACTGCACCTGCGCCTCGGCAATGGTATTGCCCGCGCTCATGCCGTTGCTGAGGTACAGGTTCTCGATCAGATTCGAGGGGAACCAGACCGTCTCGCCATCCGAATGGCGGGTGAACGGCAGCGCGACGATGCCACGGTCACTTCGGCCGGAGTTGGTGTCGATCAGGTGCGAGGCGCGCAGCTCGCCGTCCGGATCGAAAATCGCGCGGCAGTAGTCATCGAGCAGCCCCTCGGGCAGGCCATCATCAGCGCCCGGCTGAAACCAGCGCTCATGGGGATAGTGCACGAAGTCGCTATTCGCGATCTCGGGGCCGAAGAACTGATCGTTGTAGAAGAAGTTGCAGGAGAGCCGCTCGATGAACTCGCCCAGCGCCGAGCAGAGTGCCGCTTCCTTCGACGCGCCCTTGCCATTGGTGAAGCACATCGGTGAGGCGGCATCGCGGATGTGCAGCGACCAGACATTCGGCACGCTATTGCGCCAGGAGGCGATCTCGATCTTCATGCCGAGGCGTTCGAGGATGCCGGTCATGTTGGCGATGGTCTGCTCCAGCGGCAGATCCTTGCCCTCGATCCAGGTGCTCTCCCCTTCGACCGTGCCGCCCATCAGCAGTGCCTGGGCATCTTCGTCGATGTTCTCGACCACCTCGATCCGGAACTCGGGGTTATTCTGAATCACCCGCTTGACCGAGCAGCGCTCGATGGAGCGCAGGATACCGGTACGATCCTTCTCGGAGAGATCGTTCGGCAGCTCGACCTGAATGCGGAAAATCTGATTGTAGCGGTTTTCCGGGTCGACGATGTTGTTCTGGGAGAGCCGGATGTTCTCGGTCGGGATATCGCGGGCGTTGCAGTAGACGCGCACGAAGTGCCCCGCGCACAGCACCGTGGAGGCCAGAAAGTAATCGAACGGCCCGGGCGCGGAACCATCGCCCTTGTAGCGGATCGGCTGATCGGTGATGACGGTGAAGTCGTCGAACTTCGCCTCCTGACGGAGGTTGTCGAGATAGTTGACCTTGATTTCCATGAGCACAAACCGGATTGGTAGCGAGTGTCGCACGCGGCGAATTGCCACCATTATCCGGGTTTGGGCAGGGGTATGTCTTGGGTCATGTCTGAAATGACCAGACCGCCATGATTACTGCACCAACTCCCCCCGCACAGTGAGGGAGCGTGGCGCGGCATGCGGATCATGGATCTGCTCGAGCAGCAGTTCCACGGCCTGCTCACCAGCGCGATAACCATCATGGACCACGCAGGGCACCGTGATATCGAAGATATCGAGATAGGGCAGCCGATCGATGCCGACCACGCCAAGCGAATCGCGGGCAATACCGCGCGAGCGCAGCGCCTTGAGCGCGCCCAGGGTAATCAGCTGGTTGAGGCCGAAGATGGCCCGGGGCGCGCCGAAGTGATCGAGATAGTCGCCGACCTGTTCGAAAGCCGGTTCAAAGGTGTAGTCGCCCCACAGGACGTCGACGGCGACGTCACTGTCATGCCGGGCCAGGGCTTCACGCACGCCCGCCAGACGCTGCCTTGAAATCAGCGAATGCTCGGGCCCGGCCGCCACCAGCAATCTGCCATTAACGGCCTGTCCGGCGAAGACATTGGTAAGCAGATGCTGAGCCACCCGCTCACCGGCCCAGAGATTATCAAGCACCACGGCGCTGAACCCACTGCCCTGCAGGGTACGATCAAGCTGTACCACAGCAGCATCACTGGCCTGTAACCTGTGAATATAGGCAGGCTGATACTCCGGCTCATCGGAGACCGGCGACAGGATGATGCCAGCCGCCTGATAGCTCAGCAGGGTTTCAATGGCCGTCTCTTCCAGCCAGGCTTCACCATCGGTATCAAACAGCATGATGGCGTAATCATGGCGCTTGGCATGACGCGAGATGGATTTGATCATCTCGGCGTAGAACGGGTTATCCAGACTCGCCGTGACCACTCCGATCAGCCGACTGTCGCTGCGTTTCAGGCCACGGGCAAAGGCATTGGGGACATACCCCAGCTCCAGCGCCGCCTGACGGATACGCTCACGAGTCGCCGGTTTGACCATTTCGGGACGATTGAGCGCCCGGGAGACGGTAATATTGGTCAATCCGACGTGGCGTGCCACGTCTGCAATGGTTACTTTTCTGTGACCGGCCATCGATAATCGCATTTCCACGGGGCAAGGCCCTGATGATGCCGGTCAAGACGACGTCTCACCAGTCCGGATCGAATCAATGGATGGATTCGGGCCTTAGTGCCACAACAGGAGTTGATTTGGATCACCCTACCGGCAACACACAAAGAATCATCACCATCGCCGCTCGAATGGGCTACGTCGCCAAGGGCGTCGTCTACATCCTGATCGGCGGGCTGGCGTTCATGGCCGCCATCGGCCTGGGTGGGCAGCGCGGTGGTACCTCCGAAGCCCTGCACGAACTCGCCGTCAAACCCTTCGGTGGGTTCATGCTGGCGGCGATGGCGGTCGGTCTGCTCGCTTATACGGCCTGGCGCATCATTCAGGCCATCTTCGATGCCGAAAACAAGGGCCGCGGCTTCAAGGGCCTGTGCACCCGCGGTGGTTTCGTGATCAGCGGCCTGATTTATGGGGCGCTGGCCATCAACAGCATCAAACTGCTGCTGAGCAGCGGCGGCAGCGGCAGCGGTTCCACCCAGAGTCGTACCGCAGAGCTGATGAGCCATCCCGGCGGCCTGATTGCCGTTTTCGTGATCGGCGTCATCTTCGGTTTCGTCGGCCTGCGCCAGTGGTGGCGCGCCTGGAAGCAGAGCTATCGCAAGAACTGGCATACTCAGGAGATGCCTGCGCATCAATTGCACATCGCCGATGTCATTGCCCGCTGGGGCCTGACCGCCCGTGGTTTGGTATTTCTGATCATGTCGGGCTTCATCTGTCTTGCGGCACTGCATACCAATCCGCAGCGTGCCCGCGGTCTGGGTGGGGCACTGGAGACCCTGGCCGATCAGCCCTTTGGGCCCTGGATTCTGGGCGTGGTAGCGCTGGGCCTGGTGGCCTATGGCATCTACTGCTTCGTCAATGCGCGCTATCGCAACGTCAACGCCTGATTCATACCTGCCATGGCCCTGCTGAACTGTCGCTTTCACTCTGATGTACTGGATATGGAAACCACGCTCACGGCACTCGTGCCGGAGCATGCCGAACGCCCCTCACCGGTGCTCTATCTGCTGCACGGGCTTTCCGATGATGACAGCAGCTGGCTGCGCCAGACCTCGCTCGAGCGCTACGCCGAGGCCTACGGCCTGGCCGTGATCATGCCCCGGGTGGAACGCAGCTATTACACCGACATGGCCCGTGGCCCGGCCTGGTATCGCTTTTTGAGCGAAGAGCTGCCCGTTGTCAGCCAGCGTCTGTTCCCGATCTCCCAGCGTCGCGAGGAGACTTTTGTGGCCGGGTTGTCGATGGGCGGCTATGGCGCGTTCAAATGGGCGCTGCGTGACCCCGAGCGATTCGCGGCTGCCGCCAGCCTCTCCGGGTCACTGGATATCGTGGCCGTGGGGCAGCGTGAGGCACCGCCGCCGGAGTATCCGTGGATTTTCGAACATCCTCCCGCCGGAAGCGATGACGATCTGCTGGCGCTGCTGGAACGTTATCGCCAGCCCAGGCCGTATCAGCCGGCACTGTTTCAGTGGTGCGGCCGCGAGGATTTCCTGTATGAGGCCAATCTCCGCTTTCGCGATGCCTGCCGCGAGACAACTCTGACCCTGGAATACAGCGACGGGCCCGGCGATCACCAGTGGCGCTACTGGGATCGTCAGATTCAGCGGGTGCTGCGCTGGCTGCCGCTTGAACGCCCTCGCCGGGGCTGAGCGCCCACGCTAAAACGCCCGGCCGAAGCCGGGCGTCGCGTGAGACCGCAGTAGCGTCTGTCGCTTAAGCTGTCGCCAGCCTGCCGGTCGCCTCTTCCACCTCTTCGGTATTCATCAGCCGAATGTTGACCGGCACCGACTTGCCGGCAATGGTGCCGCTCTGCTGATCGCGGTTGCCGATCGGGATCAGATCGTTGGTCTCCGGATAGTACGCCCCCAGGCAGTTCTCCGGCATGTCATAGGCGATGATCCTGAAGCCCGAGACCTTTCGCTCAATGCCATCCTCATTGACGCTGGAGAGCTCGACGATATTGCCCGCTTCGAAGCCGTGGGCTTCGATATCCTTCGGATTCATCATCAGCACACTGCGCGTGCCGTAGATGTCGCGGTAACGATCGTCATAGGAGTACACCGTGGTATTGAACTGATCGTGTCCGCGGGTGGTGAGCAGCTGAAAATGCGGATCGTTCGGCTTGCTCTCATCCTCGGCCAGTACGTTGCCCGGGAACAGGAAGTGGGCCCGGCCCGACTCGGTATTCCAGATGCGATCACGAGCGGGAATATAAAGGTGGAAGACACCCTCCTCCTCCAGCCGACGATTGTAGTCCGGGAAGGTCTCCGGCTGCGTCGCTTCGATCCTGTCGCGAATACGGGCGTAATCCTCGCACAACCATGCCCAGTCGACCTTCGGGTTGGGGGCGAGTGTTGCCCGGGCCATGTCGCAGACGATGGCAATTTCCGATTTCAGATGCTTCGAGGCCGGCTCCAGCTGCCCCACCGAGCCCTGAACGTTGCACATGCCATCCTCGATCGACACCTTCTGCACCACACCCGCCTGCTCGTCGCGCTCGGTGCGCGCCAGTGCCGGCAGGATATATGCCGACTGGCCATGGATCAGATGGCTGCGGTTGAGCTTGGTGGAAATCTGGACGGTCAGCTTGAGATTGGGAACGTGCTCGGCCACGCGCTTCTGGTCGGCAATGGCGCGGAAGAAATTGCCCCCCATGCCGATGAAGGCATCGACCTCATCGCGCAGGATCGCCTCGCAGCACAGTGAGACATCGTGACCGTGTTCACGCGAGCAGTTGATGCCGAATACCTCATCCATCTTCGACAGGAATTTTTCACCCGACCTGTGGAAGATGCCGACGGTACGATCCCCCTGCACATTGGAGTGTCCGCGTACCGGGCAGGCACCGGCACCACGCCGACCGATATGGCCGCCCATCAACAGCAGGTTGAGAATCTGGTGGACGTTATCGCCGCCATGGATGTGCTGGGTAATCCCCATGCCCCAGCAGCAGATGACCCGCTCGGATGCCATCCACGCGTTGGCAGCCTGTTGCAGGCTCTCCTTCGGCAGCCCGCTGTAGCGCTCGATCCGCTCCCAGGAGAGCGACCGACAGTGGTCGGCAAAGGCCTCGAAACCATCGGTGTGCATCTCGATGAACTCGTGATCGATCACCGGCTTGTCACCGTTCTCGCGGGCTCGATCATCGGCTTCCAGAATCAGCTTGCACATGCCCTGGATGGCCGCGATATCCCCCCCGATACGTACCTGATGGTACTGGGAGCTGATCGTTTCGCCATGATTGGTGGCCATATCACGCGGGGTCTGCGGATTGGCGAACTTCACCAGCGCCCGCTCGCGCAGCGGATTGAAGGTGATAATGGCCGCACCGCGCTTTTTCGCCTCGTGCAGATGCCCCATCATGCGCGGGCTGTTGGTGCCGGCATTCTGTCCGAAGATGAAGATGGCATCGGCATGTTCGAAATCCTCGAGCGTGGTGGTCGCCTTGCCCACGCCGATGCTCTGCGGCAGTGCCACGGTGGTGGTCTCGTGGCACATGTTGGAGCAGTCCGGGAAGTTGGTCATGCCATACATGCGCCCGAACAGCTGCCACAGAAAAGCCGCTTCATTGGAGGTGCGCCCCGAGGTATAGAGCTCGACCTTCCAGGGATCGAAGGTATTGAGCTGCTGACCGATGTCACGCAGCGCTGTTTCCCAGTCGACCGGATCGTACTTGTCGGTCTCGGCGTTATAGCGCATCGGGTGGGTCAACCGACCCTGCTTCTCCAGGTCGTGATCCGACCATTCACGCAGCTCGGTCACCGTGTGCTTGCTGAAGAACTCCGGAGTGGTGCGTGCCGCTGTCGCCTCCCACGCCACGGCCTTGGCGCCGTTTTCGCAGAATTCGGCCGGCCCGGGGTCCTTCGGGTTGGGCCAGGCACAGCTCGGGCACTCGAAGCCGCCGTCTGGCTGATTGATCTTCAGCATCAACCGATTGCCATGCCAGGGCACCCGCTCGCGCAGAAAATGCTTTTCGGTGGCCGCTACCGATTGCCAGCCGCCGCCAGGCGCATCATGTTCTCCCTGCTTGCCATGCAGATCGCTGTCCTTGAGTGTCGACATGAAGGGCTCCTTGCCTTGCCGGTACGATGGATTCATCCATGCCCGGGCACAATGACTGCCGAGGGCTCCAGGCAGTCACTGACGCACGAGCGAATGTACTGAACCAAAGCTTAGCAAACAGCAGCGCTCTGCCCCGTTAATCATCTTCATTGCCCGACCCAATGGGCTGATGCGCACGTTTCGCGACGCCGCCAGAGCGGCCGGCCGGTTCGCCGAGATAGCGCGATTCGAGATGGCGCCGGTAATAGCCGGCATCGAGCGGTTCACCGGTCGCCCGGCGAATCAGTTCGGGCGTCTCGAAGCGGCTGCCCTGCTGCCAGATCTGCGCTTTCAGCCAGTCAAACAGAATACCCGGCTCGCCCGCGGCCAGGCGCTCATCGAGCTCGGGATGATCGCGTCGTACGGCCGCCATCAGCTGGGCGGCCAGCATCGCGCCGAGGCTGTAGGTCGGGAAATAACCGAACGAGCCATCGGTCCAGTGAATATCCTGCATGGGGCCATCGCGGTAGTTGCCGCGAGTCTCGAGGCCCAGATAGTGCTGCATTTTTTCATCCCACAGCGCCGGAATATCGTCGACCTCGATCTCGCCTTCGATCAGCGCCCGCTCGATCTCGTAGCGCAGCAGGATATGCGCCGGATAGGAGACTTCATCCGCATCGACCCGGATCAACCCCGGCTCGACACGCTGCGCCAGCCGTACCAGGTTATCGACCTCGAAGCCCGGGCGGTTACCGAAATGCGCTACCAGCTGCGGGGCCAGCTGGCGAACAAAGGCCTCACTGCGGCCGAGCTGCATCTCGAAGGTGAGACTCTGGGACTCGTGAATGCTCATCGAGCGTGCCCGGCCGAGCGGCTGACCACGCCATGGCGCAGGCAGGTTCTGTTCGTAGCGTGCATGCCCGGTTTCATGAATGATGCCCATCAGCGAGCTCAGGCACTCATCCTCACGATAACGCGTGGTCAGACGCACATCCTCGGGCACCCCGCCACAGAACGGATGCAGGCTGACATCGAGCCGGCCATGCTCGAAATCAAAGCCCAGCCGACGCATGGTTTCCTGCCCCAGCCGGCGCTGCGCCTCGATATCGAATGGCCCTTCAGGGGTGTGTGCCGGAGACGAGCGCTGGCGCTCGACCACCTGCGCGAGCAGCCCCGGCAGCCCGTCCCGCAGATCGTTGAACAGGCGATCAAGCTCGGTAACATTCATGTCCGGTTCGAACTTGTTCAACAGAGCCTCGTAGCGGCTCGTCCCGGTCGCTTCAGCGCGAATGGTGGCCTCTTCACGCGAGAGACGCACCACTTCACGCAGATTGTCGGCGAACCCTGCCCAGTCGTTGTCCGGCCGCTGTCGCCGCCACGCCTGCTCACAGCGCGCACCGGCCAGTGAGCGGGCTTCGACCAGTCGTTCCGGCAGCACCACGGCATCATGCCAGGCACGGTGCATTTCGCGCAGATTGGCCCGCTGGGCATCATCCAGCGATTCCGCATCAGCGCTTGCCAGCCACTCACCAACCTCCGGTGCCGTCAGCGTACGATGCATCAATACTTCCAGCTCAGCCATCGCCTCGGCGCGGGCATCACTGCCGCCGGTTGGCATCATGGTGAGCTGATCCCACCCGGCCATGGCCCCGAGATGTTCATAGTGAAAGAGACGCTGAAACAGGCTCGATAGTTGCTGATAGGCACTCATGACGCAGGCTTCCGATGCAGGAGAAAATAAAATGCCGGCCCTGCAGGAGACCGGCATGGAACCACAAGGGCGGTGTCAGCCCAGAGCCAACGCACCACCGGCCATGACAATGACGCCACCCAGTACGCGGCTGAGGCGATTGTCACGACGCGCAAGCCAGCCGCCGAGGCCACGGCCCGCCAGGGTGATCGTCACGCTAGAGGCGAGAAAACCGAGCGCGTAATAAAGCGCTGACGCCTCCGGGGCCAGCTCACTGCCATGAGCATGACCATGTAGCAGGATGAAAGCGAATACCAGAGCGCCCCCCGCAGCGGTCGGCAGGCGCACCATGGCGGCGATCAGAATGCCGGCCAGCAGTACACTCATCGCGATGCCGAACTCGACGCCCGTCAATGGTACGCCGGCCCAGGCGAGCCCGGCACCGGCCAGCATGCCCAGGGCAACCAAAAGCGGCATCCAGCGGCGCAGCGTCGCGCTTTGACGTGCACTCCACAGGCCGATGGCGCCCATGGCCAGCAGGTGATCGAGCCCGGTCAGCGGATGCAGCAAGCCGGCAGTAAAGCCACCCCCACCATGGGAGTGCGGCAGCAGGGCGGGATGCGCCAGCGCCGGCGTGGCCAGTGTGATACCAAGCAGCGCCACCAGGGTGGCCATCAGGATGGTTTGCGAGCGCATGGGAAGTCCTTGTCGTTGCGATGAGAGGCGCTTTCAGCACGCCTGTTTTCAACACTCTACTGCATCCTTTCGATACTCTGCACGGTCAGCACGCCCCTGCGCCCGGGCGCTGCAAAACCGTTGCGTGTCGATGATGGCAAGCTACGCTCAGAACAGGACGATCATTTTCCAGCGCGGTCCATTGGGGCCGACAAGCATGGGGGCTCACATGGATCGCGAACGCTTCGACGACAAGGAAAAACCCCGCCGCCCACGTTATGGGCGCTGGCTGATGGCCGGCACGGCGACATGGATGGCCTGGACGGCCTGGCAGAAACGTCAGGCGCTGCACGCGCGCCGCTGGGACAGTCTGACACCGACTGCACCGGAACTCTCTCGCAGCGCATTGATCAACGGCATGGTCATGCGCTGGGAGGAGCACGGCGAAAGTGAAGCGTTACCGGTGATCCTGATCCACGGCATCCCCACCGGCCCACGCCTGTGGCGTCATGTGATCCCGCATCTGGTACAGGACGGCAGCCGCTGTCTTGCCTGGGAAATGGTGGGCTACGGCTGGTCGATCGATGAGGGGCTGGGCCGCGATATTTCCATTCCCGCCCAGGCCGACTATCTCGCGGCCTGGCTTGAAGCCCAGGGCATCGAGCGCGCCATCTTCGTCGGTCATGACGTTGGCGGCGGAGTCGTTCAGGCCATGCTGGCCGCACATCCGGAATACTGCGCCGGCGCGGTACTGGTCGACTCGGTGGCCTTTGATAACTGGCCGGTGCCGGCCATGGCCTGGGGCCAGCGCTTCAACCGGGTGGTCGCCACGACGCCTCCCGCCCTGCTGCGCCCCGGTTTTACGCACTGTCTGAGCAAGTACGGTCATGCGGATGAAAGCCGCGGCCAGGCATCGGCGCTGCTGCACTGGTCACCCTATAATCAGGCCACCGGACCGGCCGGGCTGGCCAATCAGCTACGCCATCTCGATGCCCGGGATACCATGGCGATCGCCGATCGGCTGAGCATTACGCCGAGCTGCCCGATCGGCCTGGTGTGGGGTGAGCACGATCTGCTCGATATCGCCTCCGGCGAGCGGCTCTCGCAGTTGCTCGGCACTGCACCGGTACGGCGTATCCCGGAGGGATATCATTTCACGCCGGAAGATCATCCCGAGATCATCGCCGATGAAATCAACGGTATCCGGCAGCGCGCCCTGAATCCGCCCGAGGCGTGAAGCAGGCGGTATGAAGACGATGGGAAGCCAACCGCGGCTTTCCGAGCAGGCACGCCCATGGCCACTGATACATGATTTGACAATCGCTCCCTCGCTACCAGGCTTTGTCTGTTCCGAGTCAGGGAAGACCCGGTAAATTCATGCCTCGTCAGGGAGCGACACCTCTTGATCGGACTCTGGTCATCACTTGCGGATATATCCCCTTTGCTCGCGCTGTTGCCGTTTGCCTTTCTGAGTCTTGTGGCCATGGAATGGCTGGACAGGGAAGAGGACAGCGAACGCCCGCCAACGGCAGCACTGGACAGCACCCATCTTCAGGATTGATAGCGATATCAGCCGGCCCTGATCTGCTCGGTATTCCAGGGGGGGCCGGCCATCCATCGACGGTTAGCCCGGCAGACCGTTACCGCCTCACTTCAAACGCTGGCGACTGTCATCCGTCGCAGTTGAAGTCGCGATGGCCCGCTCATACTCACGCTCAAACAGCGCGATAAACGCCTGTGCCAGTTGCGACAGCGGCTGCTCGCGCGGGGTAAGAATACAGAAGTCGGTATCCAGCGCCCCGGCGATCGGACGCTGCACTACGCCGGCCCCGGCCAGAACGGCTGCATTGATCGGATCGACCACGGCAATGCCCTGCCCATTCATCACCAACCGTACTGCCTGAAGCGCCAGTGACACCTCGAGCACGGCCTCGAAGCCGACGCCCGCCGCATTCAGCCAGCGCTCCAGCGCCTGACGCAGTGGATCGTGCGTCTCGAAAACGATCAGTTCACGGCCACGAAAATCCTCCGGTTCGAGCATGTCCCGCGCCGCCAGCGGATGATCGGCCGGCATCACACAGACGCCGGGGAGCGTGAAGCGGCGGGTCTCGAAGCGCTCATCGCTGTCGCCCACGATCGCCAGCCCCAGGTCACAGCGCTGGGTGATCACCTCATCGACCACCTGCGCCGAGCGGTAGTTGGAGAGCTGTACGAAAGCCCCGGGATGCGTGGCGCGAAAGGCGGCGATTACATCCGGCAGGAAGGTCATGCCCAGCAGCGGCATGGCACTGATGCGCAGCCCGCCGAGCTGCCGGGTTCGAATGCGCTCGGCAGTCTCGCGCAGCTGCTCCATGCCGATCCAGGCACGCTCGACCTCACGCTGGAACAGCCGCGCCTCGGGAGTGGGCACCAGTCGACCACGCACGCGCTCGAACAGCGCAAACCCCACGTCATGCTCGAGCTCACGCAACAGCCGGGTAACGCCGGGCTGAGCCGTCATCATGCGTCGGGCGGCGTCAGAGACGCTACCGCAGGCCATGAAGTGGCGAAAGGCTGTCACCTGGCGATCACTGAGGCGGGCAGGCATGGCGGATCTCCGAAGCCGTCAGGGCATTGCAGCCTATCACATCGTGTTATCGATACCGCGACAATGAGTATTGGATCGTATGATCTGCCCCGTGACACTCTGGTGAATATCCATTGATCAGCCTGTTCTTCGACCCGGAAGACTGCCCATGGCTTCGACTCAGGACACCACACTTGTTATCGGCGGCGGCGTGGTCGGCATGGCGCTGGCCTTCGGCCTGGCACGTCGCGGTGAGCGGGTCATCGTACTCGATGGCAGCGACCGCGATTTTCGTGCCTCGCGTGGCAACTTCGGCCTGATCTGGGGTCAGGGCAAGGGCGTGGCGATGCCGCGTTATGCCGAGATCAGCCTCTCCTCCTGTGCGCAATGGTCCACCTTTGCCGCCGAGCTCGAACAACGTACCGGCGTGGATGTACAGTTCCGCGGCGGTGGTGGCATCGATCTGTGCATGACACCGGAAGAAGTCGCCCCTCGGCTGGATGACTACCGCCGCTCGCAGCAGGCATCTCCCGGGCTGGCCCGCCGCTTTCACTGGGAGTGGCTGGACCGCAACCAGCTCGAACACTGGTTGCCCGGTATTGGCCCCGATATCCCCGGGGGTACCTGGTCTCCCCACGATGGACACTGCAATCCCCTGTTGCTGCTGCGCGCTCTGCACGCGGCGTGTCGCAGTCTCGGGGTGGAACATCGCTTCGACCATCGCGTCGACAGTATCCACCCGCTGGCCACCGGGTTCGAGGTGCATACGGCGCAGGGCCGATTCCATGGCACCCGTCTGATTCTGGCTGCCGGTCTGGGCAATGCGAGTCTGGCACCGCCGCTGGGATTGTTCGGCGATGTGTTTGCCCTGCGCGGCCAGGTGCTGGTCACCGAGCGATTGCCGATCACGCCGCGCTTGCCAACCCCCCAGGTGCGCCAGACCGACAGCGGCAGCTTCCAGTGCGGCGAGACGCATGAACGAGCCGGGCTCGACAAGGCGACCACCCCGGCCCTCATGGAGGCCATCGCCCGCGACACACTACGTGTCTACCCGTTCCTGCGGCATCGCCGGATGGTCCGTGCCTGGGGCGCGTTACGGGTCATGACGCCGGATGAGCATCCGGTCTACGAAGCCTCTTCCCGCTATCCCGGCGCCTATAGCGTAAGTTGTCACAGCGGCATCACGCTCGCGGCCTTTCATGCCAAACAGCTGGCCGAAGCCATCGCCAATGATCACCTCGCCCGGGAGTTACCCGAATTCAGCGGAGCGCGTTTTGATGTTTCGACTGCATGACGACCACGGCGAGCGTATCGCCCTGATGCTCGACGAGCGGCCCGTCGAAGTACCGCCCGGACTCTCGGTCGCGGCTGCCCTGCTATGGCTGGATGGCGCCGCCGGTTATCGTCGTCATCTGGCCGATGGGGCGCCGCGGGCACCGTGGTGCATGATGGGGGTGTGTCACGACTGCCTGGTCGAGATCGATGGCCGCCCCAATCGCCAGGGCTGTCTTGAAACGGTGGTACCCGGCATGAGGCTACGCCGACAGAGGCTCGACGAGGACGCACCATGAACGATCCACGTGCGGCGGATGAGCAACAGGCAGTGACCATCGTGGGGGCTGGCCCGGCCGGCATGGCCGCCGCCACGCGGCTGGCCCGGGCAGGCATGCGACCGGTGGTGCTCGATCGCGCCATGAATGCCGGCGGTCAGATCTATCGCGACATCGGCACGACTCGGCAGCGTGATGCACTGCTGGGGCCGGACTATGTCCGCGGACGGGCGTTGCATGAGGCCTTCATGGCGGCCTGCACGCGAGGCGACATCGACTACCGTCCCGCCAGCCATCTGTGGTGGGCCGAGCGCGGCGACCAGGGCTGCTGGCTGGGTATTCTGACCGGCGAATACAATCGTACGCTGCACACCCGTCGACTGATGATCGCCGGCGGTGCCATGGAGCGTGGCTGGCCCTTTCCCGGCTGGCAACGCCCCGGGGTCATGACGGCCGGTGCCGGTCAGATCCTGCTCAAGCAGGCGGGGCTGATCCCGGATGTGCCGGTCGTGCTGGCCGGCTGCGGCCCACTACTCTACCTGCTTGCCTGGCAGTACTTACGTGCCGGCGTACGGCCGCTGGCGGTGCTCGATCTGGCCGGTCCCGAACGCTATCGTCAGGTCCTGGCCCATCCTCGGCGCGCCTTGCAGGGCCGCACGTATCTCTACAAGGGCGTGCGCATGATCGCGGCCCTGAAACGCGCCGGTATACCGGTCCATCAGCAGGTCACTGCACTGTCCGCCGAAGGAGATGAACACGGCGCCCTTGAGGCTGTCAGCTTTACCCGCGACGGCGTTACGCATCGTCTGCCTGCCGGACTGCTGTTGACCCACTTCGGTGTCGTCCCGGATCCACAGCTGCCGCGGGCACTGAATCTGCCGCAGCGCTGGCATGACGGTCAGCAGTGCTTCATTACCGAGCGTAATGAGCATTTCGAAGGTGCCCCCGGCATTGCCTGTGTCGGCGATGGCGCGGCCATTGGCGGGGCACGTAATGCCGAACTGGAAGGCGCGCTGGCCGCCACCCACCTGCTGCTTGAGCACCAGGCCACATCGGCCCTGCGTGAAGAACAGCACCGACTGCACCAGCGCTGGCGACACGAGCAGGCGGTTCGGCCGCTGCTGGAAGCCCTGTTTGCACTGCCCGATGACTGGCTGGAGCGCCAGCCCGCCGACACCCTGATCTGCCGTTGCGAGAGCGTCAGCCGGCATGAGCTGATCACCGCCATCGACCAGGGCGGTCTCGGCCCCAATCAGCTCAAGGCTTTCACCCGTTGCGGCATGGGCCCCTGCCAGGGCCGACTGTGCGGGGACAATATCACGCGACTGGTGGCAGGCCACTGTCAGCAATCGCCTGATCAGGTGGGCTACCTGCAGGTACGCCCGCCACTGGTATCGATGACGCTGGGCGAGCTGGCCGGCGAGCCATCGACGGACACGTCATTGCATGTTCATGACGGATAACAACAACGCACCGACGAGGTATGACCCATGACACGTTTCTCCCGCTGCTCCGTCCTGCTGTTGCCTGCCCTGTTCGGGATGATGACGATGCTGCCCGCTCAGGCCGCTGATCAGAAGCCCCTGAAGGTAGCCAGTGATGTCCCCTATGAGCCCTTCGAAATGCAGCGCCCCGACGGCACCTTTACCGGCTTCGAGGTCGATCTGGTCAATGCCATCTGCGAACAGATGCAGCGCCGCTGCGAATGGGTCAAGCAGGGCTGGGACGGCATCATTCCCGGCCTGCAGGCCCGCAAATACGATTTCATTGCCTCGGCCATGAGCGTCACCCCAGATCGCCGCAAGCAGGTACTGTTTGCCGATCCGTACTACGCCGTGCCCTCGCTCTGGGTCGCGCCGGATGACAGTGATATCGATGATGTTTCAGGCGATCTGGCCGGCAAAAAGATCGGTGTTCAGCGCGCTACGGTGCAGGACAACTACGTTACACAGCACTATCCGAAGGCCGAAATTCGCCGCTACGCCACGGCGGATGATCTGGCCACCGACATGAGTGCCGGCCGACTGGATCTGACCTTCATCACTGGTCCGCTGGCCCAGGATGTACTGATCAATCGAGGAAACTTCCGCCAGCTCGGCGAGCCTGTCAGCAAGCCGAAATCGATCTTCGGTGACGGTATCGCCGCGGCGTTTCGCCCACGTGACCGGGCGCTGGTGGAGCAGTTCAATCAGGCCCTGCACAAGGTCGAGCAAAACGGCACCTACGACCGGTTGATGCATCAGTACTTTGACTACGACATTCATCCCGATACCACGCAGTAACACCAGGGCCGGGGCCCTGTCCGGCCCCGGTCTGCCTGCGTCCGTTTCAATTCGATGGCGCATGGCTGTTACCGCGCGCGATGGATGTCCTGTCAGACGTCAATATTGAAAGCTTTTCGCGACTGAAGTCGCTCCTACACGCCCCCTCTATGGGGACGGATGTATTCAGACGCGGCTGAATTCTCGCGACTGAAGTCGCTCCTACCAGAAAAACCAACCTCAGCGCGGACAGCTTCAGCCGCGGCGGCGGTGGTCTCTCCCACAACATCTGTAAACCAGCCGGCCCCTCTTTTGTAGGAGCGACTTCAGTCGCGATGGTTTTGCCTTCAACGCCAAAATGGCTACCTCATCGACTGATCACTCAGGACAACCCTGCCCTGCTACCCGATCTCATGCCCATATCGGCGTACGTCCGGTATGCTGGGAGCATGAACGACACCCCTCCCCTCAAACGCGGCTGGACCACTGGCTGCTGCGCCACTGCCGCAGCCAGGGCGGCCTATGGCGCGCTTTTGACCGGCGAATTTGTCGATCCGGTCATGGTACGGCTGCCACGCGGCCAGACACCGTCGTTTGCCCTGGCCGTGCACGAGCTTTACGAGCAGGACGGTGCCCCGGTGGCCATGGCCGGAGTCATCAAGGATGCCGGCGATGATCCGGACGCCACCCATGGCGTGTTGGTTCGTGCTAGCATTCGTGCTCTGCCCGGCGGTTCGGGTCTGGTCTTTCGCGCCGGGCCCGGCGTTGGCACGGTCACCCGGCCGGGCCTGCCGATTCCCGTAGGCGAGCCGGCGATCAACCCGGTGCCGCGCCGCATGATTCTGGAAGCACTGCAGGAAGTCGCCCGCGAAACGGACGGCCACCACCAGCTCGATCTCGAGGTCACCATCGGTATCGACGACGGCGAACGTATTGCCACCGAGACCCTCAACCCACGACTGGGCATTCTCGGGGGGCTCTCGGTGCTCGGCACTACCGGGGTGGTAATCCCGTTTTCCTGCTCGGCCTGGATTCACTCAATCCACCGCGGCATTGATGTCGCCCGCGCTCGCGGGCTGACACACATTGCCGGCTCGACCGGTTCGACCTCGGAGTCCGCCGTACAGCAGCTCTACGCGCTCGATGAGAGCGCCCTGATCGAGATGGGCGATTTTGTAGGCGGCATGCTCAAGTATCTGCGTGCCCATCCCGTGCCCCGGGTCACCGTGGCAGGCGGCATCGCCAAGATGGCCAAGCTCGGCCAGGGCATGCTCGATGTGCACTCGCGTCGCGGCGGGATCGATCTCGCTGTGCTGGCCGAACTGGCACGCCTGCGGGGAGCGGATGACACGCTTTGTGACGCCATCGCCCATGCCAATTCAGGCCTTGATGCCTTTGAACAGGCCACAGCCCATGACATCGCCCTGGGAGACGCCATTGCCGAGGCGGCGCTGGCAACCGCTGCGCGAGTGATCCGCCAGAGCGGCATGGCCCTGGAAGTCTGCGTGTTTGATCGGCGAGGAGAGTGCGTGGGTCGCAGCGGATGGCAAACCTGCTGACGCCCTGAGCGTCATTCTCCGCGCCGCCTACCTGTGGTATCGCTTAAGCCCCCACACCACTACGACCAAAGAGAGATGCGCTTTAACAGCCTGCCAATGGTATGACGGCGCCGAGGACACCAAAAAATCGTGGCCGCCACGAGCGGCATACCTTGGCAGGGGAATCGTTATGTCATCGCTTGACCACGACGACGCCTATCGGCGTATTGCCAGCAACCCGAACTTCCAGGCCCTGGTTCACCGTCGAGGCCGTTTCGCTCTCACGCTGACCGCCATCATGATGGCGCTCTACTTCGCCTTCATTCTGCTGATTGCCTTTGCGCCACAGCTGCTGGGCGTGCCGATCGCGTCCGGCGCCATGACCACATGGGGCATCATCATCGGTATCGGTCTGATCCTGGCCGCCATCATTCTCACCGGCATCTATGTTCGCCGCGCCAATGGCGAGTTCGATCGCCTCGTGCACCAGATTCTCGAGGAGACCCGTCAATGAGCCATTTCTCTGCTGGCACGCTACAACGTATGGGATGGGTGGCCGCCGTGGGCAGTATCGCTCTGATACTGCCATTGAAAGGCGCGCTGGCTGATGCCATCGGGGGTGAGGTCGAGCGTCAGCCGCTCAATATTGCTGCCATTATCATGTTCCTGCTGTTTGTGGCCGCCACGCTCTATATCACCTGGTGGGCCTCGAAACGCAGCCGTACTGCCTCCGATTATTATGCCGCCGGTGGCCGTATTACCGGCTTTCAGAACGGCCTGGCCATTGCCGGCGATTTCATGTCGGCCGCCTCCTTCCTGGGCATTTCGGCGCTGGTCTTTGCGTCCGGCTATGACGGTCTGATCTACTCGATGGGCTTTCTCGTCGGCTGGCCGATCATCATGTTCCTGATCGCAGAGCGCCTGCGTAACCTGGGACGCTATACCTTCGCCGATGTCGCCTCGTATCGTCTGCAGAAGCGGCCGATCCGGACACTTTCAGCCTTCGGCTCACTGTCGGTCGTCGCCCTCTACCTGATTGCCCAGATCGTCGGAGCCGGCAAGCTGATTCAGCTGCTGTTCGGCCTCGATTACATCGTGGCGGTCATCATCGTTGGTGTGCTGATGGTCTGCTATGTGCTGTTCGGCGGCATGCTGGCAACGACCTGGGTGCAGATGATCAAGGCCGCGCTGCTGCTGTTTGGCGCCACCTTCATGGCCCTGATGGTGCTGTGGCATGTCGACTTCAGCGTCGAGCAGCTGTTCACCGAGGCCACCCGGGTACATCCCAACGGGGAGGCCATCATGACCCCCGGCGGTCTGGTCAGCGATCCCATCTCGGCCATCTCGCTGGGGCTGGCGCTGATGTTCGGGACCGCGGGGCTGCCCCATATCCTGATGCGCTTCTTCACGGTCGGTGATGCCAAGGAGGCCCGCAAGAGCGTGTTCGTGGCAACCGGCTTCATCGGCTATTTCTATATCCTCACCTTCATCATCGGCTTCGGTGCCATCGTGCTGGTCAGCACCAACCCCGCCTTCAAGGACGCAGCCGGTGCCATTATCGGCGGCAACAACATGGTGGCGGTGCATCTGGCCGATGCCGTAGGCGGCAGCCTCTTCCTCGGCTTCATCTCGGCTGTGGCCTTTGCCACCATCCTCGCAGTGGTCGCCGGACTGACGCTGGCAGGTGCTTCGGCGGTCTCCCACGACCTGTATGCCGGCGTGATCAAGCGCGATCAGGCTGATGAAGCGAAGGAGGTCATGGTCTCCAAGGGCGCCGTGCTGGTGCTGGGCATCATTGCCATCTGGCTGGGTATTTTGTTCGAGAATCAGAACATCGCCTTCATGGTGGGGCTGGCCTTCTCGATCGCCGCCAGCTGCAACTTCCCGGTACTGCTACTGGCCATGTACTGGCGACGACTGACCACCCGCGGCGCCCTGTGGGGTGGGGCCATGGGCCTGGCCACAGCCATCGCACTGATGATTCTCGGCCCCACCATCTGGGTGAAGGTGCTGGGCCACGCCGAGCCCATCTATCCCTATGACTACCCGGCCCTGTTCTCGATGGCCGTTGCGTTCATCGGCATCTACGTCTTCTCGGTGACCGACAAGTCCCGCGCGGCGCAAGAGGAACAGGCGCTGTTCGAACCGCAGTTCGTACGCTCTCAGACCGGTCTGGGCGCCAGCGGCAGCAGCGCGCACTGAGCATCGGCACAGCGGTATCATGTGACCCCGCCTCGGCGGGGTCTTTTCTTTCGTGCAGCCGAGTTTCAGCTCGCCCTCATGAAATGCTGGCCGTCGCTCGTCCGGGCTGGGAAGATAGAGCGTCACCGCCTTGAGGGGAGAACACTCATGAATTACCGCCTGTTCATTGCCAACCGGAACTACTCCTCCTGGTCGATGCGTCCCTGGGTGCTGATGCGCGCGCTCGACATCGATTTCGAGGAAGTGCTGACCCCCTTCGAGGGCGCCGGGCGCCAGCGTGCCTTCGAGGCCTTCTCACCCACCGGCAAGGTACCCTGCCTGCATGATCACGATCAGGTCATCTGGGAGTCCATGGCGATTGTCGAATACCTCGCCGAAGCCTATCCCGGCGTCTGGCCCGCTCAGCGCGAAGCCCGCAGCTGGGCGCGCTCGGCCACTGCCGAAATGCATGCAGGATTTGCCGCCCTGCGCGATGAGTGCTCAATGAACTGCGCCCTGCGCATCGAGCTCGGCACGCCGAGCGAAGCACTGACCCGCGATCTCGAGCGTCTTGATGCGCTCTGGCAGGAAGGGCTGGCGTGTTTTGGCGGTCCATGGCTGGCCGGCGAGCATTTCACCGCCGTGGATGCCTTTTATGCGCCGGTCGCGGTGCGCATTCGCGGCTACGGACTCAGACTCGGCCCCGCCTCCATGGCCTATGCCGAGCGGCTGCTGGACCAACCGGCTGTGGCCGAATGGATTGAACAGGGCATTCGCGAACCCTGGGTTGATGAACCCCACGAAGCCGACTGCATTCGCGGCCGGCGGGTTCTCGAAGATTTGCGCCAGCAGGTGGCCTGAGCCCCTATGCAACGAGACTGCGTCAGGGCTCGTGCTCGACCTGACGCAGCATGCGATTGCGCCAGGCGTTGACGTGGCCGACGAACTCGTGACCGCGGTGCACGTTCGCCAGCACAATCGGATCGGTATCGGTAAAACGATTGTCGACCTGGATCGGATAGGCCTTCGTCAGCCAGCGCAGAAAGCCGGTGCCATAGCTGGCCTGACGCAGATCGCGCCAGTTGGTGCCGATGACCCCGCGCCGCCACGGCAGAATGCCGCGATAGCACCAGACCCCGTCACGATCCGAATAGAGCCGCACGCGCCGGATATAAAGCACCCGGTAAATGACCAGCCCCAGTGCAAAAAGCACGATGGCCGCACCACCGGCGAACAGCAGCTGTGCCATCAGCGGCGTCAGGGTGACCCAGCGGTTGAACAGCATGAAGGCGACGCCGATGGCGCAGGCGATCACCCCCTTGAGCAATACGTTCAGATAGGCCAGCCACGAGAGGCGATGTTCGCGAAAGCGATAGAGCGTTTCGTCATCGCCTCGCATGCTGTCCGGCAGGTCATTCTCCATGAAATCATCCGCTGATCAGTCATTGGTGTGTCGAAAGCGCCGGCAGTAGCCGGCTTCGTAGAGCGCGCTGTCGCGAAACTCGCTGACCGCCAGCGCCGGGCCGACCAGAATCAGGGCGCTGCGCTCGATGGGATCGGTCACCAGCGCTTCTACAATGCCGTCCAGTCGGGCGGTGACGATACGCTCATCCGGCCAGCTGGCCCGATAGGCCACCGCGACCGGGCACGCCCCGCCGTAAAAGGGCATCAGCCGCTCGACGATCTCCTCCAGCCGATGGACCGCCAGGTGAATCGCCAGTGTCGCACCGGTAGCCGCGAAACGCTCCAGCTGTTCGGCCTCGGGCATTTTCGAGGCCCGCCCGGAGAGCCGCGTCAGCACGACACTCTGCGCCACTTCGGGCACCGTCAGTTCCCGACCGAGTGCCGCGGCCGCAGCCGAAAACGCCGGCACACCCGGTGTCAGTGTCCACGGGATGCCTCGCGCCTTGAGCCGGCGCAGCTGCTCGGCCACTGCCGAATAGACCGACAGGTCGCCGGAGTGCAGCCGCGCCACCTCTTCTCCGGCTTCGAAGGCACGCACATATTCGGCCTCGATGGCCTCGAGATCGAGGGGGGCGGTATTCACCCGCCGCGCCTCCGGGGGGCAGTAATCGAGCAGCTCTTCGGCCACGGTCGAGCCGGCATACAAACAGACCGGGCAGCGCGCCAGCAGGCGCTGGCCACGGATGGTCATCAGATCGGCAGCGCCGGGGCCGGCGCCGATGAAGTGAACTGTCACCCTGGTCTCCGCTTGAACATGGCTGTGACGCCTACGGCGCCGCACTGAAATCGTGGGGCTTGTGCCAGCACCACTGGACGATGGTTCGGGCCGGCGTCCAACCGGTCATGCCGCCCAGTGGTGCCACCTGCTCATGACTCAGCCGGGTCAGCTCGCCACCCAGCATCCGGTAGCACTCGCCCAGCGCCAGTTCGGTTTCCAGCGTCACGGCATTGGCAATCAGCCGGCCACCCGGCCGGAGCCGATCGATACACAGCGCCAGCAACTCGGTATCCGAGGCCCCACCGCCGACGAAAATGGTATCAGGCTCGGCCAGCTCGGCCAGCGCCTGTGGGGCTCGCCCTTCGATCACCGTCAGGCGTGGCACGCCCATGGAGGCGGCATTGCGTTCAATACGCGCGGCCCGCTCGTGATCGGCCTCGATCGCCACCGCGTCCAGCGAATCGTCGCACAGTAGCCATTCGATGGCGATCGAGCCACTGCCAGCCCCGATATCCCACAGCCGCTCGCCATGCCGGGGCGCCAAGCGTGCCAGGGTCATCGCCCGGATATCGCGCCGGGTAATCTGACCATCGTGTTCGAAGGCCTCATCCGGCCGCCCGGGCGCCAGCGCAATCACCCGGGCGCGGGCATCAGCGGCAATCGTGACCGCCAGTACATTAAGCGGATCGATCTCCCGATCGGCTTTCGCCAGTTCTGCCGCAGAGCTTTCATGACTGCGCTCCCGTGGACCATTCAGCGCTTCAAGAACGCGTATTCGGCTGCTGCCGAAGCCGCGCTCGACCAGGCGTTGAGCGATGGCGACCGGTGCTTCTCCGTCACTGGTCAGGACGACCAGCCGGGCGCCTTCGTGCAGCCAGGGGTGGATCGCTTCCAGCGGCCGGCCGTGCAGCGATATCAGCCGGGTCGTCTGCATCGGCCAGCCCATGCGGGCACAGGCCAGCGAAAAGGCCGAGGTGGCCGCAAATACACGCATCTCCTCGGCCGGCACATGACGTGTCAGTGTCGCCCCGATGCCATAATGAAAGGGATCACCGGAGGCCAGCACCACCACCGACCGACCACGATGCCCGAGCAGCCACTCGATGCCTTCGCTGAGCGGCGACGGCCAGGCAATCGGCTGACCGTTGATCAGGGTGGCGGCCAGTGCCAGATGGCGTGTTCCACCGAAGACTACCTCGGCGGCACTGATCGCTTCACGGGCCCGGCCATCCAGCCCTTCGATGCCTTCCTCGCCGATGCCGACCAGCGTCAGCCAGCGTTTCTCGCTCGCCGCGCGGGCGTTATCGTCCATTACTGCCTCTCCTGATCGAAATGTCGTGCGTCATTCATGTCCATCAGTATCGCATCGACCCGGCCCCACCAACACGGCCAGGCCCCTGCCTGAAAAGTCGTCGAGCGATGGTCAGGCACTTTTCAGCCAGGGTCCAGGGCGCCGATCCGTCACAATGGCCGTCATGGCCGACTTGCTACACTGACGACAGGCATCGTGTCACCCGCAACAGGAGAGAGGTCATGAGTCTGCCGCAGATTCAGCTGCCGGATGGAACCAGTTTGCCCGCCATTGGTCAGGGCAGCTGGCACATGGGCGAAGGACGCTACACCCGTGAGGAGGAAGTCGATGCCCTGCGTCAGGGACTCGATCTGGGCCTGAGGGTGATCGATACCGCCGAGATGTATGCCAGCGGGCGCTCGGAGGAGGTCGTTGGCGAGGCAGTGCGGGATCGTCGCGATGACGCTTTCGTGGTCTCCAAGGTACTGCCGAGCAATGCCTCCCGCCGCGGGACCATCGAGGCGTGTGAACGCAGCCTGCAGCATCTCGGTCTCGAGCAGATCGATCTCTACCTGCTGCACTGGCGTGGCGGCACCCCGCTGGAAGAGACCCTCGAGGCCTTCGAGCAGCTGATCGATGAGGGCAAGATTGCCCGCTGGGGCGTTTCCAATCTTGATACCGACGACATGCAGCAGCTGCTCGAACTACCCGGCGGTGCTGCCTGCCAGACCAATCAGTTGCTCTACAACCTCGGCTCGCGGGGCATCGAATATGATCTGCTGCCGACGCTGAGCGAACAGGGCATTCCGGTCATGGCCTACTGCCCGGTCGCCCAGGGCGGCCGGCAAAGCCGATATCTGATCGAGAGCGAGGCCGTCCGCCAGATCGCCGATCGATACGCCGTCTCCCCCATGCAACTCCTGCTGGCCTGGACCATTCGCGAGCAGGCCGGCCGACGCCCGGTAATGGCAATCCCCAAGGCCGTTCAGCCCGAGCATATCCGTGACAACGCCGCCGCGCTGACGCTTGAACTCAATGACGAGGCACTGGCGCAGCTCGATGAGGCGTTCCCCCCACCGGATCACAAACAGCGTCTGGATATTGTCTGAGCCGGTTCGCTGGCAGACAAAAGCGGCGATCGACAATGCCGATCGCCGCCTGACCGTCCATCCTGTGACGCCGGGCCAACAGACCCGGCGGGTTGCCTAGCGGGTCGCGGTGATTCCGCCGGTCACGGCGATCAGCTCGCCCATGGTGAAGCTGGAGTCGGCATCCGAGGCGAGATAGACATAGGTCGGCGCCATCTCTTCAGGCTGTGCCCCACGCTGGAACATGGTGCTCTGCGCCTTCTCGTCGCCGAGATTGTGGATACGCTCCATCGGCATGCCCTGATCGGCGACGTTAAGTGAGGTCCAGGTCGGCCCCGGAGCGACCATGTTGATGCGAATACCGCGCTCGGCCAGGTGCGGCGCAATCGATTTGGTATAGCCCACCATGGCGGCCTTGCTGGCGGCATAGTCGATCATGACCCGGCTGCCCTTCATCGCCTCTTCCGAAATGGTCGCGATGATGGCATCCCCCTCCTTCAGATGCGGCAGCGAAGCCTGTACCAGATAGAAGTAGGCATAGGCGTTGACCTTGAAGGTGCGATCCCAGTCCTCGGCGGTCATCTCTTCCAGCGACTGCTTGCTGTTGAGATAGGCCGCATTGCTGACCATGATATTGAGATCCCCAAGCTCACTCACCGTTCGTTCGATCGCTTCCTGACAGAAGGACTGTTCGCTGAGATCACCGGGAATCTGCAGACAGCGACGTCCCTCGTTCTCGACGGCCTGCCTGGCTTCATCAGCATCGGGCTGTTCGTCGGGCAGATAAACGATCGCTACATCGGCCCCTTCGCGGGCATAGAGCACTGCCACGGCGCGACCAATGCCGGAGTCGCCGCCGGTAATCAGCGCGACCTTGCCTTCCAGCTTGCCGGCTGCCTTGTAGCGCGGAGAGAGATAGCGCGGCAACGGCTCCATTTCGGATTCCAGCCCATGTCCGGGCTGTCGCTGACGCTGCTTCGGATAGGGTGGCTTCGGTTCGTCAGTGACCTGCGGCTTATCGAAGTTGCGGGTCGGATTGCGCTCGTCAGCCATTCCGTGGCCTCCTTTCAACACTTCCCTGATGAATGTCTTCAACTCGGGTTAAGCGTAGCAACCTCTTTGGCACTCCCCCAAATCATGGCTCAGGGCGTTGCACACTTTCGCACACTGACGGCCGCAACAGCGGGGTGCCATCCCTCTGTCGGGATGACCCGCCAACCGTAGCGGCCAGGTGGATAGTGAAGGACGCATCCATGACCGGGGGCCATGCCCTGCCTCTCCCAGACAGAGCATGGCACTGTCACTGCATTGCAATTACCGGTTTTACCGAAGACCTGCCAGTGGCCCCAGGGCCCTCGGATCAGTATTGGTGCCCTTTTCGGTGCACACTCTTTTAAGCCGGGATCAACTCACGAAAGACATCAATTCTGCTTGAAATAGCGACGTGAAATTGAATCAAACGCAATGGCGATCACCACAATGGCGCCAGTAACCATCGCCTGCCAGTAAGGGGACACCCCAAGCAGTACAATAATATTACTGATCACACCAATGATGGCTGCACCAAAGATTGCTCCCAGTGGTGTCCCGGTCCCGCCAGTCGTGGGTACCCCACCAATCACCGCAGCGGCGATTGGCCCCAGCACCCAGGAATCACCAATGGAAGGTTGCGCCGAGCCCAGTCTCGCTACCATCAGCATGCCCGCCAGAGCGGCCAGGAAACCGGCAAAGGCGAATACACCGACGCGCACCCGATCCGTACGGATACCCAACATCCTGGCCGCAGGGAGATTGCTGCCCACGGCATACATGTAGCGGCCAAAAGGGGTCTTCAGCGTTATAAAGCAGGCCAGGGCCAAAAACACCAGCATGACCCAGAAGGGCACCGGCATACCCAGCCAGGTCCCACTCCCCATGAAACCTATCTCGGAAGGAATACCGGTAATCGCGACGCCTTTTGTCAGCACCAGGTTCAGACCGCCATAGACCCCGGCCATACCGATAGTCAAAACCAGCGAGGGCAGGCGCAACAATGTCACCAGCAACCCGTTGATCAACCCGAACAGTGCACCGACTACCAGGCACAGGGCAAAGGATAGCCACGGATCCAGGCCCAGCTGCACCATTAATATGCCGCCGATAACACCACAAAATCCTCCAATAGCGCCCAGGGAAAGATCCAGTTCCCCAAGGATCATCAGCATTGACTGACCGATGGTAATAAGGCCAATGAATGCCAGTGTTCTGGCGATAATGATCAGGTTGTAACTATTCAGAAAGTTTTCTGACAGGAAGGAAGCAGCGATCAATATGATCGCCAGCACACCGATCACACCACTGAGCGGATTACTGCTCATTGCTCCCGTCATTTTACGCAGCATGTCCGTCTCCACCGTGACCATGAATGGCACCTACCAGCTCTTCACTGCTGGCATCATCAATATGAAACTCACCACTGACGTGCCCTTCATACATGGTGATGATTCGATTGGCGCAGCGCTGAATTTCATCCATTTCCGATGACACCAGGATGATGCCAACGCCGCTTTCGGCCAACTCCTTCATTAGCCGGTAAATCTCCATTTTGGTCCGAAGATCGATGCCTTTGGTGGGCTCATCAAAAATGATCACTTTGGGATTACACGCCATCACCCGACCAATGATCGCCTTTTGCTGATTTCCGCCGGAAAGAAAGGCAATGTCCTTGTTAAGGGTCGGGGTTTTGATATCGTAATCCTTCACGATCGTGCTGACCCGGTTGCGCTCCTTGCGAGCATTGATGACGCCGCCGGCTGCCGTCTCACCGAACAGTGCCATGCCAATGTTTCTGCGCACGCTCTGTCCGGGAAAGATGCCGTGATACTTGCGTTCTTCGGAAAGATAAAACAGCCCATTACGAACGGAGTTACTGGTATCGCCAAGCTGCCATGCCTTTCCCTCGACCTGCACCTTGCCGGCACGGGCAGGATGAAATCCGAATAATGTCTGCATGACTTCGGAACGACCTGCCCCCACCAGGCCGGCAAAACCCAGAATCTCGCCCCGACGCAGCTGAAAGGAAACGTTTTCGAATCCCTTGCCGCTTAACCCCGAAACATCAAGCAGCACTTCACTGGTACCATCATTTTCATTCGGCTGTAGCCTGGCATCGGTTTTGATTTCCTGACCCGACATCATTTTTATCAGCTGATCGTGGTCAATTTGCGAAGCCGGTTGGGAACCCACCTTTTTCCCATTACGCAGTACGCTGATGGTGTCACTGATCGCGAACATTTCATCGAACTTGTGCGAAATGAACACCACGCCGCACCCTTTCTCCACCACATCACGCACCACGCGAAATACCCGTTCCACCTCGGTTTCCGTCAGTGATGAAGTCGGTTCATCCAGTATCAGAATCTTCATGGATTCGTTGGTGCAGGCGCGCGCAATCTGCAAAAGCTGCTGGTTGGAAACGGAAATATCGCGCACCTTGTCGCCGGGCCGGGCGGCAATCCTGAAACGCTCAATCCAGGATTCTGCTTCAGCTTCCAACTGACGACGCCGGAAGAGCAGTCCACCGTGATGAGAGCGGGAAAACGGCATGAACAGGTTTTCGGCCACTGTCAGGTTGGTAAACAGATTGATTTCCTGAGGCACGTAGGCAATGGTCTTGTGAAGATGTGGATGCTCGGCCGCATCCTTGCCATCAATCATCACCTTTCCCGAGGTTGGGCGCTCGGTCCCTGTCAGGATCTTGACCAGCGTCGATTTACCCGCCCCATTTTCTCCTGCCAGCGTATGTACCTTGCCCATCTCGATTTCGAGCTCGATATCATCCAGCGCTGTGACACCGGGAAAAGTCTTGCCGACGTGGTCCACGTGCAAATAAGCCATCAGTTCCTCCTTGCCACTTCGGCCCGGACGCCTGCTTCAACAAGCGTCCGGGCTCGACTCAGACCTGTCATCGACAATCAACGGATCCGACAGAACAACCACATCAGCACTTACTGCTTGTTATATGAATCGATATTGTCCGGTGTAATCATCACATTACCGGTATCGATATGATCAGGCGTGACGGCACCAGTGGCGTGCTGCCACATATTGATGACCGCCCAGTAGCCCTGCATGGTCGGGCGAGATGCCGAAGAGGAGTCCGCTACGCCTTCCCTGATCAGAGCCAGCATCTGATTGAGATCATCAAGGCCAACCAGCTTGACCTTACCTGTCTTGCCGGCTTCCTTGATCGCCTGACCGATACCGACCGGACCAGCCGCATCGGAGGCTACCCAACCATCGATACCGGGGTTGGCCTGCATGATCGCTGAAGCCTGCTGCTGCGCCGTGTTGATGTCATCATTGTCGACACCGGTTGCCACGACCTCGATGCCCTTGGTGGACTCGAATACATCTCGTGCACAACGCGCACGCTCAGCATGATTGGGTGCGGTGGGAACGCCCATCATGATCGCTACCTGACCCTCGCCATCGAGCAGTTCCACCAATCGGTTGGCAGCCATTCTGGCCTGTTCGCAGAAGTCGCTACCCACTGTCGTCAGGTTCATGCCTTCCGGATTACTGGAATCGAACAGTGTCACCGGGATGCCCTGGCTACTGGCATCCCGAAGCACACTGCGATTGCCATTGGGATCAAGCAGGTCAATGATCAAACCATCAGGACGGGTTGCAATGGCGCGTTCGATGATCTGATTCTGTTCGGAAACACTGGCGCTTTGTGGGGCAGAGTACTGAATTTTAACTTCAGTGCCGGTCTGCGCCTTGATGGCTGCGGCTGCCTGTTGGGCACCCTCATTCACCTTGTCAAACCAGGGATGCACCACTTTCGGCACCACCACGAAGCGATAACTATCCGCCGTTTTGGTGCCCGGACCTTCCGCAGCCTGCACTGCGGTCGCCAGCATTGTGGAAGTGAGTACGCTGAGCACCAGCGTCATGCCAGCCTTGATGATTTTCATGGCCTCTCTCCTGACTTAACCATGTTCCTGAATGATCGGATGTCTGAATAACCAGGTATCCGGGGCGATTTTCTTCACTGATCAATAGCCGGGAAGCCTACATATGATCACCATGTGACCATATGTATACTATTTTTAAGTGCAGTAAATCCCAGTGGGCGGTCACTGTAATCTAGACTTTAGTGGTTAGTTCATTGAAATTATTAAACTTCAAATAAGTTCAGGAAGAAATTGCTGGAATCAATACTGAATCCCAGCTGATTTTGAAAGTTTCAAATGATCACTGGTTAATACATATGCTCATCATGAAACGGCGACAGGTATGCGCCGAACGACCATGCTCGGCCCCACGCACCCGGCGCCTCATCGAGCGATGGTCAGGCAAGGCAGGAAAGAAAAGGAAACGGACCGGACTGGCGTACCGGTCCACAGGGCGCGGATATTTAAAACCGCATGGGCATGGGCAAGCGCCGCCCTTTTCGAACAGGACCTAACGCGCCGTCCAGCCCAGGTTGATATCCCAGCTCGCTCCGGTGACTGCCGAAGCGCGCTCGGAGGCGAGATAGTCCGCGATTTCGGCCACTTCTTCCGGTTCGATCAGCCGCTTGATGGCGGCCCCCTCCAGCATGATCTGCTCGATGACGGCCTGTTCATCCATCCCATGCAGGCGCGCCTGATCGGCGATCTGACGTTCGACCAGTGGCGTGCGGACATAGGCCGGGCAGAGCGCATTGACGGTAATCCCCTGCTCACCGCCCTCCAGTGCTGCGGTACGGGTCAGCCCGAGCAGCCCGTGTTTGGCGCTGACATAGGCCGCCTTGCCCGGCGAAGCGACATGCGCATGAATGGACGCAATATTGATAATTCGCCCCCACTGCTGCCTGCGCATATGCGGCCAGACCGCCTGTGTCAGTATGAAAGGGGCCGTCAGCATCAGATCAATGATGGTGCGCCACTTGCCCTCATCGAATGTTTCCAGGCGTTCAACATGCTGAATCCCGGCATTGTTGACCAGAATGTCGACGCCGCCGAACAGCGCCTCTGCCCTTGCGACAGCAGCACGGCACTGCTCGCCATCGGTGAGATCAGCACAATGAAATTCGGCGCCGGCAGCGTCGGCCACGGACTTGCCGTCAGGGTTGGCATCCACCGCCAGTACCTGACAGCCCGTCTGACAGAGTTTTTCCACCACGGCTCTGCCAATACCGCTCGAAGTGCCGGTGACCAGTGCCACACGCTGCGCTGTCTGCATGATCGTCCTTCCGGGTTGATGAAATCGGTTGCCCTTTCAGCATAGGCGCCCGTGATTACACGGGCACGGCACCGATGAGCACGGCAAAGCCGAGCAGCACGATGCTCAGCCCCCAGGCCCACAGGAAAGTGAAGCGGATGTGCGAGCGCAGCTCGACATTGGCCAGCCCAATGGCCAGATACACGCTCGGCACCACGGGGCTGACACTGAAGCCGGTGTTCTCGCCGATCAACATCGCCCGGGCGACCGCCTCCAGCGGCACACCTGCCGCCTGCGAGACATCCCGGACAATAGGCATCAGCGCGAAATAGTAGGCATCCGGGGAGAAGATCATCTGTAGGGGCACGCCGAACACACCGACGATCAGATGCAGATAGCCGGCCGTCTGCCCCGGTAGCAGCGCAATCAGGGTATCGGCCATGCCCTCGGACATTTCGGTGCCGGCCAATACGCCGAGCAGAATGCCCGCCGCCAGCATGACCAGCGCCATCTGCAGGGCACTGGCGGCATGCTCGCTGATCTGTTCCCCCTGGCGGGCCGGGTCGGGGTAGTTGAGCAGCAGTGCCAGCGCCAACCCGATCATGAAGGTCAGATAAAGCGGGAAAAGCCCGGTAAAAAGCGCCACCAGCACCAGCAGGGTCAGTCCGAGATTGGCCCAGTAGCGCCAATCCTGCGTACTCAACCCGGAGCTTCTTTCCGGCAGGGTCAACAGCGCGGGATCATCGGCCCCCAGTCCCTGCCCGCGCAGCCGACGCTGTGCCCGCAGACCGAACCAGCCGGCCAGTGCCAGCATCAGTACCAGCCCGAACAGCTGCACCGGCAGCAACGGTGTCCAAAGTGCCGTGGCATCAATGCCCGAGACCGCAGCGGCACGCGCCGTGGGCCCACCCCAGGGCACCATGTTGACCACCCCGGCGCTCAGGCCAACCAGACAGACCAGCACCAGTGGGCTGATCTCGAGACGCTTGTAGATCGGCAGCAGCGCCGGAATGGTCAGCAGGAAGGTCGCCGCACCGATGCCGTCCAGGTGAGCAATGGCCGCAATCAGTACCGTGGACAGCGTGACCCGCACCGGGCGGCCACGAGTGCGGCGCAGCAGGAAGGCCACCAGTGGGTCGAACAGACCCCGCTCACGCATGATGCCGAAATAGAGGATGGCAAAGATGAACAGGGTAGCGGTCGGGGCTACCGCCAGTACCCCCTGCTTGACGAAGCCCCCGATCTCGCCGGGCGAGAACCCGGCCAGCAGGCTGACAAGCACCGGCAACAGGGCAAAGGCGACAATCGGACTGAGCCGACGGGTGAGAATCAGGGCGATGATGGCGATCATCATCACAAAGCCAAGCGTTGTGATCATTGTCTTGCTCGCTTCAGGGATGAATGAAGGTCCGTCTCAATGGCGCGGCAGCGTCATTCCCAACAGGTGATAACCGAGCGTCTTGCCGTGCCGATCCAGCGCAGCGCTGGCATTGACCCCGCCTTCGAGGACTTCCTCGAGCACGATATTCATGCCCCCCAGCCGAGGGAGCAGATAGCGGTGAACGGCCTTTGGCCGACGAGCAGCAAAACGCTCTCGAATGCGCGTCTCGGTCAGCTCCCGCACCAGCCAGTCGTAGTCCTGTGGATCGAAAACAAAGACCGAGATATTCAGCGTGTTGCCCTTGTCGCCTGCACGGGCATGCGCCCGCTCGAACAGCGGTATGCCGGCATCAGCGGATGTGGATGTCTCTTGCATGGAGCCTCCCGGCGTTATGGTGCGGCGTTCAGAACCAGCGCAGTGTCGTGGAGACCAGCGTCCGATCGATGGTGAAGGCGCTGGTACGCAGCGATTCCCCCAGTCGCTTGCGCACGCCTCCCCCGCCCGCCGGACCATTGGTATAAAGCGCCTCGACCTCCTGTAGCAGCCGGGCAATGGCGGCTCGATCGCGATCCACTACCCCCAGGCGCACTCGAACATCCGTCCCCGTGGCGCCTTCAGCCATCGTCTGTTCCAGTGCCTCACCCCGGTCATCGCCCAGCACACTGCAGACACCGATCAGATCGATACGCGGCGACAGCTGCGGGCACTGTTCGCGGCTGCGTTCGAGCAGGATGTCGCGCGCCAGCCGCGCCCGCGCCAGCGCATTCGGTCCGGCATAGGAAATGCCCGCTTCGCCGAACCACAGCCCGCCGAGTCCCAGGTTGCCCTTGAGGGTATCGGGAGCGGGATGACCACGAATGCCCGTGACTTCGACCCGGTCATTGCCATGATCGATGACCGTCACTTCATTCAGATCGAGCACGCCATCCGGGGTGAGATAGGCACCAGGATCGTGGATCTCGTAGAGCAGCTGTTCCCGCACGGTCCGGGCATTGACTACCCCACCGGAGCCGGCGGTTTTGGTGACCACCAGCTCGCCACTGCGTTTCAGTTCGACGATCGGGCAACCGGGATGAGCAGGATCAGGCACATCCTTGAAACCGGGATCGGCGAAATAGCCACCCGTGACCTGGGTGCAGCACTCCAGCAGATGGCCGGTGGCCAGAGCGATAGCCGTGCGCTGCCAATCCGTGGCGGACCAGCCAAAGGCATGACGGATCGCCCCGACCGCCATGGAGGGATCGGCAATACGCCCGCAGATCACAACATCGGCGCCCTCTTCAAGCGCCCGGGTGACACTCTCGGCGCCGATGTAGACATGACAGGAGACGATGTCCTCGAACGGCACTTCCCGAGGCAGCCAGGCCGGCGGATGATGCGGGTCGAGTGCGTCCTGCAGGTCATCGCCCAGCACACAGGCAATGCGGGCACCGCCATGGCCGATCCGCTCGAGCGTCGCCCGCAGCCGACGCGCTGCTGCGACCGGGTGCGCTGCGCCGCCATTGGTGATGATGGGAATACCGGCGGGCAGACAGATGGGCAGCACCGGATCAAGAAAATCGAACAGACGTTCGGCATAGCCCTGCTCGGGATCGGCAAGTCGGCGCTGCTGTGTTTCGGCCAGCGTGCGCTCGGCCAGCAGTTCAAAGGCCAGATAGCGGGGGCCGGGCCGTTCGGCCAGATCGTGTGCCAGCGCAATCGCGGCGTCCGGTCGATCTCCGGCAAAACCGGCGCCATACCCGATATGAAGCAGTTCCGGTTCACTCATGGTCATGCAGCTCAGCCAGACAGAAGGCCTTTGACCATGGTGGAGTGCCGCTCGGGTGACCAGCTGTTTTATTTTATCGACACATCCAAAACAGTTATGAGGGGCGAGCATGTTTGCGCGACGACAGCTGCAGGCTTTCATCAGCGTCGCCGAACTCGGCAGCTTTACCCGGGCAGCCGATCGGGTTCATCTCTCCCAGCCGGCCCTCTCGTCCTCGATTCGCAAGCTGGAAACCCTGCTGGGGCTGTCGCTGTTTGCCCGTGACACCCGGGGCGTGAGCCTGACACCGGCCGGCCGGCACTTTCTGGAACATGCCCGTCGCATCCTGGCCGAAATGGAACAGGCCCTCGATGACGCCCATTCCATGGCGCATCTTCAGCGCGGGTTGATTCGCATTGCCGCACTGCCTTCGGTCGCCTCTTCCTGTCTGCCCCGGCTGACCCAGGCGTTTCTGACGCGCCACCCCCATGTCGATCTCGATATCCGCGATGGCCTGGCACGCGCTGTGCAGGAGTGGGTCAACGATGGCGAGGTGGATATCGCCCTCACCTCGCGACCCGAACACGAGGGGCTGCTGAACTTCACACCACTCTGGCAGGACGAGCTGATCGCTGTGACACCCAGGGCAAATGGCACTCAATCACCGGATTGGCGCCGCCAGCTCGGCGAGTTGCCCTACATCGCCCTCACCCCCGACACCAGCATTCGTCCGCTGGCCGATCGGGCCCTGCAGGCAGCAAACATGGCCACCTCTCCAGCCTGGGAGATCGCCCAGATGAGCAGTGCCATTGCCATGGTACGCGAACGGCTGGGCTATACCCTGCTGCCGGCCTCCTGCATTGAAGTCTTCAATCTCGGGAGCGAAGTACAGACCTGCCCGGTACCAGGCATCGCCCGCGAACTGGGCATCCTGCTGCGCCGGCCACTGCAACAGAGCCCGGCACTGGAGGCCTTCATGACCCTGCTGCAGGAAACCTTCCAGCCCGCCAGCGCTGCTTCATCCATGAGGTCCGACTCGGCGCATGCCTCCGGGGTATCAACGGCATCAATCAACTCATAAAACAAATCGTCTGGCCGCTGGTGGCGCGCTACCGCACGCTGACAGCTGGCAAGCGAACAGTCGATCATTCATCACTGCGAGGCGTATCGCATCATGGACAAATGTTTTGCCTCCGCCCATGAGGCACTCGACGGCCTGATCGAGGACGGCATGACGCTGGCCGTGGGCGGCTTCGGCCTCTGCGGCATTCCCGAGGCGCTGATCGAGGCCCTGCGGGATACCGGTAAACGCGAACTGACGGTGGCCAGCAACAACGCCGGTGTTGACGGCTTCGGGCTGGGGCTGCTGCTGGAATCGCGTCAGATCAAAAAGATGATGTCCTCCTATGTGGGCGAGAACCGGGAGTTCGAGCGGCAGTACCTCTCCGGTGAACTGGAACTCGAATTCTGCCCTCAGGGCACCCTCGCCGAGCGGCTGCGTGCCGGCGGCGCCGGGATTGCTGCCTTCTACACCCGCACCGGCTACGGCACGAAAATTGCCGAAGGCAAGGAGGTACGGGAGTTCGATGGCGAGCACTACGTCATGGAACACGGGCTGCCGGTGGATGTTGCGCTGGTGAAGGCCCAGGTGGCCGATCGCGCCGGCAACCTGCGTTTTGCCAAAACCGCGCGCAACTTCAATCCACTGGCGGCAATGGCCGGCCGAGTGTGCGTGGCCGAAGTGGAGGAGATCGTCGAGACCGGCGCCATCGATCCCGATGATGTGCACCTGCCGGGGATCTTCGTCCATCGCATCGTGCATAACCCGCATCCGGAAAAGCGCATCGAGAAGCGCACACTCAGGGAGGCAAACTGAGATGGCCTGGACACGTGAACAGATGGCCGAACGTGCCGCCGGCGAGCTTGAAGACGGCTTCTACGTCAATCTCGGCATCGGCCAGCCCACCCTGGTGGCCAATTACATTCCCGAAGGGATGGATGTCTGGTTGCAGTCGGAGAACGGGATGCTCGGCATCGGCCCCTTCCCGACCGAGGAGACCGTCGATCCGGACCTGATCAACGCCGGCAAACAGACCGTGACTTCGCTGCCCGGGAGCAGCTTTTTCGATAATGCCGAATCGTTCGCGATGATCCGCGGCGGCCATATCAACCTTGCCATCCTCGGCGCCATGCAGGTCTCGCAGAAGGGCGATCTCGCCAACTGGATGATTCCGGGCAAGATGGTCAAGGGCATGGGTGGCGCCATGGATCTGGTGGCTGGCGTTCAGCGGGTAGTGGTACTGATGGCTCATACCGCGAAGGGCGAGCACAAGATCCTGCCTGAATGCACTCTGCCACTGACCGGCGTGGGCGTGGTCAACCGCATCATCACCGACATGGGCGTGATGGATATTACCGAAGAGGGCGTCGCTTTGGTGGAGCTCGCCCCGGAGGTGACCCTCGCAGAGATTCGTGAAGCTACCGGCTGCGAACTGCTTGATCGACGGGAGAGCCAGCATGCGTGATGTCGTGATCGCCGGTGCCACGCGCACCGCCATTGGCACCTTTCAGGGCGGACTGGCCACGGTCCCCGCCGCCGAGCTCGGTAGCACCGTGATCCGCGCCGTACTCGGCGAACTTGATCCCGCCACGGTGGACGAGGTGATCATGGGTCATGTACTGCGTGCCGGCACCGGCCAGAATACCGCCCGTCAGGCCGCGATCGGTGCCGGACTGCCTGAAGGCGTACCGGCCATGACCGTCGACAAGGTCTGCGGTTCCGGAATGAAGGCCGTGCAGCTGGCGGTACAGGCGATTCGCTGCGGCGATGCCGAGACCATCGTGGCCGGCGGCATGGAGTGCATGAGTCTGGCCCCCTATGTACTGCCGAAGGCACGTACCGGCCTGCGCATGGGCCATGCCGAGCTGCTCGATAGCATGATTCATGATGGGCTGTGGGACGCCTTCAACAACTACCACATGGGGGTTACCGCGGAGAATCTGGCCGAACGCTACGCCATCAGCCGCGAGACTCAGGACGCCTTCGCCGCCGAATCCCAGCGCCGCGCCAGCGAAGCACGCGATGCAGGGCGTTTTGACGCCGAGATCACACCGGTCGAGGTCCACGGCCGGCGTGGCGAGACCACCACCATCGAGCGTGACGAACAGCCCCGCGAAGGTGTGACTGCCGAATCACTGGCGCGGCTCAAACCGGCCTTTGCCAACAATGGCACCGTCACCGCCGGTAATGCCTCGGCGCTCAATGACGGCGCCGCAGCACTGCTGATCATGAGCCGCGAACGCGCCGAATCGCTCGGCCTGCCGGTGCTGGCCACCGTGACCGGCTACGCCGGGGCCGCGGTTGATCCCGCCGTCATGGGGCTGGGGCCGGTGCCCGCCACGCAGCGCTGCCTGACGCGTGCCGGCTGGTCAATCGAGCAGTTGGAGCTGATCGAAGCCAACGAGGCTTTTGCCGCCCAGGCGCTGGCAGTGCAGCAGGAACTGGGCTGGGACCCGGCCCGGGTCAATGTCAACGGTGGCGCCATTGCGTTGGGGCACCCGATCGGCGCTTCCGGCGCACGCATTCTGGTCACTCTGCTGCACGAGATGGCACGGCGTGATGTGCATCGCGGGCTGGCAACGCTCTGCATCGGCGGCGGCCAGGGGGTGGCCGTGGCAGTGGAGCGCTGAGTGCTCTCATTCCGAAGAACTCGTGGCGGCGCCTGGCGCCGTCCATAACAACAACGGGAACACACCATCATGCTCAGACTGTTGTCACGCCCGGCCGTACGCCTGGTAGAGCGCTACCTGCCCGACCCGTTCATCTTCGTGCTGCTGCTTACGTTGATTGCCGCCGTCGCGGCGATGCTGTTCGAGCAGCAGTCGCCGCTGGCGGTCATGCGCATCTGGGGCGATGGCTTCTGGGGGCTGCTCTCCTTCTCGATGCAGATGCTGCTGGTACTGGTCACCGGCTTCATGTTCGCCAACACCCCGCCGGTCAAGCGCCTGCTGGAGCGGCTGGCAGATGTGCCTCGCAGTACCGGGGGTGCCATAGTACTGGTCAGTCTGGTGTCACTCACAGCCAGCTGGATCAACTGGGGCTTCGGGCTGGTGGTGGGTGCCCTGTTTGCCCGGGTCATGGCACGCCGCATCCGGGTGGATTATCGCCTGCTGGTGGCCAGTGCCTACTCCGGTTTTGTAGTCTGGCATGGTGGGCTGGCCGGCTCGATCCCGCTCACCATCGCCACCGAAGGGCACTTCATGGCCGACCGGATCGGTGTAATCCCGACCGGCGACACCATCTTCTCGCTGTTCAACCTGGCCATCGTGGTGGCCCTGTTCATTGCAGTGCCACTGGTCAATCGCCTGATGCTGCCCGATGACAGCGAGGCCGTGATCGTCGATGCCGAGCAGCTCGACGATACCAGCACCGTCACGCCCTCGCCTTCCCCCCGGCGCCCGGCCGAGCGCCTCGAGAACAGCACCCTGCTGGCCTGGCTGGTCGGCATTCCCGGGCTGATCTTCCTGCTCGATCACTTCCTGCTGCGCGGCGGCGGGCTCAACCTCAACATCGTCAACTTCCTGTTCCTGTTTCTGGCGATCGTGCTGCATCGCACCCCGCGCCGACTGCTCGACAGCCTCAATGAAGCAATTCGCGGCGGCGCCGGCATCGTCATTCAGTTCCCCTTCTACGCCGGCATCATGGCGATCATGGTCCAGTCCGGCCTGGCCGAGTCGATGTCGCAATGGTTTGTCTCGATTGCCAGCGCCAACAGTCTGCCCTTCTGGTCCTTCATCAGCGCCGGTATCGTCAATCTGTTCGTACCCTCGGGCGGCGGACAGTGGGCCGTGCAGGCGCCGGTGATGATCCCGGCAGCCCAGCAGCTGGGTGCCGATATCGCGCATGTCGCCATGGGGGTGGCCTGGGGCGATGCGTGGACCAATCTGCTGCAACCCTTCTGGGCACTACCGGTACTGGCGATCGCCGGCCTGAAGGCGCGAGACATCATGGGGTTCTGTCTGATTCAGCTGTTGGTCACGGGGGTGATCATCGCACTCGGGCTGACGCTGCTCTAGCCGCCAGGCGGCTACCAGCAGATCGGGCGCGTCGAATGCGCGCCCGATCCGTGTCACGATAGCCCCTCACTCCCGGAATGACTGACACCATGCCCCTTCGATTGCTGCTGCTCGGCGGGACCGGCGAGGCGCGTCGGCTGGCCGAACGCCTCGCCGGGGATGACCGCTTCGAGGTCATCCTGTCGCTGGCCGGGCGCACCCGAACGCCACGTCTGGCACCGGTCGCCATCCGCCAGGGCGGTTTTGGCGGTATCGCAGGGCTGATCACCTGGCTTGAGCGCGAATCGATCGATGCCATGATCCTTGCCACCCACCCCTTCGCCGTACAGATGGCCGCCCATGCCGAGCAGGCCGCCAAGCGTACCGGCACGCCAACGCTTCATCTGGCACGCCCCGAGTGGCCGCGCCATCCACAGGATTGCTGGCTGGAGTGTGATCGGCTCGAGGATGCGCCGGCCCTGCTCGGCGATACCCCACGCCGGGTGCTGCTGGCGCTGGGGCGGCAGCAGGCGGCACTGTTCGAGGCAGCACCACAGCACGACTACCTGATCCGCAGCGTCGAACCGCTCGAGCCGGCGCTCGACCTGCCGCGCGCGCAGAGCCTGCTGGCACGCGGGCCCTTCACCCTGGCAAGCGAGCGCGAGCTGCTAAAACGTCATGGCATTGAAGTGATCGTCACCAAGCACAGCGGCGGCGAGGAGACCTACGCCAAGATTGCCGCCGCCCGGGAGCTGGGCATTCGGGTGGTAATGGTGCGCCGGCCACCGGCACCGGCGCTGCCACGGATCGAGCGTATGGATGAGGCGCTTGAATGGCTGACGCGTCAGGCAGGGCTCTCAGGATCGCACCCCGGCGCAAATCGCGGCGAGTAAACCAGCGGTGGCTGATCCGGCCGCTCGACCACCCGGGTCTGTTCGGAGCCAATCATCACCAGGGTCGCCATGTCGGCCCATTCGGCTCGGGCCTCGGCCAGGGTTGTGATCTGCATGTGCTCATCGGCGCGCCCCGCAGCGCGCCCGAAGATGACCACCGTCTCACCGGCCAGCGTGTCGCGCAGCAGCTCGAATGCGCGCCCCAGTTGCCACGGCCGGGAGGCCGAGATGGGATTGTAGAGTGCCATCACGAATCCGGCCCCGGCCGCGGCCTTCAGTCGACGTTCGATCAGTGCCCAGGGCTTGAGATTGTCGGATAGCGAGACAGCGCAGAAGTCGTGTCCCAGTGGTGCACCACAGGCGGCAGCGACGGCAAACATCGCACTGATGCCCGGGATCATCTGCACCTCCAGGGTACGCCAGTGCGCAGGGCCGCGTTCGATCTGCTCGCAGACGGCCGCGGCCATGGCGAAGACACCAGGGTCACCGCCGGACACCATCGCCACCCGGGCTCCGGCCGCGGCATCGGTCAGCGCCTGACGAGCACGGGCACCCTCTTCGCGATTATCGGAAGCCATTCGGCGCGGATCGTGTTCATCGACCACGCGATTCAGATAAGGGCCGTAGCCGTAGAGCCGCTCGGCGGCATCCAGCGCTTCACGCGCCTGCGGCGTCAGCAGATGAGACTCCCCGGGGCCGAGCCCGATCACCCATAATGTGCCACTGCGCGTCGACGCATCACTCATCCTGCGGTGCCTCGTTCAGCAGGTGGCGTAGTGCCTCGGGACGGTAGGTCGACTCGTGCCATCCCGGCACCAGCACGATCGAGAAATACGGCGCCGGGGTATCGTCACGCTCGGCGAGCGCGACACTCCGGGCGCCTGCCATGGTCGCCCGTTCGACATAGAGCGCCCGATCCAGCTGGCCGGTGCGCGCCAGCGCCCGTCGGATGGTCGGCAGATTACGCCCGACCTTCATGATGACGGCAGCCTCGCAGCGCCCTAGACGCTCGACCAGCCCGTCCTCATCGAGCGTCCCCGGCAGAATGCTGAGCACATCATCGCCCTGGCAGATCGGCAGGCCGGCACTCGACCAACCGCCCGACATGCCACTGACCCCCGGAATCACGGTGGTGGCATAGCGCGGTGCCAGGCGCACGTGCAGATGCATCCAGGAACCATAAAAGAGCGGGTCACCCTCGGAGAGCACGGCAACCTGCTCACCGCGTTCGAGATGCTCGGCGATACGCACGGCACTCTCGTCATAGAAGGCGGTAATGGCATCACGATAGGCGCTCGAATGACGCGGCAGTTCGGTGGTCACCGGATAATAGAGTGCCAGCTCGGGCTGACCGGGGCGCAGCTGCTCGGCCACCACCCGGCGCGCATTGCTGACATTGCCCGCCTTGGCAAACCAGGCCACTACATCGGCCTGCTCGATCACGCGTACGGCCTTGAGGGTCAGCAGCTCCGGGTCACCCGGACCGGTGCCCACGCCGAATAACCGGCCTGTCGTCCCCTCGGGATGACGAACGCCACTCGGAATGGCGGCCTCGGTCAGCGGTTTCATAACGCCGCACTCGCCAGAGCATTGACAGTGGCCGATGCGATGGCGCTGCCCCCCATACGCCCGTGCACCGTAATAAAGGGAATGCCCAGCTGGCTCTCGGCCAGGGCCTGCTTCGACTCGCGAGCCCCCACAAACCCCACCGGCACGCCGACAATCAGCGCAGGGCGTGGCAGAGCCCCCTGTTCAAGCCGCTCGAGCAGATGAAACAGGGCGGTTGGGGCATTGCCGATCACTACCACGGCACCGGCCAGCTGCATGCCCCACAATTCCAGCGCCGCTGCCGAGCGCGTATTGCCAAGCTCGGCCGCCAGTTGGGGTGTGCGCTCGTCGCGCAGCGTGCAGACAACCGGGTTGTCGGCCGGCAACCGCTTGCGGGTAATACCGCGATCCACCATTTCGGCATCGCACAGGATCGGCATACCGCTTTGCAGTACGCGACGCCCCACGACCGCTGCATCACCACCGAACTCGATGTGCCCGGCCAGTTCAACCAGCCCACAGGCGTGGATCATGCGAATGGCAATCTCGGCCTCGGGCGCGCTGAAGCGCTCGAGATCCGCCTCCTCGCGAATGATCGCGAACGAACGACGGTAGATCTCACGCCCGTCGCGGATGTAATCGAACTCACCGTTCAGGCTCTGCGTCATGCGCCCCTGCCCTGTCTACTGTCCGCCATGCGGAGCTGTCATTGTTCAATCGGCTTGCGAAAGCCACCTTGCCAACCGTGCCTCACCCAGTCGCACCAGCGTTTCACGCATGGTTTCGCCATGAAGATGCCGCCGCTGTACCCGCTCGGCCAGCTGCGCCATTGCCTGCGGCAGCCGCTCGGACGCCAACACCACGAGCCGGCCCGAATCATCGGCGCGAGCTTCCAGCCCCAGCGTCACCCCATCGGGAGTACCGGTCAGCGTCAGTGTTGCCGGAGTCGGCCGCGCACATCCCTTGGCACAGCCGGACAGATGCAGTGAGACGCTGCCATCACACAGTGGCGCGGCGGCTGTGGCAATATCCGCTGCCAGCGACCGGGTCATCAGATGCCCGCTGGCGCAGCCGGCAGCCCCCACGCAGGTTTCCAGTACCAGACGCGGATCGTCGGGATCGACAATCAGCCCCAGGGCCCGGGCCCGGCGGGCGAGCGTCGCCACATCCAGCGAGCCGTTACCCGCCACCCGCCAGCGCCGTCCCGGCGCCGGGGCAAAGGTGTCGGCACCACACTGCCGCGCGGCCCGGGTCAGCTGTAGTAGCGTGGTCGCCTCGATCTGACCGAACGGCCAGTGAATCTCGAGCTGATGATGATCAGCCATCGCCACGGGGCGCGCAGACGGCTGCGCCCGCACCCAGGCAATGGCCGGACGCAACCCCAGCACGTCACACAGCTGTAGCGGTGCGCATCGGTCCAGCAGATCGCGGCCACGGGCCTGTGTGCCACAGGCAGCCACCGCCTCGAGCAACGCCTCGGCGCTTTCGGCCAGTCGTGCCAGACCGATATCGCCCAGCCAGGTCACGCTTGAAGCCTCACCGGCCAGGCCCAGCCAACCGCGTCGCTCGCCGTCACTGTCACGCGCCAGGCGAATACGCAGATCAGCGCTCAGCTGATCCAGCCCGGCCCACTCGCCACCGGCATCAATCACCACCGCCAGCTTGGGCGCCAGACCTTCAACACCGGCCGCCAGCAGTCGCTCACGCAGCCGAACCACCACAGCCCGATCAGTGTCATCAAGCGCCCCATCACGATTCATCAGCGGATCGAGCGTGATCGCCGGCACGCGCTGATCGAGCAGCTCGGGCCCCAGCCTCGAGGCCGAGGCGTGGCCGGAGGGCCCCATCAGTTCACGGGGCAACCGCCCCACCGTCAACGCCGTCAGACCACGCAGCTGCAGATTGCCGCGTCGGGTCAACTCGATAATGCCATTACCCAGCCGCTCGGCAGCTTCACACAGCACGAGCGTCTCCTCCACGTCGAGCCCGCGTGGCAGCGGCGGCAGACGGGCCAGATAGCCGTCACCGGTTGCCATCGGCGCACTCAGTGTCGGACAGGCGCCCCGCCGACCGTAGCCCCGGGCGCTGTCATCATCGGATGTGTCGGTGAAAAACGGGATCATGGACGCTCCGCCGGGCGTTCGTCTCTTCTGGTCGGACATGCTACAGCATCACACAACGCTTCACTAAGCCGGCCATTGCCCGCTCTGGAAAAAGCCGGCCCACTGGGCGAGGATGGCGATCTGCCCTCGTTCCTTTTGTCCTGCTGACGAAAGCCAACGACACGCAACGCAGGTTGATCCCATAACAAGGAACCCCGATGAAACGCCTTCTTACCGCGACACTGATCACCGCCATGATGCTGCCGACAGTGGCTCTGGCCCGCATCCCCGATACCGTCAGACTCGCCATTGATGTGCCCTACAAACCCTTTGTCGAGCGCGCTCCGGATGGCCAGCTGAAGGGCTTTGAAATCGATCTCGGCAATGCACTTTGTGAGCACGCCGAGCTCAACTGCAAGTGGGTCGAGCAATCCTGGGATGGCATCATTCCCGGCCTGCTGGCGCGCAAGTATGACGCCATTCTTTCGTCGATGGCGATTACGCCGGAGCGCGAGCGCCAGGTGCTGTTCTCGATTCCCTACTACAACACGCCCAGTGTCTGGATTGCCCCGCGTGACAGCGATATCGACATCAGCGACAAGGCCTCGCTGAAAGGGCTATCAGTCGGCGTGCAACGCGGCTCGATCCGTGATGTCTACGTGACCCAGGAGTATGGCGATGTGCTCGATATCCGCCGCTACAGCTCATCGGAGGATGTCGACAACGATCTCAAGACCGGGCGAATCGATCTGGCCTTCGAGGACTTCCCGCTGGCGATTGCCAATTTCGATTTCCGCGGCGATGACGCCCCCTTCAAGCAGGTCGGACCGTCCATCAAGACGCCCACCTCGATCTTCGGTCGTGGTGCCGCAATGGCCTTCCGTCCACGCGACAAGGATCTGGCAGCAAAATTCAATCAGGCGATTCGCGATGTCTACGCCGATGGCACCTTCGACAAGCTGATGCATCAGTATTTCGATTACGACCTTTCGACCCCGCCACAAGCGAAGCAGTAACCCTCCCCGGTGCGAGTCGGCCAGAGCCGGCTCGCCGCCTACCTTGCATTCCCGACAGGACTTATTGTGGAACATCGCCGCCATCCGCTACCGGGCCAAACCCCCGGCACCCGACGCCAGCTCGACAGCTTTCACTATGGACCGGCCAACGCCGAGCGCAGCGTCTACTTTCAGGCCTCACTGCATGCCGACGAGCTACCCGGCATGCTGGTGGCCTGGAAGCTGCGACAGCGTCTTGCCGAGCTGGAAGCGCATGATCGATTGCACGCGCGTATCTGTGTCGTACCGGTCGCCAATCCCATCGGCCTTGATCAGCAGCTGATGGATACGCCGCTGGGACGCTACGAGCTGGAAACCCTGACCAATTTCAACCGCCACTTCATCGATGTGGTCGATACCATTGCCGAGGGTCTGGAGACCCGGCTGAGCGATGATGCCGAGCACAACCGCACCATCATTCGTGAGCGCTTCGGCGCGGCACTGAATGCCATCGCGCCGGAATCCGCGCTGGGCGCGATGCAACTGACCCTGCAGCAACTGGCGTTCGCGTCCGACTACATCGTTGACCTGCACTGCGACTTCAACGCCGTCGAGCATCTCTATACCACGCCCGCCGCCTGGCCGACCTTCGAGCCGTTGGCACGCTACTTCGGCTCGAAGGCGAGCATGCTGGCGACCGATTCCGGCGGCCAGTCATTCGATGAGTGCTTCACACTGGTATGGGAGCAGCTGCGTACGCGCTTCGGCGACCGCTTTCCGATCCCCTATGGCAGCGAGTCGATCACTCTCGAATTACGTGGGCAGGACGATGTCAGCCATGAACTGGCCGAGCGGGATGCCGAGGCGATCATTCACTGGCTGATGCACGCCGGCCTGATTGATGGCGACGCTCCGGTACTGCCCGAATTGTGCTATCCGGCGACCGAGCTGGCAGCCATGGACTTTCTCAAGGCACCGGCCGCTGGCGTACTGGTCTTTCATGCCACACCCGGCGATGTGGTCGAACAGGATCAGTTGCTCGCCGAGATCATCGATCCGATCGATGACACGGTGCACGCACTGCGCGCGCCTCAGGGAGGCATGATGTATGCTCGCAGCCAGCGACGCATGGCCACCCGCGGCATGATTGTGGCCGACATTGCCGGGCATCACAGTCATCGCAGCGGCTATCTGCTGGCGCCCTGAGCCGGCCGCCACGGATGGTCGATGTTGCGACACTCAGGGGGCGCGCCCTCGGCACGGCCTTTTTCGATCGTGATCCCGACCGGATCGCGCGCGATCTGCTGGGCCACGAACTGGTCCATGACAGTGCCGACGGACTGCTGGTGGGCCGGATCACCGAAACCGAGGCCTACGGCACCGAAGCGGACAGCGCCTGCTACGCTGCCCGGGGCAGTCGACGGCGACATGCCACCATTTACGGTCCGCCGGGTCATGGACATGTCTACTGCGTCTACGGTCACACGCTGCTCAATGTGGTCGTCGCCCCCGAGGGTACACCCGGTGCCGTACTGATTCGGGCCGTGACACCGCTGGCCGGCAAGGCCTTGATGGTGGCCCGGCGCAGTGGTCGCAGCGGACGCGAACTGGCCAATGGCCCCGGCAAGCTGACCCGGGCAATGGGGATCGAGCGTGCGTGTTTCGACCGTGCTGATCTCTGCTGCCAGGGCGCGCTCTTTTTCACCGCCGGCGAACCGATAACAGAGTGTGCCGTGACCACCGGGCCGCGCATCGGTATCGACTACGCTGATCCGATCGATCGCGATGCACCGCGGCGCTTTCGCCTCATCGACCACTGAAACGACTCACCTTCCGCGTTACGGAGCCACGCATGCAGGAGCCCGACGCTCGCCCGACACCACTGCCGCGCAGTTTCTTTGCCCGCGACTCGCTCACGGTAGCGCGCGACCTGATGGGTCGTGAGCTGGTGCATGACAGCGCTGAAGGCATGCTGATTGCGCGGATTGTCGAAACCGAAGCCTACGGCGACGAGCGCGACAGCGCCTGCCATGTGTCGCGCGGGCGCACGCCGCGCAACGGAGTGCTCTACGGCCCGCCCGGACACGCCTATGTCTATCTGATCTATGGCCTGCATGAACTGCTCAATGTGGTCACCGACGCCGATGGCCAGCCGGGTGCGGTGCTGCTGCGCGCCATCGTGCCGGTCCACGGTGAAGCGGCAATGATCGCCCGACGCAATGGCCGCGCCGGACGCGAGCTGGGCAACGGGCCGGGCAAGCTCTCCCAGGCATTGGGCATCACCCGCTCGGCCTTCAATCGCGCCGATCTCTGCAGCGGCCAGGGACTCTGGTTTGCAGCCGGCACGCCTGTGTCAGACAGTGCGGTGCGCACCGGCCCACGAGTGGGTATCGACTACGCCGAGCCAGTGGATCGCGATGCACCGTGGCGTTTTCGTTTGATTGGTTGACCTTCCGCCCTGCACAGCGACTTATATCGCTTATCGGCGCCCATGCTGGCAGGTCCATCAAGGCCTTGCCGACTTCTGCCCCTGCCAGTCACCCGTCACACTGCCTTGCAGACCTGTCTGCAGCCTCCCGATGCCTATCAGGTGGTACTCAAGCGCGTAACACTGCACAGGATGCAGCCAAATCTCACGACGAAGGTCAGACGCCTGCATTGAATGCCTCAGTCAAGGCAGCTCATGCCGGCAACAGAGGCGCGGCTTTGCCGTAGTTGCCAAGGAAGTTCCGATAACGACACCGCCCGATGCACTATCAACAGTCTTTCAGAGTCGATAATGCCTAACTGACCTCTGCCTGTTTGAAACGTCAACCATGCGTCCCAGACCCTGTCTGAAAAGCCGTCGAGCGATGGCCAGGCAAGGCAAAAAAACGGCGAAGGCACGACCGGGCTGGCGTGCCCGTTCACACCGTGCAAATGAGCATCTTGAGCCGAATTTTAACGCCGTATTGCCGAGCGCAGTAATTTTCAGACAGGACCTAACGGGCACCTGAGCCGGTAAATACTGTCTTTATAGTGCGTATCAGAATCAGGATATCGATCCAGAAGGAAAAATTCCTGATGTAGTAAAAATCGTATTCAAGCTTGCGTTTTGATCCCTCTACTTCAGAAACGTATCCCTGCTCTATTTGTGCCCATCCGGTGATTCCCGGACGCACCACATGTCGATAGCGGAAAAAAGGAATGTCTCTTTCATAAGCTGCTGTCAACGAAGGTGTTTCGGGGCGAGGCCCGATAAGACTCATATCGCCTTTCAACACGTTGAAAAGCTGTGGCAACTCATCAATTCGATACTTGCGCAGTTTTTTGCCAATACGCGTAATCCTGGGATCTTCTCCATCGGCCGTAGGTGTCTGATCACCCGGATTTACATACATGCTGCGTAATTTGTAAACATCAAACTCACGCCCCTGAAACCCCGACCTTGTCTGTCTGAAGAATATGGGACCCGGATCATCACGCTTGATTAACACGGCAGCAATACCAATTACAGGTAGAATCACTGGCAGCATCAGCAGCGCTACAAAAAAATCGACAGCTCTCTTGAAAATTTCATAATTATTATTGGTCACCAGCAATCCATACGGATTCTGATAAATATGATCGAGCCCTACCTTGCCAGTCAGCTCTTCATGAAAACGCTGGGCATCATGAACGGGAATACGCCGAATCATGCAATCTGCCAGAAAACGCTGCCACTCAGGCGTCATCTCACTTTTCAGGTCTGCAACAATACCATTAACACGCAAATCCTTCAGGTCAGGCTCCCTTAACCAACGCCAATCTACAACGTGCTGTTTACAGAAATCCTCAACCCGTCCTCTGGGTACAATTGCGATCTTGCGCACACGATAACGATTTCCGATCAGATAACCAGTGTAAACAGCCACCAGTGAAATCACATACGAAACGATCATGGGTTCCGGGGAAAAGGCGAGTTGGCAAGCCGCCAGCAGTATGCCCATCAAAAGGTAGGCTACTGTCATGAAAGGTAGTATATAAAAAAAGGCGGAAGTTCCGGGAAAACGGGAAATGGCATGTACCGCACTAATCGCCACCAGATAAGCGATACCGCTCGCCACGATAGTGGTCACCGCCCCCAGGGCATTCCAGTCCCTTCCCCATTCCCAAAAAGCCGGTACGATCGTGGTGAGTATAAAGCCCAACACGAGATTGGTACGGAAACTCAGCAATATCCGTTCATACCATCGAGAGTGGCGCAGCCTGCCATAGCTTGATTGAAAGGTCATTTGCATTGTGTCAATCCTCAGGCTATCCCCTAGGCCGAATCCCTTGTTCGGATAATGTTCGGTGACTGCCTGAAGCCCGGAAATAATGGGCCAAAGGCGTACGCTGGTAATATTTTTGGCATGATGAAAAATCAGGTCGATTATCGACCCGGACTTTTTTCATGACGCTTACTTATAAAGCCAGCTGCTGTTCTTCGAACTCATACGGGCGAGCCGCACTCTTTGAAAGATAGACTCATCAGGGACGCCAAAAAAAGAGGCATACAAACGAAAAGCACAATTGGCATATCTTCAATCCGGCGCGGGTGCTGATAACACCCGGCAATGTGCAAAAGCAATGCGAGACTCATACCAGAGGTTTAAAAAAACAGGGAAAAGGTCAAACCTTACGACCAAAGATTTAAAACTGAAGAATCAATTTACGGTTATTTTTTATAAAATGAAAAATTAATACAACGCGCCGCCCAGCTACATTAAATAATACAGAAACATCGTTTTATAATAAAAGGTCGGAACGGCATAACGTTTGAAATACAGAGTATTGTTTTCTGTTTCAGAAAAATCGCCGGGTTCAATTCGCACTGCATTCCTGCATCAATTAAAAATCGGGGGTGTTACATTGACCATTCTCATCATCTATCTAACACTGACCCTTCTGGCGCTTCTCTTCCTGTTGGGCGCTATCAGAGCATCTTCGAATAGTGATTGGCTGGTTGGAACCTCTGTTCCTGACATCGAAAATTCAGGAGTCGTGTCTTCCTCTTCCGGGAAAGTGACCGAGCGCAAGGATACTGCGTATGCTGCTGATGGTATCAACCGGGAATAGAAACTCGCCGGATATTAAAGACATACATTAAAAGATATTGTATTCCCCAGACTGAAATTACCGGTCCTCCATGACCGGCACAGCGGCCCTGCCATAGCCATCCTGGTAGCCACAGGATAAAAGCCGCGTACCTGTGCAGCCGCCACCAGGGTCAACCCGCCATGCTGATCATGAGGGTGCGTTTTTAAACACCCTGCAAGACAACAAGTGCTTTTATCAGAATCGACTCAAATGCTGATCAGCGCTTCCCACAGATGGCGCAACGGCTTGAGCCAGTCAGGAAAGTCATTGCGCGCGGCCGCACCGGCATCCAGATAAATGGTCGCCGTCAGCCCATTGGAAAGCTTGATATTCTCGGGCACCTGATCGAACGCAATCCTTACCGGGATACGCTGGGAGAGACGCACCCAGTCGAATGACGCATTCACCGAAGCCAGACCACTGGATTGAGCACCGGACTGGCTGCTCAGGCTGTTATCGGTAATGCCGTGGGCATAGCTTTCCACATGACCACGAATCGGCTGATCGCTGGAGAGCAACTGCACCCGCGCCGGGGCCCCGACATGAACCCGGGAAAGTTTGGTCTCCTCGAAGTAGCCCAGCGCGTAAAAGCTGTGTGCATCGACCAGCGTCATGGCATTGCTGCCGGCGGTGACATACTCACCGACCCGCAGATGCTGATTGGTGATATAGCCATCCACCGGTGCCTCAACCGTGGCACGCTCAAGATCAAGCTTCGCCTGACGGACCTTGACCCTCGCCTGACGCACCGCCGCCTCGTCGGCCAGCATGGTAAAGCGGGCGTTCTGGCGATCCTCGTCGGAGACATAATTCTGCAGTCGACGCCGCCGCTCGTAGTTGGCCTTCGCCTCATCACGCTCCTGACCGAGCTGTTCGAGATTGGCCTGTGCCTGATCCAGTGCCAGCTGGTAGCGCTGTCGATCAATGGTAAACAGCACATCGCCCTGGTGGACAAAGTCGTTGTCCCTGACGCTGATGGTGCCTACCAGCCCGGAGACATCCGTGCTCAGATGAATGACATCGGCGCGGATACGACCATCACGGGTCCAGGGGTCATGCATGTAGTGCTGCCAGATCTGACGTACAGCCAGCAGCGCGGCCAGGACTATGACCACGGTCAGCAGAATGCGCAGCATGCGTCGCAGTTTCAGGGGCAAGGCCATCATTTTATCCCTCTCCGGTACCGGCAATGGGCAGCGCACCGGAGAGCGCCAGTACTGCCCACAGCAATAATGCATAAAGTGCGACATCCACCAGTGCGGGATGCCACAGCCAGCGATAACACCCCAGCCGCACGAGCAGTCGCCGGGTGAGCAGATAGAGCGCCAGCGCCACGAAGACCGGCACGGCCAGCGGCGGTATCAGAAACCCCATGAAGGCCCATTCGTCGAACATTACGCCTCTCCCCCGGCGACTGTTGCGCCGGTGGTGGCGCCCCGACGACTGTCCGCTTCCAATCGGGTACCGGGTGCGTTTCGCATCAGGTGTGCCAGCATGACCAGCTCCCCGATGACTGCCACCGGCAGCTGTGTTTCATGATGCAGTCGGGCGGCCCACGCCTCGGCCTGGGCGGCGAAACGATGCCACAGTGCCGGCTCATGTCGTGACGTTCGTTCCAGCTGGGCGCTGACTTCACGCAGCCAGGTTTCGATGGCCGTCTGATGTTCTCCCAGCGTGTTGCGCAGATGACGCAGCCGCCAGACGCATAGCGCCAGCGCATGCAGATCGATGGCCTCACGCAGGCACTGCTCGTTTCCTCCCAGCGCCACCAGCCGACCGAGACGATCATAGAGCCGGCTCTCCAGCCGTGCCCGATTGGGCAGCCACCGGGTGCCGGCGATGCGTGCCAGCCCCGCCCAGTACGCCTCCAGCAGCGTGGCCATGCGCTCGGCAGGGGTACGCTGACGAAACAGCGAGTAGGTGATCATGGTGACAATGGTGCCAATGATCGATGCCAGGCCACCGTTGATGTAGCGCGCCGGTGTAAAACTGTAGGTGGTATGCAGATTGAGCAGGGTCATCATCGTCACGGCCCCGGACAGCCCCAGCAATGACCAGCGGGGATAGGGCGTGACCAGGGTCCCGATCATCACCGGCAGGCCGAGTGTGAGCGCCAGTAGCGGGAAGCCGTTGATCACCGGCAGGATCAGAAAGAGGATAATGCCGCCCAGCACCACTGCCGCAATCGACCCCCACATGAACTGATAGACGATCGCCGCCGGGTTGGGCGCCCGGGCAAAGAGCACGGTGAAGACGCTCAGCAGCATCATGGCCAGATAGCCCGAGTGCCAGCCACTGTGAATCCAGAACTGTCCCAGTAGCTCGAAGGCAATAAAGACCCGCAGCGCGTTGTAGCGAGCCACGAAATGCTCGTTATGAGGAGCGCGCGGACGCCGCTCCCGGGGCAGACTCTTGACGCGTGACTGGCCAGGGTTATCCAGCGCATGTCGCAGCCGCCGTCCATGCTGCAACAGCCCCAGCACCTCATTCAGCCGCTGATGAACCAGTTCGGCATCAATGCGCAGATCGGCATCTCCCTGCACCGCCTGCGACCAGTCGAACTCGGGCAGCGCCAGCCGGGTGGCGGGCTCACCGTCGGGTCGGTGACGAATGTCATGCAATAGCGGGGTGACGTATTCGGTCAGCTGCGCGAGCCGGTCTTCGCCCCCTGGCCGCGCCCGCAATCGGCGCAGCGCCTCATCCAGCTCCCGCAGAGCCGTAATCAGTGCCAGACTGTCGCTGGCAAAGCGATCCAGAGCCGGAATGAACTGCCGATAACGGCGTGTTTCACGCCGGGTCAGGCCACAGAGTTTTTCGAACTGCTGATAGTGCCCGAGCAGCGCCGTGAAATGCCGATCCCGAGTCTCCCGTGAACGCTCACCCTCCAGCGCCACCAGGCTATCACCGGCCGCCTCGCTCAGCAGTGTGGACAACGCCTCCGGCAGGCTGCGGCTACCGAAGCGTGGGGCAATCACGATATGCATCAACAACCCTGCGCCAATACCCACCGAGGTTTCGGTAAAGCGCGACAGGGCAACCGACCAGATCTGATCAACCCCGGTGCCAATGGCGGTCAGCGATACCAGCGTCGCGGTATAGCCACTGAGCATCATTACATAGGCGACCGTTTCATCCGCCTCGAGCATCACATAATAGGTACACAGCGCCAGCCACCCCCCTGCAAAGAGCAGATAGAGCATGGGCTGCTGGGCAAAGCAGGCAATCAGCACCAGTCCGGCGATGGCACCGAACAGGGTACCGAAGAAGCGCGCCAGACTGCGGCCGATAATGATGCCGATCGGCGGCGTACCGCCGGTAAACATGACCGGCTGCAGGGTCACGATCATGACCGCCAGGATCGCCCAGGCGGGCTGGGAGAGATCCAGTCGCAATGACACATAAAGGGCCAGCCAGACAGCCAGTACCGTCCGCAGTGCCAGCAGCCAGTGATCGAAAGGTATGCGTTGCATGAAGAGAGTCCGCCGGCCTGCCGTTCGTGAACGCCCGGCAGTGCCATCCGTCGGCAGGATGAATGGAGAATGCATTTGTCGTTAATACTGAGGCTGCGAAGTATTCCATCAAACTGCCGAGCCGTCTACCCCATCAGCCGATGACAGGACATTCAGCGATGGGCCGCCAGCCAGCGCGCGCTGTCGCGGGTCAGGGTCAGCCCGAGAAAACGATGGGCGGTCTCCATCAGATTGGAGAGCATTTGCGACGTCGCCGCATCCGGCTCGGCGCTGACCAGAAGCAGCACCGGTGATTGCGAATACTCACCGGGCAAACGTTTGAGCAAGCGGTAGATCTCGGCGACATCAGAGGAGAAGGCATCAAACCATAGCAGTCGATAGCCGCCGCCCGCTGCCTCGATCGTCACCGGTCTCCAGCCCTGGCCGCCCGGGCTGGGCAGCGTCGCCAGCGCCCGATCGATTTCATCAGTGGTCGGATCTCCCAGCACCACCACCGGGGTGGCCGGTGTCGCACTGCGCTGGCGCTGATGCCAGGCCCTCAGTCCTGCGGCCTGATCGCTCATGCCGAAGCCGCTGCCGTAATCGGCTGTACCGCGCCTGCGCGACTCAGAGCCTCGCGGGCATTGAAGGCATCCAGCAGGCCTTCCAGCAGCGCTTTCGGACGCCGGCCGCAACGCCGCTGCGCCACTCGTGAAAGGCGCGCCCGTACGTCCATGGCCCAGTCGGCTTCCTCAAGACCCAGCCGCAACGCCAACGATGCCAGTGCCGCGGCCAGTTGCCAGCGCTGCTCGCGATCAGCGCGCGCCATGCCGCGTGCCTCCAGTGCCTGCCATGCCTGACGGGTGAGCAGTGGCAACTGCTCCAGTGCCAGCGAGCAGCGTATCCGAGAGACAGCATCACGCCCCGTCCGGCTGGTGCCCAGCCAGTAACGACGCGCCAGTCGACGCCCCTCATCCGGATCACGCAGCTCTCCATACCAGGCCGTAACCGGCAGCCCATGCGAGGCCTCGCGATTCGGTGTCAGGGTAACCTCCAGCCGGGTCAGCTGCAGCGCCGCCCGCTTCCCCTGGTGGCGCACCATGATTGGCTCGTCCGCCTCGCCCAGCGCCATCAACTTCGACAGCGGCTGACGCGCGCCGCCATGCAGTACACGTCGGCTGCCGCTGACCGGCGCCAGCCAGGCGCAGCCCTGCCCATCCAGTCGATCAAGTTCGACAATATCCGGCAACTGCATCAAAAGCTGCCACTCCACCCCCAGTTGTTCAGCCCAGGCCAGTTGCTCGGGCGCCCCGGCCGGCAGCGCATGCCGCGGCCACACCAGCGGCTGAGGCATGCCATGTTGATCCAGCGTCACCAGCGGCATCATCTGATCCGCCCCACTGACCGAGCTCTCCTTCGACCACCAGAGCGCATGAGGCCGATCACTACTGGCCAACAACGTCTGCTGGGTCGTCGCCGCCATCAGCCGGGCAAATCCGGAGCGGCCCTCACTGCCCGCATCACGATCGGCCTGCCGCCAGCCCTGCTCCAGCAGGGTCATACCGAGATTGTGGGTGCGCAATGTTTCAAAAGTGGCTTCCAGCGCACTGCCCTCACGCAACACATCACGCGAGAGCGAACGCTGGCGGCTCTCCTGGGGATGTGCCGCCAGATCGACCTCATCGAAGGCAAAGGGAGAGGCCTGATCCAGCGACAGGGCCTCACGCAACAGTGCCTCCCCATCAATGGGTTCCAGGTCCTCGGGCACGCGCTGACCGCGGGAGACATAACACAGTCGCAGACGATGGCGAATCACCACATCCAGCACGCTGCCCAGTCGTGCCGCCTCGTCGAGCTTGGTCAGAATACAGCCCCACAGCGGCGCGCCGGCTCGGGTCGAAGCCTGCTGCCAGGCATCGATGACCTGCTCCAGAGTGTCACCATGGCGAGCGGCATCGAGCACCAGTACCCGCCGCGTCGGTACCGTAGAGGCGCCCAGGCGGGCGATTTCGCCCATCAGACGCTGATCGCGCTGACTCATGCCAACGGTATCGATCACCATCATGCGTTTACCGGCCCCCCGCGACAGCAGAGCCCGACGCGGCTGGGCCAGGCGTTCCAGCAGGGCGCCGAGATCACCTTCGGCATCAAGCGCATGCACCTCCACCCCCAGCAGCCGGGCATAAATACGCAGCTGCTCGGCGGCGCCGATCCGGTAGCTGTCAGTGGTCACCAGCGCCGCCTCTTTGGGACCATGGCGCATCACATAACGCGACGCCAGCTTGGCAGTGGTCGTGGTCTTGCCCACCCCGGTCGGCCCCACCAGGGCGAACACGCCGGCCTCGTCAAACAGCTCGCCCTCGTCATCGAGGGTGGTCAATCGCTCGCCCAGCTGACGCACCAGCCAGGCCATCAGCGGCGCGGTCGCCGCCTCATCCTGCTCGTCCTCCGGTGGGGTCAGCAGCTCCTCGGGAAGGCCTTCGAGCAGTTCACCGGCCAACGCAGCGCTGAAACCGGCATTGATCAGTCGTCGACGCAATGCCCCCACCAGCCGCTGACGCGCATCGGCAGCCGTCTGCCTCGCAGGGTTACCCTGCTCGCGCAGCATGCTGCGCATCTCCTCGAGCAACTGGCGGTTCATCGCCTGCATCATGCCGAGCGTGCTGTCGTCTTCACCGGAAGGCGGTATCGGTTCAGGCGGGGCCGGATCGCTCTGTGCGGGCGCTTCCACGGGCACCGGTGCCTCGCTGGGCGGAGGCTCGGAGGGCGGGGTTTCGTCCGAAGGCGGTGGTGGCGTTTCGAACTGCGACAGTGACTGGGCGTGATCCTGCTCCGGCATGGCAATGATCTCCACGCCGCCCTCGACCGGACGATTGGAGAGGATCAGGGCATCATCGCCCAGCGTGGCGCGTACCTGCCGCATGGCATCACGCCCATTGATCCCGATGAAACGTTGTACCCCCATGCCTCTCTCCATGACTTGTCACAAGCGACCTGCGCCGGATGCCCGCCGACGACAGGTACGGACCGACAGCGTTCGATGATGCACAGCCTGGCATGAGTCAGGGCAATGGCATGAGAGAGAATGGGCAGGATTTTGCGGCTTATTCCGCTTTCACCCTAAAGTTTCGCCCATGACTGCCGAGGGCGGGCCCGGCCTGGTGACTCAGCAGGCAGCGCCAGCGACCCGACGCGGCTCAGGCACCGGGTCGCTGAACGGCGGTTACTGCTGCGCGAGATCCTCGATCATCGCTCGCAGCACGGCGTAAAAGTTCTGCACCGCGCCGATATCAACCCGCTCATCCGGCGAGTGCGCGCCACGGATGGTGGGGCCGAACGAGATCATCTGCATTTCGGGGTGTTTGGCCCCGATCAGGCCGCACTCCAGCCCGGCATGGACGACCTTCACCTCGGGTGCCTCGCCGGTGGTCGCTTCGTGCACCCGCTCGAATCGTGCCAGCAGTGGCGCCTGCGGATCCGGGGTCCAGCCCGGATAGCCCTGGTTGGTGTGGGGCTCGAAGCCGGTGAGGGTCAACAGTGTGCACAACCGCGCCACCAGTTCGTCACGGGCGCTGTCACGCAGCGAGCGCACCATCAGCTGTAGCCGGAATTTCCCCTGCGCCAGCCGCACGATGCCCATATTGTTGGAAGTTTCCACCACGCCTGGCGCGGAGCGGCTCATCCCCGCCACACCGTAGGGCAGGGCATGCATGACCCCCACGATCCGGCGGCTGTCATCAGCGGCAACCGCCCGGTCAGGTGCAGCCGGCTCGTGGCTGACCGTCACCCCCTCATCGACGCCTTCCAGCTCCTCGCGATACAGCCGGCCGAAGCGCTCGATCTCATCGGTCACGTAATCGAGCCGGTCTCGGGGGAACGCTACCGTCGCCCACGCCTCACGAGTGATGGCATTGCCCATGGTGCCACCGTCGTAATCGGCCAGTTGCAGCCCTTCGACAGCGAGATGGTTGAGTAGCCGGGCCAGCAGCCGATTGGCGTTGCCCAGCCCCTTGTGGATATCGAGCCCGGAGTGGCCGCCCTGAAGCCCATGGACACCAATCTTCAGGCCGGCCATGCCCTCGCCCAGCGGGGCTTCATCGAACGTGACCTCGGTCGAAACGCTCGCCCCACCGGCACAGCCGATATAGACCTGTCCCTCATCCTCGGAGTCGAGATTGAGCAACAGACGACCCTGCAGCCACTGTTCGCGCAGTTTGATGGCGCCGACCAGTGACGCTTCTTCCTCGACCGTCAGCAGCACTTCCAGCGGCCCGTGAGTGAGCTGCTCATCATCGAGAATCGCCAGTCCGGCGGCCGCACCAATGCCATTGTCGGCCCCCAGGGTGGTGCCGCGTGCGTGCAGCCAGCCACCTTCCTCATGAGTTTCGATGGGATCACGCTCGAAATCATGCTCAACGCCGGGAGCGGCCTGGGAAACCATGTCGAGATGGCCCTGCAACACCACACCTGATGCCTGCTCATATCCCGGCGAGGCCGGCTTGCGCAGCAGCAGATTGCCGGCCTCGTCACGCTCGTGGTGAAGCCCGCGCTCATCGGCCCAGGCTTCAATCTTCCTGGCCAGGGCCTCTTCCTTGCCCGAGGGGCGTGGGGTATTGCAGAAGGTGCGAAAGTGACGCCACAGCAGCGTCGGTTCCATGGTTTCGAGATGTTCGTTCACGCCGTCTCCTGGCTACCGGTATGGGTGACTGGACAGGCCGACAACCGTGTGCCAGCCATGGTGATGTCAGAATACGCCATCCCGCAGGCATCATCAGCCCCGCCCACTCAGACAGGTGACACCGTCAATTCGCCGCTGCGTGCCCGCAACCAGTCCAGCGCTGCCTGCCGTCCGGCCAGTCCGTGCTGCGAGGCCAGCCAGTCAAGCGAGCGTCCCTGCCAGAGCACACCGGTCAATGAGGCCAGCTGTATCGAGTCATCTTCGCTCGTAGTCGCGTCTTGTGCGTGCCTGATCAGCGCCATCAACAGGATACGACGCAGCAGCGGTCGCACCGGCACCAGCGGCGCGCGACCCTGCGTAAAACGTGTCAGGCGAGTGCGCTCAGCTGAAGTCAGGGGGTCGGGCGTCACGGCGACCTGCGCCAGCAGCGTGGCCGCCACACCGGGATCGAGCCCAGCCAGCTCAATCAGCAGCAGCTCGCCCAACTGCTCACGCAGTGCGTCTTGCAGCGCCGCCAGCAGCGTCTCACCCTCAGTCGTCAGCGCACGCGCCACCATCAGCGCATGCTCTCCGGTGGAGGTTTCCGCCGTCAGCCCAGGGCGCAGCGGCGCAAATCCCGCCCGCTGCCAGAAGCGCATCAACCCGGGTTCGGCACCGAAACTTGCCCCCAGCAGTGCTATCCCTTCGTCGCGGGCCCGGCAGGCGACGGCTTGCAACAGTGCCTGTCCGAGACCGCCGTGGCGAGCCTCGGGATGGACGGCAATCCGCATTACACGACGCCAGCGCTGCTCGGCAGCTTCTTGCACACCAGCATGCACCGCCAGCGACTGTGGCAGCAGATGCCCGCGCGGTCGCCGCTCGCCCCGGGCGATCCGTTCGGCCAGGGACGCTTCAAAGCCGCCCTCATCGCTGCATACCGCCACGCCCAGCAATACATCCTGCTGCTCGATCACCTCCAGACTGACCCCGGGCGCCACCAGCAAAGTGCGCAGATCAGCCGGCGTGGTGCGATAGTGGGCCTGTACCAGCAGGCCGAACAGGCGTCGCAATTCAGCTTCGTGATGCGCCAGATCGTCGCGATCCAGCCGGCGAGTCGTCACGGCTTCCAGCTCGACAGGCCACGGCAGCGGCGTCACGGTCGCATCCAGACAGAGCAGTTCGGCGGTGAGCTGTTCCAGTGGATCCTCGGGCGCCCAGCGCACCGGGATTGTCATTTCAAAATGGCGCCACTGCGGCGCATGGCGATCAAGCTGATCACGAAAGCGCAGGGCAAAGCCGCGCCCACTGCCTTCATAACCATGCACGGTGGTGGCAAAGACGATGCGTGGAAAGGCCCTGAGCCAGCGGGTCAGCAGCTGTGCCGGCAGTGCGGCCGCTTCATCGACCAGGAGTGTGGCGCCCGCGCCCCCCAGGCTCTCGAGCTGTTCGGTCAGCGCATCAGGGGCAATGAAGCGCACCTGGTGAAGTGTGCCATCCGGCGACGGCCAGCAGAACGCATTGCCCTCACGCTGCCCGGTGGGCAGCAGTGCCATCAGGCGTTCGAACAGCGGTTCAACCGCTGCCGGGCGTGGCGCAGTGACCAGCAGCTCTCTCTCGCCCGCCTGCAGTCGCCGGGCCGCAGCGATGCCAAGCGCGGCACTCTTGCCGCGGCCGCGATCGGCGGTCAGCACCAGTGGCCGCCGACGCCTCAACCGCCCCAGCAGTCGTACGGCCTCGGCCTGATCCGCTGTCAGGCAGTCCGTATCAGTGGGTTGGTCGCCCGGTCTGGAGGCCTCCGCCACGACCGGCAGATGAAGCGTGGCCTCCCCTTGCTGCCAGCGGGCCACTTTGGGCGAGTGCCTCAGCAGCCGCGCCAGTCGCGCAAGGTAGCGCGGACTCAGCGTCTCAGGTGGCGTTGCCTCGTCGCAGAGCCGGAGGTGATCAGCATCGGCCCGACTGCCCCAGTGTGCAGGCGTGAGCAGCAACAGCAGGCCGCCAGCGCGCACGGTGCCCGCCAGTGCGCCAAAGGCATCAGGATCGAATCCACTGCCCTGGTCGTCATGCGCATCGAACACCACCAGATCATTTTCGCCCCCCAGCCGTGACCGGGCCTGCCCCGGAGCGAGTGCCTCGATCCCGCCATCTGCCGGTGGCTGTCCCCCGACCCAGAGCACATGCGCTTCCCCGGCCAGTAACCGGGCCTGCTGTCGCGTCCAGTGCGGTGACCCCGACAGCCACAGCAGCCCACGGTGATGGGCCAGGCTCAATCGATAACGCCACTGCCACAGAGGTTCCGACTGGGGAGATTGCACATTCATGAGAAATTTCCGACGTAGACTTTCACGGCGTCACGCAGCGCCATGCGCCAGGGTAACATGTCCCTTTGCGGATCATGGCAGACCATCGCGGCCATTCAGGCTCAAGGTGCGCCCGCGGCGGCCGATCATGCACTCATGGACCGCCCTCGTTCGACGGTCACTCTTCATGGAGAACACCATGCCGATGTCATCGGGTCCCTCCCACCGTTACGGTCTATCGCTGCTGACTGCTCTGCTGCTTGTGCTGCCCCTTCAGGCGAGCGCCCAGCAGGTCGTGGTCACCGAGGGAGGCATACTGCCACCCGCATCGCCGCTCGAGCGCCCCACCTGGAAACAACCGAGACATCGTCACTTCGGCACGCACGGCTATCGTCATTTCGACCCCCGTCGTGATGTCGACATCGGCGTGGTGCTGCCGCCTTCCCAGCTCGAGCACTGGCGCTCGAACCATATCCCCGACAGCTATCGCCTCAAGGGGTATGACGGCCAATCCCGGGGAGGCGCCAAAGTCTGCCGACATCCCGATGGTTCGGTGGAATACTCCACCAGCGGCATCCAATGTCCCACCGGACAGACACCCTCCGGTGGCAGGAGCTGGTCGACCCAATAATCGTTTACCCGGCGTTTAAAGTACTGCTGTCATCGGCCGATAAAACTGTTCGGGGTCTTTGTCGCCCCCTGCCCCGCAAGCCACGGACGATGTCATGGAGACGCGCGAAAGTCAGCCTCGCCAGCAGATAGAAATCAGCGATACCCATCATATCGCCACGGTGGTCGAGTCGCTGAGCGATGAGACGCATGTGCTGTCGATCACCCTGTCTGCGGCGGCAATCGCCTTTCCCGCCTCGATCAGCCAGATCGAGCCGGAGCACAATACGCTGACACTTGCGCTGACAGATGCCCAGGCGCTCGATGCCAGTGAGCTGAATCTGACCGATCTGATCCTGCGCGCCGAAACCGCCTCCGAGGCGCTGCAATTCGACGCCTTCGAAGTGCTCGCCGCCCACCGCAACGCTGACACTCTGGAGCTGCGGTGTCATTTTCCCGGTCGAATGTCTACCAGCTCCAAACGACGCAATGTGCGCATGCCCTTCATTCGAGGCATGCAGGCCAGCGTCCGAGTCAGGATATTTACCGATCAACCTGCCATTGAAGCGGGGATTCGTGATCTCTCCGCCAGCGGCTGTCAGCTGGAAGTACCACTGAGTCACAGTGCGCCGTTTCGCCGCGATATATGGCTGCCGGAAATTGCCATCACTTTCCCGAATGGCGCCCAGCTGAAAATTGCCGGCCAGGTCCGCCATGTTCGCCCGGCCGGACGTTCGCACTTTGCGGCCGTGGGGGTCGCCTTTCGCGAGCTGGCTTCCGGGGATGAAAATCGCCTGATCTACTTCATCAACGAAGTGGAACGCGAAGGGACCTATCGAACCGGCGAAGGCGGCCGCATGGCCTGGCCCTCGCCCTTGTTTATAGCCGATGAGCCAGGGTATCAACGCAGTGGCTACCAGCGTCGCCAGAGTGGCCGAGGCGACCGCCAGCCCATGGTGACGGCCATCCGCGAGGTGGCACGCCAGCTGCACATCGCCCATCTGGCACTGCTGAACCAGCAACCGATCCCGGCCAACACCCTGCACAATGGCGCCACCACCCTGCTGAGACTGCTGAAGAAGAATCGCCCGGTGTTCCTGTACGCCCTCTGCTGCATGGATGAAGAGCCGCAATGGATTCAGCACTCGCTGACCGTTGCCGGCCATCTCGCCGATCTGATGCTGGCGGAAACCGAGCATGCCGACCGGGTCCGGGAAGCGGTGATGGCCGCCCTGCTGCACGACATGGGCAAGGCGATGTTGATCAGCGAGGAGCTGACCAGTCTGGAAGGCCAGCTGACAGAAGAGCAGAAGCACTATCTGCGTCGCCATGTCGATATCATGATCGAGGCCCTCGCCCCGGTGGCGTGGCTCGATGCCACCCTGTGTCACGAGATTGTCGGCTGCATCAATGAACGCCTCGATGGCAGCGGCTATCCGCATGGTCTGACCGCTGAAGCACTGACCCCGGTCACCCGCATGGCCAGCGTGATCGATGCCCTCGATGCCATGCGGCGCCCCCGCGGCGACCGCCAGTCCTATACCGCCATAGAAGCCTACCGCTTCCTCTATAATCGTCCCGACCGCTTCGACAAGTGGTGGGTCACCCGCTACATCCAACGGCACGGCTTCTACCCCATCGGTAGCCTGATCAGATTCTCGCGGGGCTTTCTCGCCTGGGTGATGGAGCTGGACCAGCAGGGTCAGCCCGAGCGGATCAGAGTGGTACTGAATATCGCTCGCAACCGGATGACCATGAACGATGTTCTGAGCCGAGTGGATTTTCCTCAGCTGGGCCGTCTGGAAGGGCTTGTCCAGCCCGAGCACTACGCTCTGCAGCCGAGCTGAATCAGCGTTTCGAAACGGTGCCCTTCCCTGAAATGAGGGTGATGCGACCGAGTGCCACTTGCCTGCCGGCCGCAAGTGAGTATCATGCGATGAGATTGATTATCATTCATGAACAAACCCACTCTTCATCATCTCTCGGGAAACAGCACGATGACACCCTTTCGCTGGCTCTGGACACTCCCCACTCTCGCCTTCCTCTCCACATCTGCCTACGCCCTCGAATATCCGATCGGCAAACCGAAGCATGAGCATGGCATGGAAGTCGCTGCGGTTTATCTGCAGCCGGTCAGCATGGAGCCGGCAGGACAGACCCCCGCCGCCCAGGCCGACATTCATCTGGAAGCCGATATTCACTCACTGGAAAACAACCCCAACGGCTTCGCCCCCGGTGACTGGATGCCCTATCTGCAGGTCGATTACACCCTCCGCAAGCAGGGCAGCGACCAGAGCATCAGCGGCACCATGGACGCCATGGTGGCCAATGACGGCCCGCACTACGGCGACAATGTCCGCCTGGCAGGTCCGGGCAAATATCATTTGACCCTGACCGTGCATCATCCGCAGATGATGCGTCATATCGACAAGGAGACCGGCGTAGGGCCGTGGTACAAGCCGTTCACTGTGGATTACGATTTCGTCTACGCCGGGGTGGGCAAGAAAGGCGGTTACTGACACTTGCAGCAATGCCTGTCCCGCCGTATCGGGGCAGGCGATCCGTGACGAGGGAGTTCCCATGAAACACATGCTCCGACTGCTGGCCCTGCTGACGAGTCTGAGTCTGGCCAGCACTGCCTACGCCAGCGAGCTGACCGAATACACGCTGACCCTGCACAACGGCACGCTCTCTCCCCGGACCCTGCACGTCAAGGCGGGCGAACGATTCAAAATCACTCTGAAGAATACCGGCAATACCCCCGCCGAATTCGAGAGCACTTCATTGCGCAAGGAAAAAGTACTGGGACCGTCGGTCACATCGTTTGTCGTCATACACCCTCTGAAGCCGGGCAGCTACGACTTCTTCGACGACTTTCATCCCGATGCCCGTGGCTCGCTGATCGCTGAAGCGGCCACCCCCGAATGAGCCGCCAGGCGCCGGCGTTCACTGCAGCAGGAATCCACTCATGTTCAATCAGGTTCTCCTCATTGTCTGGCGAGAAAGTGTCGAAGCCATCCTTATCATCGGTATCGTGCATGCCTGGCTGAGTCAATCCGGTGCACGGGTGGGGTTGCGTTACATGTGGCTGGGCGTACTGGCCGGGCTGGGGCTGGCCGGCCTCATCGGCATGGCACTGATGAGCGCCGCCAGCTGGCTGAGCGGTTCGGCACAAGGCATCTTCCAGACCGTCATGGTCCTCACGGCCTGCATCCTGATCGTTCAGATGGTGTTCTGGATGCGAACGCATGCGCGAACCCTTAAAACCGAGCTGGAAAGCGGCCTGGCCCACTCGGTGGGTAATGCCCATTACTGGGGTATTGCCACGCTGGTGGCCATTGCGGTCGCCCGTGAGGGCTCGGAAACCGTGGTATTCCTGTACGGCATGGGCATGGCGCAGTGGTACAGCGGCGCGATGACGCCCTTCCTGATCGCCGCCGCCTCCGGCTTCGGGCTTGCCGTGCTGACCTTTCAGATCATGCAGCTGGGAAATCGCCTGTTCTCCTGGCGCCGCTTCTTTGCGGTCACCGAAGTGCTGTTACTGCTACTGGCCGCCTCGCTGCTGGTCGGTGGCATTGAGCGTCTGATCGATCTCGGCGTGCTGCCGGCCGGCCCCGACCCTCTCTGGGACAGCAGTGCACTACTCAACGACAGCGAGGGCCTCGGCGGATTACTGGCGACCTTCGCCGGTTATCGTGCCATGCCGCCACTGACCGCTGTGGTCGGCTGGGTACTCTACTGGGGCGTGATAGCGACCCTGCTACGCTGGCAGCGCCGCCGCATTCCAATGACTGTCAGGCATGACACATCAAACGGCATGCAGGCACCGTAATGTCAGGCTGCCATACCCATTCGCGCCCCGCCGCTCCCCGTGTGGCAGCCCTTGGCCACTGGATGCGCGATCATCGCGGTGTCATCCAGACCATTCAATGGAGTGTGGTCGGTCTTTACGGATTCCTGCTGCTGGTGCCGGCCCTGCTACCGCTGCCTGACGATCAGGCCCATATCCTGACCAATCTGACAGTGCTGGCCGAGTTCATCTTCTGGGGGCTCTGGTGGCCCTTCGTGCTGATCAGCATGGTGCTGCTGGGGCGGGTCTGGTGTGGGGTTTTCTGCCCGGAGGGCACCCTGACCGAGGCAGCCACGCATATCGGCCTGGGCCGCCCCATTCCACGCTGGATGCGCTGGCCGGGCTGGCCCTTCGTGGCCTTTCTCGGCACGACCCTCTACGGCCAGATGGCCAGTGTCTACCAGTATCCGACCGGCGCACTGGTAGTGCTGGGCGGTTCTACCGTCGCTGCGGTGCTGGTGGGGCTGATCTACGGCAAGCGCGGCACACGCGTCTGGTGTCGCCATCTGTGCCCGGTCAATGGCGTGTTCTCACTGCTCTCCAAACTCTCGCCACTGGCTTTCCTGACTGATCGCAGTGCCTGGGAGCGCTTCAATCATGAGCACCGTGGCAGCGAGGTACGCCACCACGCACCACACTGCCCTCCGCTGGTGCCCCTCAAGCAGATGCAGAGCACCAGCCCATGTCACATGTGCGCCCGGTGCAGTGGCTACAAGGAGGCCATCTTCCTGTCGACCCGCATGCCAGGTGTGGAAGTCATCGAAGAGAGCGCGCAGCGAGCGACCCGGTGGGAGTTTATTCTGCTGATTCATGGGTTGCTGGGCGTGGCCATTGGCGCCTTCCACTGGACCGTCAGCCCATGGTTCGTGGCCCTCAAGCAGGCCGTGGCACTCTGGCTGGTCAATCACGGCTGGCTGTGGCCGCTCGAGACCACCGCCCCCTGGTGGCTACTGACCAACTACCCGGCCCATAACGACGTTTTCAATCTGCTCGATGGCGCAGTGCTGATCAGTTATATCCTGACGACGAGCATACTGCTGGGCTCGGCCATCAGCCTGGCACTGGCACTGGGTAACGCCTGTCTCGGACGCTGGTCATGGCAGAGGCTCTGGCACCTTTCACACGCCCTGATCCCGGTAGGCGGCATTGGCGTCTTCCTCGGACTTTCCGCCACGACCGTGACGCTGCTGAGAGGTGATGGTCTGCAACTTTACTGGATCAACGAGTTCCGCGCCCTGCTGCTGGCGCTGGCCATGTTCTGGTCGCTTCGGCTGGCCTGGCGTATCGCGGGCGAGTACACAACGCACCCGGGACGACGGTCAGGCATGCTGGCTGGCGTGGGCCTGGCACTCGGGCTGGTGGGTCTGGCCTGGTGGCTGATGTTCGTGGGCTGGTAAAACACCGGCAGTTCACTCGGGAAGAACGCCGGTATTTTCCAATGAGGGCGGCTCAGCTGGCGTATTGCCGATCGCGCTCGACCAGCGCGGGTGTCTGATAACGGCACTCCTCGAACAGCTGCCCCCAGGCAAGATCCTGTTCATGCGAGCGGAAGTGCTTCAGTCCACCGGTCGGCGTGAACGTGATCTCGCCGAAGTAGACACGGTGCTCGGTCAGATACAGATCGACCCGAGCGAAACCGAATCCTTCCGACAGTTTCAGCGCAACGTTCAATGCCTCGTTGAGCCTGGCCGGCCGAGGCAACGGCACACCGGTGGTAAACTGCTCTTCAACGATATCGACCAGCTGCCAGTCGCTGGTGTAATAATCGAACGCCAGATGTTCGAACCGATCGTGATCGACTTCAATGAACACCCGAGGCGCTTCACCCGGTTTGCGAAAGCAGTAGAACTTGTAGTCCTTTGGTGCCCTGCCCCGTTCATCCAGCAGCAACTTTTCGAACATCAGCTGCGGGTCGATGCCCCTGTAATGGCGCTCTCGACTACTGGCAGCAAAATCATTGGCCAGCCACTGGGCACCCAGCGCATTCAACATATGCAGCGGATAGTCATGCTTGTCGCGTACCAGCAGATTGAAGCCCGAACCGTGATTGGCCTTCATCACGAACTGCTCTGGCAGGGCGTGATACAACTCATTGTTCAGCTGTTTGCAAACCCCATGACACGGGATCAGGTACTGCTCGCCCACGATGGAGCGAACGTAGTCGCGCGCCAGCACCTTGTCGCTCAGCGGCGTAAAGATCGGATCGGGGTCAATGCGCCGGCGGCATATCTTTTCATTGAAGGTGCGCGGCGCCTTCAGATTCGGCCAGTAACCGAACTCACGCCGATACACCATGGCCACGTACTGCCGATCAGACAGCCTGCTGGTCACGGCATGACGAAGTGCATGGAAAAGACGTGATCGTCCCCGGCCCTGACTGCGAGAATGCGGATAGGTTGCCGTTACCTCAGTCATGTTTGCGCCCCTTGCCTGTTCTACCGGCTCGGTCTGTACCTTCGCTGCCGGCGATGTAACAAAAAGTGACACAAAGCGGCGCAAACTAATATGCAGATCTGTTTATCCAACGTTATTTATTCGTCTGATACCTGCCAAAACCGCCCTTTTGGCTGTCATCACAGCGATACCGGAAAGCAGAAAATCCTCTATAGCCACCATCATTTCACGTTAACGTAACGAATCCTTATCGGCACAAACTTCCACTACTCCCACTGCTTTTGCAGTGCCACAGCTTCTCACGCGGTTAAATATTCACCCCCAAAAGCTGCATATTGTAAACCTGTTCCATGGGGCCGAATTCATTCTTTTCTCATGATCCTGCCAATAATTGTGCCATCTGGATCATCACCACACACCATCAGAATTTCGAATATTCACCTTCGGCGAGGCCCATCCAGCGCTTTTCCCAATGACGGTCCGAACCATCATCAGTGCGACCATCATTCTTTTATCATCGCGAGCAAGCGCACTGTTCACAATGGGAAAACTCCATCGAAATCGGACACACCATAAAAATCATGTCTTATGGTTCATGGTGCTTTGAAAAATTAAATACTTGATATCAGCAGCATCAGAAATCTAATTCTTCAAGGGGGTTTAAACAGACAGACATCTCTCTATCAGCCGATGACATTGCTGATATCAGCAGTACGTCGCACTTCCAATGGCACAATCATCACCGTCTCTTCCCGCCAGAATTACAAACAGTTTCTTCCGGAAACATTGATTCGCATCTCGCTGAATCACCCCGGAAAGCTGACAGAAAACGGTCACTACCCGATTACCGGAGAGGGCCGCTTCAGGGAACCAATCAGGGAAGATTCATCATGAAAAAGACGCTGATCGCCTCTGCCGTATCCGCTGCTCTGATGACGTCATTCACTTCGGCTTATGCCAGCCCTTATGACAATTGCGGCTGCATCGTCGAGGACATGCAGCAGGATATTGCCAACAATAGTCAACAGATCGAAGACAACCGCAACGCCATCAGCGAGGTCTCGGCACACGCTGATCGCAATACCGGACTGGGCGAAGGCAATCAGCGCAGAATCGATGAGCAGGCTGCCTGGAATGATCGCCAGGAAGGCGTTATTCGTCAGAACCGCGGCCGCCTTGATGACATGGACGCGCACAACCAGCGCCAGGACAGCGCCATCGACAACACATTCGCCCAGATCGGCGGCATCAAGGCGCACGACCAGGCCCAAGACGACGCCATGAGCGACCTCGGCCAGCGTACCGATACCAACAGCGGAAATATTGCTGCCAACACGCAGACCAATGTACGCCAGGACAGCGACATTACCGCCAACACGCAGACCAATGTGCGCCAGGACAGTGATATCAGCCGCAACGGGCAACGCATTGATAGCGTCTCGGCGCAGGCCGACCGCAATACGGCAACCGGTCAGACCAATACCAAAAACATCGAAACCAACCGGCAGGGCATTCTGGCCAATGCACAGCTCAACGAACAGCAGGATAGCGCCATCCAGGCCAATGCCAGCACCAATGATCGTCAGGACGAAGCACTGAACCAGCACGCTAACGTCATCAATCGCAATGCGGTCGAGCTTCGCGACTATCAGCGCCAGACCAGTGCCAGCCTTGCGCAGCACTCGGAAGCGATCAATCGCAATACCGCAGACATCCAGCAGAACCGGGCGGATATTGCCGACATTCGTGGCGACGTGGACGACCTTGAGGCTGGCGTGGCCGCAGCCATCGCAGCCGCTTCGCATCAGTTCTACCTGGGCGCCGATGCAGGCGGTCAGCTGAGCATTGCCGGAGGCTCCTACAAGGGAGAAAACGCTGCCTCTCTCGCCCTCGGTGCGCCGCTCAACGATCGTCTGTTCGTCAATGCCAACTGGTCGCACGATTCACGCGGCAACAACGCCTACGGCGCGGGCATGAACATCAAGCTCTGGTAAGCACACCGCCCCCCATCATCACAGCCGGGTCCGAGCGGCCCGGCTTCATCGGGAGAGGATCGATCATGCTACCTTCTTTCAGATCAGCCCAGCCTCATCATCATGGCAGGCTGGCCACCCTGCTGGCCGCCTTCACACGCTCTCGTGCCGAGCGCATTGCCCATCGCCGGTTACTGGAAGCCGCCAGCGCCTTTATCGAAGAGCCCGGCGTCAACCGTCTTGAAAGGCTCCAGGCCGCGGTACGTTATAGCCAGTTCACCCTCGAACCCGAGGACGATGACTGAAGCGGCCCGATGGCCGCTTCACTAACTGCCTGCATGGAGTTCGCTGCCGTGCAGGCAGCTCAGAAAGCCGAAACCCGCCGCTCCGCCGCCATCGCCCGGTTCGCTGCCGTGCAGGCAGCTCAGCAACGAAGGGCCGAAACGCGTGGGGTTGGGCGCGGCTTTACTGCCGAGCAGGCAGCTTCAGGGAGCGCTCGAGGTCGAGCGCTCCTCGCTTTTGAGGCCTGTTACAGGTGTCAGAAGCTTTCCCACTCATCCTCGGTGGTGGATGTGCGAGAGCTCGATGCCTGTGGCCGATGGAGGTGCTGCTGTGATGACGTACCCTTGGCCGGGTGAGTGCTGCGAATTCGGGGTGAGTGTTCGTTATTGGCGGCCTTCACAGCGGCCAGCCGCTTCGTGCGGCCCATGGCGGTCGCCGGGGTCAGTTCGCTGCCGGCATGCTCCAGGCGGAAGAAGGCCATGCGTTCGAGCAGCGCTTCGGCCTGCTCCTGCAAGAGCCGACTGGCCTCTGCCGCCTGCTCGACCATGGTGGCATTACGCTGGGTGATCTCATCCATCTGGCTGACCGCCAGGTTGACCTGATCGATCCCGGTGGACTGTTCGCGATTGGCGAGCGCCATTTCAGAGACGATATCGGTGGTGCGCCGTACGCTGGTAACGATCTCGGCCAGCGCTTCGCCGGACTGTCGCACCAGCTGGCTGCCGTTTTCCACGGAGTGCACACTGGTTTCGACCAGCGATTTGACCTCGCGCGCGGCCTCGGCGCTGCGACTGGCGAGGTTGCGCACCTCCCCCGCCACTACCGCAAATCCACGCCCCTGCTCGCCAGCGCGGGCCGCTTCGACTGCCGCGTTGAGTGCCAGCAGGTTGGTCTGGAAGGCGATGCCGTCGATCATGGTAATGAACTCGGCAATCTGCTGGCTGGAGCGATGAATGTCTTCCATGGCCGAGACTGCCCGACCGGCCACTTCCCCGCCGGCGACCGCCTGAGCGCGCACGCCACTGGCCAACTGATCGGCCTGCTCGGCATTGTCGGCGTTCTGGCGCACGGTAGCGGTCATCTCTTCCATGGAGGCGGCGGTCTCTTCGAGGCTGGCGGCCTGCTCCTGAGTACGCTGGGAGAGTTCATCGCTGCTGCTGGCCAGCTGGGCAGAAGTAGCGCTGACGGTTTCAGCATTGCGCCGTGCCTGACTAACGATCTCCACCAGCCGATCGCGCATGCCGGCCAGGGCGTTGAGCATGCGCCCGAACTCATCCTGATAACGGTGCTCGATCCGGGCATCCAGATGGCCGCGGGCAATCTCGGCCGAGAAATCACAGGCTCGATTCAACGGACGGATAATACCTCGCGTCAGCCGCCAGCCCGCCAGACCCAGTGCCAGCAGGGCAACCCCCAGCAGTGACAGAATCACCCAGCGCTGTGCATCATGCGCCGCCTGACCGGCCTGATAGGCACTCAGGGTCTTGGCCGCCTGCGCATTCATCAATTCGGTCAGGTCGGCGCTCAGGGTGGTAAAACCGGGCTGTAGACGTTCATTGCCCAGTGTCAGCGCCTGATCAAAACGTCCCTCGTTCAGCAGTTCACGATAGCGCTCCAGGCTGCCTTCCAGTGTCTGGCGCTCCTCGATGACACGATCCGCCAGCACCCGCTCCTGACCGGTCGGCTGACCATGCAGGTAGCGCGGCCAGTCCTGCTCGAAGGTCTCAAGGAAGGCATCGAGCTGCTGTCCGGCTTCGGTCGTGGCGGTTGGGCTGCGTTCGAGCGTGGCACGTAGCAGTTGGGACTGTAATGCCAGCAGATGGCTTCGCACATCCGCCAGCGCCTGCATTGGTTCAACATTGCCTTCGTAGATGTGCTCGACTTCGCTATCCGCTTCATTCAGGGCATGAACGCCCAATCCGCCTACGGCGGCCAATAGCAATGCACAGAACCCCAGGGTCGCCGCCAACCTGGCCCTGACGCTTCGTTTCAATCCCAGCATGATACTTTCCCCCTGCCCGGCATCGGCTGACCGCTGCCCTCACACCTGCGCCGATGCCTGACGGGGCCCGGCCGTTCGAAGGCGTTATCGCCCCACTTCGAACAAACTTGAATCAGGCGATTCAGGGATAAAAAAGACCGCCCCGGGAGGCGGTCCTATCAGCGACATATCAGAGGCGCACTTCAGAAGCTTTCCCAGTCATCGCTGAGTTCAGCTTCGGCGGCGCGGGGACGCGCCTGTGTCTTCGTCACTGAGGAGGCCCCTGTTGAGGCCGCCGCTGACGATTCAGCAGGTTGCGGGGTGGCCTTTTCAACGTGAGGGCCAGGCTGTTTGTCGCTACTCATCGCAGTGAAGTGGTGAGACTTGCCCTTTGGGGCATGAGCCGGTTCGGCGTCATGTGCCAGCTGGAAAAAGGCCATGCGTTCGAGCAGCGCTTCGGCCTGTTCCTGTAGCGTACGACTGGCGCCCGTGGCCTTTTCCACCATGGCGGCGTTACGTTGAGTGATTTCATCGAGCTGGCTGATGGCGGTGTTGACCTGATCGATACCGCTGGTCTGCTCGCGGCTGGCCATGGCGATTTCGGACACCAGATCGGTTGTCCGCCGCACACTGGTCACGATGCCGGCCAGCGTCTCGCCGGAGCGCTTGACCAGCACACTACCGTTTTCCACCCGCTCGACACTGGTATGGACCAGCGCCTTGATCTCGCGAGCGGCTTCAGCAGAGCGGGTCGCCAGCGAGCGCACTTCTCCGGCGACCACGGCAAATCCCCGCCCCTGCTCACCCGCCCGGGCGGCCTCGACCGCGGCATTGAGCGCCAGCAGATTGGTCTGGAAAGCGATATTGTCGATCAGTGACACGATCTCGCTGATCTGATGGCTGGATTCGTTGATCTCACCCATCGCACTGATGGCCTCGTTGACCACGTCACCACCGGCGACCGCCTGATCACGGGCACTACCGGCCAGCTGATCGGCCTGACCGGCATTATCGGCATTCTGGCGTACCGTGGCGGTAATCTCTTCCATCGAGGCCGCCGTCTGTTCGAGGCTGGCCGCCTGCTCCTGGGTTCTGCGGGAGAGTTCATCGTTACCGCTGGCCAGCTGTGCAGAAGTTGCCCCCACACTTTCGGCATTGCGCCGTGCCTGGCGAACGATATCGGCAAGCTGATCGCGCATGCTGACCAGAGCATCGAGCACCCGGCCGAATTCATCGCGATATTGATGCTCGATACGTGTATCAAGATGCCCCTGAGCGATCTCTTCAGTGAACCGCTGCGCCCGATGCAGGGGATGCAGAATGCCGCGGGTCAGTCGCCAGCCGACCAGTGCCAGTGCGGCCAGGGCACCGATCACCATGGCGCCAATCAGCCAGACCAGCTGCCCGAAGCGTGATTGACTCTGCCCCCAGGCGCTCTCGGTCTGCTGCTGTTGCAGATCCAGCAGACCGGAAAGATCCTGGCGCAGGGTATCGAACTGCCCACGCAGGGTATCGTTGTAAAAGTCGATCGCATCGCCTCGCTGATTGAACTCGAGCTGCTGGCGATAGGTCTTCAGTTGTTTATCGAGTTCGGCGCGTCCCTGCTCGACCTGATCGATCAGCGCCTGTTCCTGTGCACTACGCTGACTGGTTGCCAGATAGTGCTGCCACTGCCGAGCAGAGCTCTGCTGATAGTGCGCCAGTGCCTGCCTGTTCGCCGCCATGGTCTCGTCGGAGTGAAACAGGGCCGGTGTCAGCAGCTTGCCACGCAGTTCCAGGGTGTCACCGAGTACTGCGGAAAGGGCTCGCATGGGAATGACATTGCGTTGATAGACACGCCCCATCGAACTGTTCGATTGATACAGCGCCATGATGCCCAGCCCGCCGACCGCCAGCAGCAGCGCGGCCAGCAAGGCCAGGGTCAGCACCAATCGGGTGCCCACACTTCTGTTCCAGAACCGCATTGGTTCATCTCCCTGCGTTTATTGTTGACCAGCCCACCGGCGACTGGTTGAAGTTCCGCTTAATGGCGGTTAACGGCCGCCCGTGCAGAGAACTTGAGCATTGCTTGCCTGCTGAGCACCCATGAAAAAAGCCGCCCGGAGGCGGCTTGAAGGAAAACAGCGATAACGTCAGAAACTCTCCCACTCCCCCTCGGTCGAGGCAGTCGCCAGAGCCGGCGCAGGTCTGCGATCGGTATGCCGGGTCGCCGTACCGGAAGAACGGGTCGACTGGCGCACGGCGGTCGTCATCAGGTGATGAGCACTGCGGTCTTCATGACGCGGCTGTTCGTGTTCTGCACGCCCCTGCCGTGTATCCAGCTGGAAGAAGGACAGTTTCTCCAGCAGCGTCTCGGCCTGCTCCTGCAGCAGCCGGCTGGCACTGGAGGCCTCTTCGACCATGGCAGCGTTGCGCTGGGTAATTTCATCCATCTGCGAGACCGCCATGTTGACCTGTTCGATGCCAGCGGACTGTTCACGACCAGCCATGGCAATCGCGGAGACCAGCTCGGTGGTACGCTGCACGCTGGTCACGATGTCTCGCAGCGTCTCCCCCGAGCGCGTTACCAGTGCATTGCCCTTCTCCACTCGTTCGACGCTGGTATTGACCAGTGTCTTGATCTCACGGGCGGCTTCCGCCGACCGGGTTGCCAGGGTTCGCACCTCACCGGCGACCACTGCGAAGCCCCGACCCTGTTCCCCGGCGCGAGCGGCCTCGACCGCCGCATTGAGTGCCAGCAAATTGGTCTGGAAGGCGATATCGTCGATCAGCGATACAATCTCGCTGATCTGACGACTGGAAGCACTGATCTCTTCCATGGCACTGACCGCCTGATTGATCACCTCACCACCGGCCATCGCCTGATTACATGCCTGCCCCGCTGTCTGATCGGCCTCGCCAGCGTTATCGGCATTCTGGCGCACCGTGGCGGTCATTTCTTCCATCGAGGAGGCGGTTTCCTCAAGACTGGCGGCCTGTTCCTGGGTCCGCTGGGAGAGCTCATCGTTGCCGCTGGAGAGCTGAGACGAGGCATTACCCACGGTTTCGGCGCTGAGCCTTGCCTGGAGGACGATATCGGCAAGCCGATGGCGCATATCAGCCAGTGCATCGAGCACCTGGCCGAATTCATCGCGATACCCATGTTCAATGCGAATGTCCAGACGCCCCTGCGCGATCTCTGCGGTAAAGCTTCGGGCGCGGCGCAGCGGCAGCAGAATACCTCGGGTCAGTCGCCAGCCAACCAGTGTCAGCGCGACCAGCGCCACCAGGATGATGCCGGAGACGAGCAGGCGCTGATGTTGATAGGCCTGCTGACCATGCTGATAGGCAGTCAGTACGGAACCGGTCTGAATCCCGAACAGTTGGGTAAGATCCTCGCGCAATGCCTGGAACTCGTCTCGCAGAATCGAATTGTTGTAGTCGACCGCTCGCTCGAAATCCCTGGAGGCCAACAGCGCAAAATAGTGCTCCAGCTTCTCCGAGAATGCCTGGTGCTCCCGGGCCACCTTGTCAGCCAGCTCACGCTCCTGACCGCTCGCGGGGACCGAAGCCATGTAGATCGGCCAGCCGTGTTCAAAGTGCTCGCGGTATTCGGCCAGGTTGTCACGTGCCCGGGTCATCTCCTCTTCGTTGCGAATCAGGGCCGGCGTCAGCAGCTGACCGCGCAGATTGAGGACACTGCTCATGACCTCACTGATAGCCTCCATGGGCAGTACATTGCGCCGGTAGACATCGCCCAGCGACTCATTGGACTTGCCCAGCGCCGTCACGCCCATCCCGCCCACCAGCAGCAACAGTGCTGCCATGAATGTCAGTGTTACTACCAGGCGGGTGCCCACACTCCTGTTCAGTAATCCCATCTCTGCCTTCCCCCGGTCTCTTGTCAGTGCGCGTGACCGCCCCCGTTCGAGTCACCGCGTTGCTGCACTATCGGTTCAGGAAAAGCCATTCTTTAGAGTCTGAGGAATAATAATTCCATGGAGACTTTTTAATTAATACACTCCGCTAAAAAGTATTATTCAAGCCATCACCGCCATCCAGAGCGGCAGGGTCAGGGCCGCCAGCAGGGTAGAGAGAAAGACCAGGCCCCCCACGGTACGCTGATCCTCGGCGGTGGTGGCAAAGGCCAGCGCATTGACGCCGATCGGGCCCGCTGCCAGCAGTACCAGCACCTGCTGCTCGACGGCCCCGACCCCCGCCAGCGTCGTCGCCAGCGCTACCAGCAACGGAAAACCGATCAGCTTGAGCGCACAGATACTCCACACCAGCCGATTCGAACGCAGCCGGTAGCGTGTCAGGCCAATCCCCAGCACCAGCAGGGCACAGGGCAGCGCCGCCCGCGACAGCCAGTCCAGCATCTGCCACACCGTCTCCGGCAGGCCGAGCCCCAGTGCATTCATCACCATGCCGAGTAGCAACGCAATCACCAGCGGATTCTTCAGCGTCGCCAGGATCGAACCGAGGCCGGGGCGGCGCCCTTCGGCATTGGCCAGTGCCACATGCACCGATTGCGCGGTAAACAGGATCAGGCTGTGCGCGGCCAGGATGGCGTAGAGATAGACCAGCCCCTGGTCGCCGAACAGTGCCGCCACCAGTGGCAGTCCGACCAGCACGTTGTTGGAGTAGCTGCCGGCCAGACCCAGCGCGCTGGCCTGATGGCGTCGGCGGTCAATGAGCGTATTGACAAGGGTGAAGATGATCAGCGCAGGCAGGAAGTAGAGCGCGATCAGAAGCGGCGAAAGCGCATCCCCCAGCGGCGCCCGGGCAATCCCGGTAAACAGCAGACAGGGCATGAACAGCCGGAAGGTGATCGTCGACAGCCCACCCATGCCTTCCGGCGAGAGCCAGCCGCGCCATCCCAGCAGATATCCCAGAACGATCAGGCCGAAAATCGGCAGGATGGCCCAGACGGCAACCATGCAGGAGTCTCCAGGCGTCATGCACCGGCAGGTCTCGGCACACTGTACCTCGTGATTCGTCTATCGCACCGCGGTAACCTGCGATAAAAAACCCCGGGGGCAAGGCCCGGGGTCCATGAGACAGTAACATGAAATCCAAAAACGCAGGCGGTATCAGCCGCTCGCACTGCCCAGCACATCGGTGACGGTAAAACTGCGGGTCACCTGATGTCCCTTCAGCATCACGGGCGGATCCAGACGCGGATGGTCGCTGCCCCGCTCGAAGCTGTACCGATCCCCCGTATCCCGGTGCAGCATCGCCGTAAGCTGTTCGCCCTGCTGGACGCTGTCACTCAGCCCAACGCTGACCCGGGCATGATGGCCGGCCTGCAGGAAGGCTCGGCCCACCACCGGCCCGTGACCGCTGCCGTGACTGGCAGAAGCGTCATGAATGATGACGAAACCATCTTCGGGAATGTCGATATTGCGTACGGTGACATGTCCAAAGCTCTCACTCTGATCCTGCACACTCAGCGATGGCGTAACACCATCAGCAGTCGCCGTATTGGGCAGGGTCAATGCAGCGACCGTCAGCAGACCCATCAGGGTTCGATTCGAATGTCTCGGAGTCATGCCGCTCCTCCTGGCGTCGGCGGCTGAATGTCGTCGGCGCCGAACGTGGACGGCCCGCGCCCTTCGTTCAGTTCCACTTCAGCTTATCAGCGCTATTCCAGCCCTGTCGTCACAGCAATGGACCACTTCGATGAAAGTGGTAGAGATGACAGCGGCAGATGAGTCGAGTCATTGCCCGAATGAATGCAGCACTTCGGGATTGAGCAGATTGCCGGGCCGGCGCCCCTGGATGACATCGACGGCGTTCTGCACCGTGCGTCGCTTGAGCTCGGCATAGGACTCCTCGGTATAGAAGCCCGCATGGGGCGTAAGGACTACCCGTGAACACGCCATCAGCGGGTGATCCGCCGGTAGCGGCTCCTCCTCCAGCACATCGAGCCCGGCGCCCAGCACTTGCCGGGACTGCAGTGCCGTTACCAGCGCAGCAGTATCCACCACGCCGCCGCGGGCGGTATTGATGAGCACGGCATCGGAGCGCATGCGAGACAGCGCCTCGGCATCGATCAGGTGATGAGTCTGCTCGGTAAGCGGCACATGTATTGAAACTACATGAGATGAGACCAACAGCTCATCGAGGCTGATGACGGGCCAGCCTTCGGCAGTAGTGCTCCCGGGAGGGTAACGACTGTCGAATACCACAACATCAAATCCCAGCCCGGCCGCCTTGCGCGCCGTGGCGCTGCCGATGGCGCCAGCGCCGACCACACCGAAGCGACGCCCGGCAAACCCATGAATCGGCCATGAAGCGGCAAGATCCGGCTGGCCGTCGCGCATGCGCCGATCCATGCCGGCCGTATCACGCGCCACGGTCAGTGCCAGCGCAATGGCGTGATCGGAAACCGCTTCCGTGCCGTAATCCGGCACATTGCAGACCGCCACACCCCGCTCTGTCGCCGCCTGAACATCAAGAGTATCGACGCCCACGCCGTAGCGGGAAAGTACTCGTACGCTCGGCAGCGCATCGAGTACCTCCCCGGTAATCCGGCCATACTGAACCAGCAGACCATCGGCACCGTGGGCGTTGGCAATGATGCCTTCCGGCGAGACGTCCTGATAGAGCTCACACGTGCCGCCGGACCGGTCGATAACATCACGTTCGATCTCGACATCGGCATGGTCACAGTCGGTGATGACGATCTTCATGGCCTGCTCTCCAGACTCAGTGTCAGCGCTGACCTTCGGCCGGCCACAACTCGACCAGCACCTTGCCGGAAGCCTGCGAATCCTTTGCCGCGGCAAAGGCCGCCTCGGCATCGGTCGCCGGCAATACATGGGTAATTACCCGATCGAAGCGCTCATCGGTTGCCAGCAGCTCGATCGCCTCATCGATCTCCTGATTGAAGCGGAAACAGCCACGCAGCTGCACCTCCTTCGAGATCAGCGCCGCCAGCGATACCGGTTGAGGACCAGCGCCCATCATGCCGATCTGGGCGATCACTCCAGCGCGGCGCACAGCGGTAATGGCGCCATCGATGGACGCCGGCACCCCGGAGCACTCCAGCACCACATCAAAGGCTTCCGCGGGCAGTTCATCCACGCCGATCTGCAGCGTGCGTGTAACCCCCAGCTCGCGCGCCCGCTCGAGCGGCCCTTCGAGCACGTCGGTCGCAGTCACTTCGGCTGCGCCCTTTGCCAGCGCAGCTGCCGCTGCCAGCAGCCCGATCGGACCGGAGCCACAGACCAGCACTCGTTTGCCTTCGACACCGCCGGCAATGTTGATGCCGTGCAGGCCGACCGCCAACGGCTCGGCCAGTGCCGCCCGCTTCAGCGATAGTCCTTCGGGGAGTTGGCGAATCATGCCGGCATCAACAATCAGATATTCGCTCATGCCGCCCTGGGTGTGCGGCCAGGTCGAAGCGGAGCCGAGATAGGCACCGTTGGGCCACAGGTGCGGCATTGCCTCGATGCCCGGCTGCGAGTCACCAAAGGTTGCCGGATGCAGGGTGACCGGCGTGCCGGGTGCCAGCCGCCCGGAGGGATCGTGATCCACCACGCCGGACATCTCGTGCCCGGGAATCAGCGGCTCACGTACCACGAAGGCGCCGTTGGCGCCTTCGTGATAGTAATGCAGATCGGAGCCACAGATGCCGCCGAAGGCCATGCGCAGCCGCACCTGACCCTCGCCCGGCTCGGGCGTCTCAACATTGCTTTCCCGCAGATCCTGCTTGCCGTGAATGAACAGGGCTTTCATTTCACCGTCCTTTCGTCAGGAACGTACCTCAGAGAGGTTCAAACCACGGAGGTCATGCCACCGTCGACCAGAATGTTCTGCCCGGACACAAAGCTGGAGGCGTTCGAGCAGAGATAGAGCAGCGTACCGACCAACTCTTCGACCTCGCCCCAGCGCGCGGCCGGGGTGCGTTTCTCGATCCAGGCATTGAAGTCGTCATCCTGCCACAGTGCCGTATTCATATCGGTCCTGAAATAACCCGGCGAGATGCAGTTGACCTGGATATTGTAGCGCGCCAGATCAGCGGCCATGCCCTGAGTGAGCATGACCACCCCGCCCTTGGAGGCACCGTAGGGCGCAATGGTCTGGCGGGCCAGTTTCGACTGTACCGAGCCGATATTGACGACCTTGCCCGAGCCCCGCTCGGCCATGGCCGGGGTAATGGCTCGCGATACATAAAAGGCACTGGAGAGGTTGGTGGCCAGTACGGCATCCCAGTCTTCGGGATCGAACTCGGTAAAGGGCGCGCGCCGCTGCAGACCGGCGTTGTTGACCAGAATATCCGGCACGCCGTGCTGCTCGATGAGGGCCGTCAGCTGTGAACGAACCTCCTCGGCGTCGGTGACATCAAAGGTGACGCCGCTGACCTCAGCGCCGGTGGCGTTCGCGATGTCGCGGGCGGCGGCATCAACGGTGTCGCGTGAGCGGCCGTGAATGATCACTTTCGCGCCCTGCTCCGCCAACCCGCGCGCCAGGGCATTGCCCAATCCGCGCGAGGAACCGGTCACCAGTGCCAGGCGACCGCTGATATCGAAAGGATTGCTCGCCATGCCAGCCTCCTGCTCAGAAAATCACGAAAACGATACAGGCGAAGACAAAGCCGACCACCGACTCGATCGCCTGCTGTACGGTCCAGGTCTGCAGGGTGGTCTTGACGTCCATCCCCAGCAGTCGGCCTACCAGCCAGAAGCCGGAGTCGTTGACGTGACCGGCAAAAACCGAACCGGCAGCCGTGGCCAGGGTAATCGCCACCACCTGCAGAGAGGAGAAATCGCCGCCGGAGACCGCTGGCGCCATCAGGCCCGCTGCAGTGACCAGCGCCACCGTGGCCGAGCCCTGAGCGAGTCGGATAATGACAGCGACCAGGTAGGCCGCCACGATCACCGGCAGACCAATGTTATTGAGTGAATCGGAGAGGGCATCACCAATGCCTGATGCCTGCAGTACACCACCGAACATGCCGCCTGCACCGGTAATCAGGACCACCGAACAGATCGGACCCAGCGCGGAGTCGAGCAGTTTCTGCAGTGCGTTGCCGCTCTCACCCCGGCGAGTCCCCAGCACCCACATCGCCACCAGCGTCGAGATCAGCAGCGCGATCGGCGTTTTGCCCAGCGCGGAGAGCACGTGATACCAGCCCTGACTGCTGTCGACCATGCCCAGCGAGCGCAGAAAGTCGAGCCCGGTGTTCATGAAGATCAACACCATCGGCAGCAGCAGCATGGCCAGTACCGTACCGACCGTCGGCGGATTGGTGACTTCATTGTCATCCACTTCGCCGAACAGCGCGTCGGAGAGCTTGAAAGGGTGCTGTTTGGCGGTCACCCGGCCCCAGAAGTAACCGGAGATCAGCCACATCGGGAAAGCAATGATGACGCCCACCAGTAACAGCAGGCCGAGGTTGGCGTTATAGAGTTCGGAGGCAGTGACCGGACCTGGGTGAGGCGGCACGAAAACGTGCATGACCGAGAAGGCCGCCGCCGCAGGAATGGCATAGAGCAGTACGGGCCCGCCCAGCCGTTTGGCCACGGCGAAGATGACCGGCAGCATGACGATCAGCCCGGCATCAAAGAAGATCGGGAAACCCATGAACAGCGAGGCAACGCCCAGCGCGAACGGCGCCCGTTTTTCGCCGAAGATCGAAATCATGCGATCGGCCAGCACCCCGGCACCACCGGAATATTCGACCAGCTTGCCGAGCATGGCGCCCAGACCGACCAGCAGTGCGACCGAGCCCAGCGTACCGCCAAACTTGTCCACCATCGTGGGGACAATCTGATCAGCCGGAATGCCGGTTGCAAAGGCGGTCAGCAGACTGACCAGAATCAGGGTCAGAAATGCGTGCACCCTGAATTTGATTACCATCACCAGCAGTACTGCAATGGCCGCCGCCGCTATGCCCAGCAGCGGACCGGCCGACATTGTCTGGGTCCATCCTTCCATTGTGCTCTCCGGAACCGTTCCCACAGGGTGGGCGTAAGCGTGTTAGCGATAACATCGTACAGTCTGACACTCCACGAGATACTCGACCTTGGTTGAAAGCCATGTTGTAAAACTACCGAATGAGCTTTCAGGCCCAGCAGCAACGGGATGCCATCCAGGCGTAGCGGATAATGGAAGGCACAACCAGCACAAACGATAACGGCCGACGCAGGGTACGTCGGCCATGGGGCCGGTCTCAGACAGGCGTGGCAGTTTCCCGATCAAGACGCGCCACGGTTTCGCTCAGAGCGTTCAGTGCGGCATCAATATCCTCCACATGCACCGACTCGCTGACACGTTCTCCTATAAAACCACGGCAACGCACGAACAGCAGGCCGATATCGGTCACTGCCGCGACCGCCCGCGCATCGCAGTCAATGCCTCCGGAAAGCTGGAACGCAGAGTGTTGCTCAGAAGATACAGCGGCGGTCAGGGCGTCAAGCAGCCGAGGGGCACAACGCTTCGCAGGGATGTGACGTAACTCTTCCCACTGCCAGGCCAGACCACGTGTCTCACCGATACTGTCACAGGTGGTCCGGATGGCTTCCAGGGTACGATCACGATCCTCATCGTGTTCGGCGCGAATATCGAGACTCATATGGATCTGGCCGACAATGGTATCGCTCACACCGGGGTGGGTGGCCAGATGCCCGACAGTGGCCACGACCCCCGCCGCCCGTGCCAGTGTCTCGATAGCCAGAATGGCTTCGGCAGCACCTGTGAGGGCATCACGGCGCAGCTCGAACGGCGTGGTACCAGCATGACCGGCCTGCCCGCAAAGGGTGATTGCGAAACAGCGCTCTCCCATTATTCCGGTACCCACACCCAGTGACTGTCGCTCGGCTTCCAGTACCGGCCCCTGTTCGGTATGAACCTCCAGGTAGCCGGCCAGGGACGCGGGATCACGGGCAGCCTCTGATACCCTGGCAGGATCGAGGCCGAAATCATGTAGCGCCTGAGCAAGCGTAATACCGTCATTATCGATGGACTGCCATGGGTCGGGCATTTTCTCACCAGCCATGGCCCGACTGGTAAACAGGGCGTTACCGAAGCGCTTCCCGAGGCCGTCCCCGAAGGCGACCACTTCGATCGGGCGTGCAGGCCGCTTGCCCTGGGCATTCAACCGAGTGACCACTGCGATACCGAGCAGTATCCCCAGTACGCCATCGAAACGATCATTGTCGCCACCGGCGTCCAGATGCGACCCGAGCACCAGTGCCGGTGCTTCGGGATCTTCACCCTCATAGCGCCCCCACTGGTTGCCAACGCTGTCCTGCCAGGTACGCATTCCGACCGCGGCCATCCAGGAGGCAATCATTGCGTTGGCGCGCGCATGCTCGGGAGACAGGTAGCGCCGCACCAGCCGCTCCGTATCAGCCGAAATACCGGCCAGCACTTCACAGGCCTCCATGATCGTAGCGCCATCCTGCACCGGATTGCGTTCTCCTCTGGCCTGACCGGTCATCACTTGTCCCCTGTTCCTGTCATTGTCGGTTCTTCAGGCCCACATTGCGCGATACCGTAGTTTCAGGCAAATCCGCCTCCCGCCACCAAAGTCCGGTGTCATGTCGGCCCCCGACATCCATTTGGCGTCTATGCTCGAAACATGCAGTGCGCCCTGCGACCCGAGGTCCGGCAGCTTGTCGGCCGACCGGAGGTCATCCACTCAGCCTGTGAGTCGGAGGCCTTTCATGACACAGCGCAACATCTTTGTGGTCGGTCTTAACGAGTTCAATCGCCAGCGCCTGCAACAACTGCGCGGCGCGTCGGAATATCGCTTTCACGGCGTGATCGATCCCGCCGAGGTCTATGACACCGAAGTCTTTCCGATCGAGGACATGGTGCGTCGCGCCGATGACACCCTGAAAGCGTTCGGCGAACCGATCGATGCCATCATCGGCTACATGGACTTCCCGGTGTCCACCATGCTGCCGATTCTCTGCAACCGCTTCGGCACCCGCACCACGAGTCTGGAGAGCCTGCTGCGGTGCGAGCACAAATACTGGAGCCGGTTGACGCAACGCGAAGTCATCGGCAATTACATTCCTCGCTTCACGGCCTTCGATCCGTTCGATGAACAAGCGCTATCGAAGATCGGTGAGGCAGGACTCTACTTCCCCTTCTTCGTCAAACCGATCAAGTCCTCGGGCTCGCGCCTGGGCTTTCGCATCGACAGTCCGGAGGATTTTCAACTGGCAACCACCCGGCTGCGCGAGGATATCGGCCTGATCTCCGAGCCATTCAACTACGTGCTCGAGCAGGCCAGCCTGCCCGAGGAAGTGCGTGCCGTGGATGGCGGCTACTGTATGGCCGAAGAGATCATCGGCGGCTGGCAGTGCACCGTGGAAGGCTACGTCTTCGAGGGAGAAGTAGTGTCCTATGGCATCGTCGACTCCATCCGTTATCCCCAGGTACTGAGCTTCTTTTACTATCGCTATCCCTCCCTCCTCCCGGAGGCCATCCAGGCACGCATGCTTGATCTGACGCAGACGGTCATGGCGCACATCGGCTACGACAATGCTGCCTTCAACATCGAGTTCTTCTGGGATGAAGTGCAAAACCGTGTCTGGCTGCTGGAGATCAATACCCGAATCTCCCAGTCGCACTGTGATCTGTTTGCCAAGGTCGACGGGGTCAGCCACCAGCAGGTCACGGTCGACCTGGCACTTGGCCAAAGGCCGGACATGCCGCATCGTGAAGGCGATTTCGCAGTGGCCGCCAAGTTCTTCTACCGGGTATTCTTTGTCGATGCGACGGTGACCCGGGTGCCCAGCGAGCGCGAAATCGAGACGCTGCAACAGGACTTTCCCGGGACTTACATTGCCTTGCAGGTCGAGGCCGGTCAGCGGCTGTCAGCGCTGCCCGAGCAGGACAGTTACAGCTTCGCGCTGGCCTATGTCTGGATGGGGGCCGATACCGCCGAAGCGCTGGAAAACAACTATGCGCAACTTGCCGAGCGACTGACATTCGAGTTCACCGATATCATCGGCTGAACCTGCAAACAGCGCCGCACCGCGCCGGTCTGGGGAGTACTGCTGATGCGCATCGTGCGCGATCTGCCATGTCGGATTGTGGAAGAAGAAAGCTGGATCGAGCTGGCTGACGGCTGTCGTCTGGCAGTGCGTATCTGGCGACCGGAAGATGCCGAGACGGCCCCCGTCCCGGCCATTCTGGAATACCTGCCCTATCGCAAGCGCGATCTGACCGCCCAGCGCGATGCCGGTACACATCGCTGGTGGGCCGGTCACGGCTATGCCGGGGTCCGCGTGGATATTCGTGGGACCGGTGAATCGGATGGCGTACTGCGTGATGAATATCTGCAGGAAGAGCTTGATGATGGTGTGGAAATCCTGCGCTGGCTGGGCAATCAACCCTGGTGCACCGGCGATGTCGGCATGGTCGGTATCTCATGGGGCGGCTTCAACGGTCTGCAGATTGCCGCCCTGCAACCGCCCGAGCTCAAGGCGGTAATCACGCTGTGTTCCACCGATGACCGTTACGCCGACGATGTGCATCACATGGGGGGATGTCTGCTGGCCGACAATCTCTCCTGGGCCTCGACCATGTTCGATGGCAACGCCTGCCCACCGGATCCGGCACTGGTAGGCGATCGCTGGCGCGACATGTGGCAGCAACGCCTGGAAGGCAGCGGGCTGTGGCTCTCGAAATGGCTCGCCCATCAGCGTCGCGACGCCTACTGGAAACATGGTTCGGTCTGTGAGGATTTTTCGCGCATCCGCTGTCCGGTCTATGCCGTCAGTGGCTGGGCGGATGGCTACTGCAATGCCGTCTTCCGCTTGCTGGAAGGTCTCGACGTGCCGCGCAAGGGACTGGTGGGCCCCTGGGCGCACAAATACCCGCACCTGGGTGTCCCGGGGCCGGCCATTGGCTTTCTACAGGAGTCGTTGCGCTGGTGGGATTACTGGCTCAAGGGTATCGACACCGGCATCATGGAAGAACCCATGCTGCGGGTCTGGATGCAGGAGTCGGTGCCGCCCTCGACCCGTTATGACACCCGTCCCGGGCGCTGGATTGCGGAGCCGAGCTGGCCCTCGTCCAATATCGTGCCACAGATATTCCGGCTGACCAGCGGACACGATCTGATCCCCGAGTCGGTTGATGCCAATACCAGCGGTCGGCGCGCCAGTGAGGATGACGACTCGATTCCGCTGACCATCCGCTCATCGCTATCGGTCGGACTCTATGCCGGCAAGTGGTGCTCCTATAACGCCCCGCCTGACCTGCCCCATGACCAGCGCGAGGAGGATGGCGGATCGCTGGTCTTCCAGACGGCAGCACTGAGCCGGGCGATCGAGATCTGTGGTCAGCCGGCAGTCGAGCTGGAGCTCTCCGCCGATGAGCCGGTCGCGATGGTGGCGGTGCGTCTGATCGATATCAATCATGATGACAAGGCCACCCGCGTCTCCTACGGCCTGCTCAATCTCACCCACCGCGAGAGTGATGAGCACCCCGAGCCACTGGTGCCGGGCGAGCGTTACCGGGTCCGTGTGCCGCTCAAGCATATTGCCCAGCAGTTTCCGGTGGGCCACTGCATCCGGCTGTCCATCTCGACCAGCTACTGGCCGCTCGCCTGGCCGGCGCCCAAACCGGTCAGACTGACGCTCCATCCGGCCAGTTGCCGGCTGCATCTGCCCTTTCGCGAGCCCCGGCCGGAAGAAGAAAACAGCCTGCCGGCCTTCGAACTGCCTGAAGCTGCCGAATCCCTGCCCACCACGGTACTGCAGTCGGGGCATGAGGCCTGGCAGGTGATTCGCGATCTCGCCAATGACCGCACGACGCTTGAAATCGTCAACGATGAAGGGCGGTACCGCTTCGACGATACCGGCATGGAGATCGCCGCCCGGGTCACCGAGCGCTACGGCTACGCCTATGGCGATTATGACAGTGTCGAGGGGTGGACCGAGTGGGAGCGCCATTTCCGTCGCGGCGACTGGAGCGTCAGGACCGTGACTCGCACCCTGATGACGTCCGATCCGACGCATTTCAGAATTCGGGCAACACTCGACGCGTGGGAAGGCGAAACCCGACTTCACGCCCAGAGCTGGGATGAGCGTATCCCCAGGGATCTGGTCTAGTCATCGAATTGGCCATGAAACTTTCGTCAGGCTTAAGATTAGACCAGTGTCGTTTTGCAGCATTCACGCCGGGCCAGTAACTTGTCGGCACGGTTGAGCAGGACTCGATTACAAGGGACAACAAGGATCTCACCCATGATCAAACGACAGACACTCACTGCGCTGTTATCGGCGACCGTCATGACGCTGGGGACACTTGCCGCCTCGACAGGTAGCGCCCAGGCGGCCGACAACCAGTTCATGACCATTGGCACCGGCGGCCAGACCGGCGTCTACTACGTGGTCGGCCAGTCCATCTGTCGCTTCGTCAACCAGGGCGACAGCGGCTACAAGTGTAATGCTCCCTCCACCGGCGCCTCGGTCGCCAACGTCAACGGCATCGAAAACGGCGATCTGGATCTCGGCGTGGCCCAGTCCGACGTGCAGTACAATGCCTATCGTGGCGAGGGCCAGTTCGAAGGCAAGGCACACAAGGATCTGCGCAGTGTCTTCGCCCTGCATGGCGAGCCGGCTACCCTGGTTGCCCGTGCCGACTCCGGCATCAAGTCGCTGGATGATCTGAAGGGCAAGCGGGTCAATATCGGGAATCCCGGTTCCGGCAACCGCGCCACCATGGAAGTCATTATGAAGGCCAAGGGCTGGACCACTGATGACTTCGCGCTGGCCTCCGAACTCGATAGCGCCGAGCAGGCCTCTGCACTGGCCGACAACAATATCGATGCAATGATCTTCGTCGCCGGCCACCCCAACGGCTCGATCCAGGAGGCGGCGACCACCACCGATGCCCGCATCATTCCGCTGGACGGCCCGGCCATCCAGAAGCTGGTTGAAGACAACCCGTATTACAGCTTCTATACCGTGCCCGGTGGCATGTACAAGGGCAATCCGGATGACGTGAAGACCTTCGGTGTTGGCGCCACCCTGATCAGTTCCGAGAAAGTCAGCCCTGATCTGGTCTATGCCGCCACCAGCGCCGTATTCGAGAACTTCGATCGCTTCAAGAAGCTGCATCCGGCCTTTGGCAATCTGGAGCCGAAGACCATGATCAGCGAAGGCCTGACCGCACCGCTACATGAAGGCGCCAGGCGCTACTTCCAGGAGCAGGGCTGGCTCGACGAGCAGCAATCACAGTAATGCCCACGGTGACCGGCTCCGGGCCGGTTCACCCTGCCTGTTCTTCATGACGCCTCCGATGCTCTCGGGGGCGTTACGTCGTCATGATGGCCCTGCCCATCGCCCGAGGGTTCGAACATGAACAACTCTGCGTCTCGCGATGACGAGTCACGCCCCAGCGCTCAGGAGATGGCGGCAACCGCCGATACCGGTGGTCGCCAGCTGCATGGCTTCAGCGCTCGCCTGTTGTTGTGCGTGGCGCTGGCCTGGTCGCTGTTTCAGCTGTGGATCACTTCACCGCTGCCTTATCAGCTTGGCTTCGGCGTATTCAGCGCTACCGAAGCCCGTTCGGTCCACCTGGCATTTGCCCTGTTTCTGGCCTTTCTTTCCTATCCGGCGCTCAACCGCTCCCCTTCCGATCGGATTCCACTGACCGACTGGGCGATGGCACTGATCGGGGCCTTTTGCGCGCTTTATATCTATGTCTTCTACGATCAGCTGGCCAATCGTCCGGGCAATCCCATTACCCAGGATGTCGTGGTCGGTATCATCGGCCTGCTGCTGCTACTGGAAGGCACCCGACGTTCTCTGGGACCACCACTGACCATCGTGGCACTGGTCTTTCTCGGTTACTCGCTGGCCGGGCCGTACATGCCCGGCATGCTGGCGCATCGCGGCGTCAGCTTCGAGGCACTGGTCAATCATCAGTGGCTGACCACCCAGGGCGTCTTTGGCATCGCGCTTGGTGTCTCCACCAGCTTTGTCTTCCTGTTCGTGCTGTTCGGTGCGCTGCTGGAGAAAGCCGGGGCCGGCAATTACTTCATCAAGGTCGCCTTCTCGCTGCTGGGGCATTATCGTGGCGGCCCCGCCAAGGCCGCAGTCGTCGCTTCCGGTCTGACCGGGCTGATTTCGGGCTCCTCGATTGCCAACACCGTCACCACCGGTACGTTCACCATTCCGCTGATGAAGCGGGTGGGCTTTCCTTCTACCAAGGCCGGCGCCGTGGAAGTGGCTGCCTCGGTCAACGGTCAGATCATGCCACCGGTCATGGGGGCTGCCGCCTTCCTGATGGTGGAATATGTCGGCATTCCCTACGTCGAAGTCATCAAACACGCCTTCCTGCCGGCAGTCATCTCTTACATCGCCCTGCTTTATATCGTGCACCTGGAGGCCATGAAGGCCGGTATGCAGGGGCTCGAAAGCAGCAACCCGGTACGCCCCTGGCTGGTGAAGATCACCGGTTTTCTGACCGGACTGGTCGGTCTGATGGCATTGTGTGCCGCGGTCTATTACGGCCTGGGCTGGCTCAAACCGGTGCTCGGTGAAGCCACGCCCTGGGTCGTCGCCGTGATCCTGGCCATAGCCTATGTGGCGCTGCTGCGTCTTGGCGCGAACTATCCCGAGCTGGAACATGACACGCCGGACAGTGACATTACCGTCCTGCCGCGTACCAAACCGACCGTGATGGTCGGCCTGCACTTTCTGCTGCCGGTGGTGGTACTGGTCTGGTGTCTGATGGTCGAGCGACTCTCACCCGGCCTGTCGGCTTTCTGGGCGACGGTGCTGATGATGGTGATCATGGTCACCCAGCGCCCGCTGGATGCCCTCTTCCGCGGCCGCCTCAACCTGCGCGCCGATATTGCCGAGGGCTTCCACGACCTGTGGGGCGGCCTGACCGATGGCGCCCGCAACATGGTCGGCATCGGCATCGCCACCGCTACTGCCGGCATTATCGTCGGTGCGGTCTCCCAGACCGGCGTAGGGCTGGTACTCGCTGATCTGGTCGAGCAGCTCTCCATGGGCAGCCTGCTGCTGATGCTGATGCTCACGGCCGTGCTCAGCCTGATCCTCGGCATGGGCCTGCCGACTACTGCCAACTACATTGTTGTCTCGGCGCTGCTGGCCCCGGTGATCGTGCAGCTCGGCCAGCAGCAGGGGCTGCTGGTGCCGCTGATCGCCGTGCATCTGTTTGTCTTCTATTTCGGCATCATGGCGGACGTCACACCACCGGTGGGTCTGGCCTCGTTCGCGGCCGCCGCCATCTCGGGGGCAGACCCGATCCGAACCGGTGCCCAGGCCTTCTGGTACAGCCTGCGTACCGCCGCACTGCCGTTTTTGTTCATCTTCAACACCGATCTGTTGCTGATCAATGTTGATCTCTGGCACGGCATACTGATCTTCGTGGTCGCGACGGTGGCGATGCTGATTTTCGCTGCCGCCACCCAGGGCTGGTTCATCACCCGCAACCGCTGGTACGAAACCCTCCTGCTGCTGCTGGTGGCCTTCACCCTGTTCCGCCCGGGGTTCTGGCAGGACATGATCGTACCGCCATATGACAATATGCCGCCGGCCCAGCTGGCCGAGGCTTATGGGCAACTGGAAGACGGCCAGCATCTGCGGGTGGCAGTGGATGGCACCGATGATTATGGCGAGCCGACGCATTTCGTGGTGGAAGTGCCCGCCGTCGAAGGCGACACCGGTCAGGCCCGGCTCGAAAATCTGGGGCTGATGTTGCGCGAGGAAGAAGGCAACACCCTGGTGGATATGGTCACCTGGGGCAGCCAGGCAAAGGAGCTCGGTTTTGATCTCGATCAGACCATTACTGCAGTGCGCCTGCCTGCCGACCGTTTCGCCAAGGAGTGGCTGTGGATCCCGGCATTGCTGGTGCTGGGGCTGATCATTCTGCTCCAGCGCCGCCGTCGATCCCCGCAATCTCCACAAGCGGCAGCCGCCAGTAGCTGACCCTTGCGGCCTCCGAGCATCAGGAGTGCAGCTCGGAGGCTGTCTGATGGAACCGCCAGGTGTTGCGACCGGCACGCTTGGCGCGGTACATCGCCTGGTCGGCAAAACGCATGGCTTCCTGGGCATCCACCGTGTCCGGTCCCAGCATTGCCACTCCGATACTGGCCCCCATCCGAATCCGGGTGGTTTCATTCAGGACAATGGGGTCGCCCAGTTCTTCCAGAAATCGTACCAACAGCGCCGCTACCGGTTCACGCTGGCCGTAGCCATCGAGCACCATGACGAACTCGTCACCCCCCAGCCGGGCCAGATAGTCCCGCTGGCTAACCAGCCCGGACAACAGATCGGCCACATGCCTGAGCACTCGGTCACCGGCCTGGTGCCCCCAGGTATCGTTGACATGCTTGAAGTGATCGAAGTCGAGCAGTACCAGCGCATGAGCGCGCTCGGGATAAAGTCGATGGTGACGGGTTATCACGGCCAGCCGCCGCTCCAGCCCCAGCCGATTACCCAACCCTGTCAGTGGATCGGTCATGGCCAGTTGCTCAGCCGCGTCGGTCGCCAGTTTGCGCTCTGTAATGTCGTGCGCCACACCCTGTAGCCGACCTTCTTCCAAACGACTCAGCAGAACACTGACCCAGCGTTTGATGGCCCCACCATCAAGCGCGATCTCCCACTCACGTGTTCGCCCGGGCTCTCTGTATCGGCTCAGCTCTTCTGCTGTCGGACCTCCCTTGCCGGCCAGTTCGGCCAGTGCCACCCGGCGCTGACGTGGATCGAACTCCTCGGAAAGCTGAAACAGGCGTCGAAAGGCAGGATTCGCGACCATGACCCGTCCCTCGCCATCGAGCTCGAAAATACCCGCCTCGACATTGTCGAAGATGGTGCGATAGCGCCGCTCTTCAACTTCACGCTCCATCCGCAGGCGCCGCTCTTCGCTCAGACTGGTAACCAGATGATCAATCATGGCGTTGACACTGGCCACCAGTTGGCCGATTTCATCATGACGATTGCCACGCGGCGCCTGCAGTTTATGACCGGTCTCCGCTTCCAGTTCGCTCAGGCGATGCGAGATACCGGTGATCGGACGGGTGACAAAATACACCACCACCATCACCACACAGATACCGACACCCGCCAGCTGTATCAGCAGTGCAACTGCCAGAAAGCGTGAGGCTTCGGCGACCACGGCATCGATGCGCTCCTGATCGGGTATCAGAGCGATATGACACATCGTCTTGTCAGGTTCGAAGGGAGAGTGCACGATTCGGCTGACCGGCGCCCCCTCCCGAGACGCAACAGCGGAGCGACTGTCCGCAAGCACATCACCATTTTGGCGCACGATACGCACCTCGCTGACAATCCGATTGCTCAGCAGGCCATCAGCCACCTCACCCGCCAGCTGTCGATCGCCCAGAAAACAGGCGATCTGGGTGGTGCGCTCCACGGTAGAGAGCAATTGCTCCAGCCGCTTCGCCTGGGTTTGCTGTTCGCTATCGGCGCGAACATGAATTGCCAGCTGCAGAAATCCAATGCCCAGCAACGCCACCATCACCAGGATGATGGCCGCTGCACGCAACGCCAGGCGGGTACGAAAAAGCTCAAAAAGGCGTCCCATGGGAGTTACTCGTGCAACACGAGCACGACATGCAGCTCGGGAGTGACGTGATCGATATCGACATAGCCGAGCGCACTGGGGTTATGAAGCACCAGCGCCGTTACTTCGGTTGTCGTATCGGCCTGCTGCGGCGGCGTCCCCTGGCCGGAGAAGACCAGACGTGCCCAATAGGAATTGATTTCGGCCAGATCCTTGTTGACCAATACCTGATAGAAGCGCGCCTTGAGAGGCGCCAGGTCGATCGGCAGCGCCAGCGCTCCTCCGGGCAGCTTGCGATAACGACCCATGAAGATATTGATGGCATCACTGCGACTCAGCTGACTCACTCCACTGTGGGCATTGGCTACCACGGCGATATCGGCCTGGGCCAGCCCACCAGTCAGCAACAGGGATGCAGCGATGAGATAACGAAATCGGGTCATGGCCATACTCCTAGAAAACGAAGTCCAGCCCGAGGCTGACCATGGTGGCCCAACCGCCGTTCCAGTCATCATCAACATCACGCCAGAGCAGGCCGGGCGATAATGTATGTACGCGATCAATCTGGGTCTTGAGTGCCACATTGGTGGCAACGTCGTAGCGCAACCCCAGCGACCAGGTGCGCTGTTTCACGTTGGAGCCGATGGGATCTTCCCGTTCATCGTGCGTATCGACACGGGAGTGAATGACATAGGGCGTGAGGCTGCCGAAGCGCCAGGCCGCCGAGACAAATCCCGAATCGATCCATGTATCGCCACTCGCCAGTACATTGCGATTCCAGATGGCTTGCAGCTGGAGCGCACCCGGATTGTAGATGGCGCCGATCGAATAAAGTTGCAAACGATCGAAACCGATCAGGTGATTGAGAAACAGGTCGGCATCCATGCCATGGTTCTGCTCAATGAGTGTTGTATAAAAGCCACCAAAGGTGACGTCGGATTCAACCCGGGTATATCCCAGGCGAAAATGCCACGCGCCGGTTTCATAATTGATGTGGCTGCCGTAAACACGATCGGCATCGAAATCTGCCTTCAGATCGTCCGACATGTAAAAGCGACTGTCCGTCTGACCGGCAAACAGCTTGAGCCAGACCAGATCGCTGCCGAAGGGCCGCTTGTAGGTGACATCGGCGCCATCGATGTGCGTCAGCTGCAATATCCCGAAATGATCGACAGGGGGCCGCACCCAGGGATAGGCATAGCCGACATAACGCGAGTCGGAGACCAGGTCGACATCCCAGCCCAGTCGCCCAAAACGCATCTGAAGGGCCGGATCGGGTGAATAACGCAGAAAGGCCTGCATCAGTTCGGGGCTGAAATCCCCGGTGTCGTGATACTGGCTCATCCCCTGAACGACAGCGTCCAGTTGGTTGGTGAACTTCAGGCCGGCCTGTAGCCCCAACCTTGTATCAATCCTGCCACTCCAACCTTCATCGGCGCCTTTCGGCTGGCTGGTATCGCGTACGGCATCGGCCTCTGCCAGGTTATTGTGAATCAACCCCAGGGTACCGAAGCCGCTGAAGGTAAAGCGGTCATTGACGGGCAGCGTGTGCGCTCCTGCCGAGACGGGAAGCAGTATCAGCAGAATCACCAGCAGATATCGCAATGTCATCATCGATCGCGCCTCGGCCGTCCGTGTACCGATCCACGCCGCTGCAGTTCTGACAAATGCGAATGTCCGAAGCCGGCATGTAAATTAACGTAACAGTGCTAGTTTCGGCCAAACCGCGTTTATCTTTAAGTAAACCTGGGAAAGTATCAGTCGGATGAGCGAGGTACTGGCACGCCGTGCAAGCCTGTCATCAGACCCTCGGCACCCATTCAGGAAACAGTAAAACCGAAGCCATTGCTCAAGATGCCTTTCGGAAGGCTACTCGTCCTGATCAGCCGCAGTACCAGTGCAAGCAGAGGATCGGGCTATCAGCGTGACGCTAGAAGATAAAATCCAGGCCAAGACTGACCAATGTGATCCGCTCACCTTCCCAGTCGGCATCGGTATTCCGCCACAGCAGCCCCGGCTCAAGCACATGAATGCGATCAAGCTGAGTCTTCAGGGCCAGGTTGGTAGCCACGTCATAGCGCAGCCCAAGCGACCAGGTCTGCTGCCTGAAGCTTTCGCCTGCGGGGATGTCGGGAAAGCTGGTCTGAATTCGGGAGTACATGACATAGGGTGTTGCCTGGCCCACTCGATAACCGGCAGAGATGAAACCGGAATCAATCCGCCCATCCTGATCGGTTACACTCCGGTTTTGCATTGCCTGCAGCTGCCAACTGTTCTGCTCATAGGTCGCTCCCAACGAGTAGAGCTGGATGGAGTCATAAGTGAAGGCCTGTTCAAGCAGGGTGTTGAGCAGCAGCGTGCTCGGCGTTTTGGCGGCAGCGTCACGATCCACGGAAAAATCCGATGCGTTATCCGCCTGCGCATAGCTCGCTCGAAACTGCCACGGGCCTATGGCGTAGTTGAGATGGCCGCCATAAAGATGGCTGACCTCCATTTCGGCGGAGAGTGCCTCTGACAGCACAAGATGGCTATCAGAGCGGCCGGCGAACAGCTTGACCCATGCCAACCCGCCCCCAAGTGGATGACGGAAGGTAACATCAACGCCATCAATGCAAGCCAGCTGCAGGATGCCGTAATGATCGACCGGCGGGCGAATCCAGGAATAGGTATAACCCACATACTGGGAATCGGACAGCATATAGGTATCCCAGCCCAGTCGACCGGCCCGCCACTGCCAGGCAGGAGAAGGTGTATAGCGAACAAAGGCCCAGGTCAGTTGCGGGCTGAAATCGCCACTGTAGTGATAACGACTGATGCCCTGTAGCGTTACATCAAATCTGTCATTCAGTTTTAGAGCGGCCTGGGCACCCAGCAGCGAATCGGTACGAGCACTCCAACCCTCTTGCGCCCCCTTCGGCTGCCCCAGATCGCGAACGAACGCTGCTTCGTCGCTGCTATTGTGAATCAGTCCAAGGGTGCCAAATCCGCTGAAGGTCAAACGATCGCCATCGGCCACTCCCTGCGCCTGTGAAGATGCAGGCATCAGGATCAGCAGTGCAATCACCAGATAATGCAATGGACTCATAGATCGGATCTCGGCCATCCATGTACCGATTCACATCCACGGCAGTGTTCCGGGACACGCATGTCCGAGACGGGATGTAATTTAACGTAACAGGGATAATCTCGGCCGGGTCGCCAAACACTTTAAGTAAACTGAGGATCGGGAGAAAAAGCGCAGCTCCAGCAAGGCTTCATGAGCATATACCGCTTGCGTTCCACACTATGCGGAAAATGCTGCAGAAGAGCTGATTCGTTAGAGGAAAAGTCGGCCGTCGAGCCAGTGTGCTATTAACAGTGTAGGGCGTTCATCATCGGGAGAAGACTCATGATCCACGAGATGCTCTTTGCCGTTTTCCTGTTGGCGCAGCAGCCGCCTGTCGATTCACTGACCCGGATGCTCTCTTCGAACGACGAGCATTTCTCAATGCGATCTGATGACTTTCTCGCAGATACGCCTCAAGGGGCCCCTCGCCCCCCACCAGCACGGCCATCCACCGAATCGACGGCTGCGCAGAATAAAACGCAAACCGTTTCCTCCTCGCCCCTGCCCGAGGATGCCCCCGTAGACTTCGAGTTTACCGGAACTACGAAGCAGGGCATGACCTCGCGCACGACATACCCGGTACGCATTCGGGGTCGAAATGACCGAATATATATCGATTATCCCGCCTGGCAGTGTGGTGGGACGGCTTCCGTGCTGCGCGAGAAACACGGCCAGATACAGCTCCAGGAGCAGATCCTTTACGGTCGTTGCAAGGGAGGCTACATCTCCCTGAAACAGGTGCGCGCCAACCGGTGGGATTTTCGTTGGTCAAATGTTCCCGGGGGCCCTGACTGGCGAAAGGGGCGTCTGACGCTCAGGCAGAACTCACGGGCAAAGCCCAGGCTGATGCTGGCTTCCTCCCCGCCAGCAGAGAGCGAGATTCTTCGGGATGAGCGAACGGGCCTGAGCCTTGCCAAGGGCCCGGGGCGCCGGGGATTCGGTCCAACCTCCCTGGTGACGGGTGTCACCCCCGGCAGCTCGGCCCATGGCGCCGGCGTACGGCAAAAGGACCTGATCCTGATGGTCGATCAGGCAGCAGCAGATCCAGCCGGCCATCTCAGCCTGATCCATCGTGGTTTCAGTCGCGGTAACACGGTCAGGGTATTGCTCGAACATCCTGACGGGGAGCAATCCATGGTTCGGCTTGTACCCCCTGCACGGACCGCCAGTGGTGCCGAAGTCACTGTCAGGGATGCTGCCCGGGTAAAAGAGGTTCTCTCCCGTGAGTCCGGACGTTTCGATCAGAAGCGCCCGGCCCTGCCACAACTGATCGCCCTGGCAGATGCTTTGGGCATTCCGGAAGATGGCATCTCCGAAGCCATCGCCAACGGTCACCTGAATCCGCATCCGGACGATCTCTTCAATGCCTACTTCGAACTGGACGACAGCGATTGCCAGGCGATGCAACATCGTATACAGCAGCGCCTCACTGGTGAGGGCAAAAGCAGGAATGTCGAGGCCATAGCCAGCATGGATTGCAAAAGGGCCAGTCTGCTGTTTGACAAGGTGCGATACGACGCCTGGAATCACCGCTTCGGAGCCAAACCGGAGACGCTTGAGCTACGCCCTGTCGACCCATCCTTTCCGGCACATCTTCAACCGAAACGTATCAATCCGACGGTTCTTTCCCATTTCAATCTCACTCATGAAACGCAAAAACAGTACGCTCAAATGCGCTGTGACTTCACCACTGCCCTCTTTGAGCATGACAAGGCTTTTATCGATTGTGATGGCGTCAGATCAACGAGAGAGAACAATACGATGCTGGCACAGGCGAGAGCGGCTCAACGGGATGAGACCTTCGGCCCAACCGATAATGCCATCAGCTACCGACTCGGATTAATGGCGAATGGCGCGTTTGAAATGCTGGAGACCCTGGCCATTGAGGACATGCTCTCTCTACATGCCGAAGAAAAGGTATCGAGAATCGGGCGCTATGATCCCGCAGGGCCGGAACCACGCTTTACCCCTCTGATTGCCGGCTATGCCAAGGCCAGAATATGGCGTCATGGCGCTTGCGGTGAAACGACCACAAACATTACCAAGGTGGTCATGAAACGGATTCAGACAAAAACCCTCTCGGGGCTCATCATAGGAGAACAGGACAACTCCTACCGGATGACATTCGAAGCACCTGCCAGATTTGCCAGAGTTATTCGTCAATATATCGACAATCCCCTGCCCGGCGAGCTCGGCTGGGCAAGGGTAGCCAAACGGTTTCAGCCAGCGCTGGATAAGATCGACTGTCAAAGCGAAGCACGCCAGCGTCTTGAAGACAACATGATTGCTTATCTGTCGGGTCAACCGCCTGTCCATCGACGCTGACGTGATCGGGCGGCCGACGTATGAATGCCCGGAAAACCATGGCGGATTTTCCGGGCAACCAGATTCTGGCTCAAAAGGCATTGAAGAGCGTATGGCCGGTCCGAGGGCCGCGCCGATATTTCAGACTACTGATCTTTCGATGATCTGAAGCTCGGCGCGGCGACCGTTCATGCGTCAGCGAATACGCGCTTCACTCTGTGGATCGAACGCCACCATGCGTGACACATCGAAGGCAAAGCGGGTCTGTTCACCCGGCGAGAGCGCCGTACCCGGGCGCATGCGGGCGTTGATATCACGCCCCCCCAGGTGGGTTACAGCATAGACATCAGCCCCGGTCGGCTCGACCAGACTGACTGTCAGCGAGGCTTCATGGATGACGCCATCCTGCTGATTGGCGCTGGCCGGATCGGTAATCGCCTCGGGTCGCAAGCCGATGATCACCTCTCGGTCCTGCCACTCGAGCAATGCTTCGTGATCGCGCACCACCGGCAGATCCAGGCTGGTATCTTCCACCGGGATTCGTGCCACCAGCTTACCGTTATCCATCACCATTCGGGCATTGAGCAGGTTCATCGACGGTGAACCCATGAAACCGGCCACGAACAGATTGTTGGGGTCGTCGTATACCTGATGAGGGGTACCCAGCTGCTGCAGCTCACCGGCACGCATGACCGCGATGCGTGTCGCCAGCGTCATCGCTTCGATCTGATCGTGCGTCACATAAACGATGGTGGCACCGAGACGCTGATGGAGCTGCTTGATCTCGGTGCGCATATCGACGCGCAGCTTGGCATCCAGGTTGGAGAGCGGCTCATCGAACAGAAACAGCTGTGGCTCGCGCACCAGCGCCCGTCCCATCGCTACACGCTGGCGCTGACCACCGGAGAGCTGCCCCGGCTTGCGCTCCAGCAGATTCTCGATCTGCAGCATCTTCGCTACCCGCTCGATCGCCTCGCGTCGCTCCGCCTTCGGGACCTTGCGCATCTCGAGACCGAAGCCGATATTGCCGGCGACTGTCATGCTGGGATAGAGCGCATAGGACTGGAATACCATGGCGATATCGCGCTGCGCGGGATGCACCTCGTTGATGCGCTCACCGTTGAGCAGCAGCTCACCGTCACTGATCGAATCGAGGCCGGCGATCATGTTGAGCAGGGTCGACTTGCCGCAGCCCGACGGCCCCACCAGTACCAGAAAATCCCCTTGCTCGATGGCGATATCGATCCCCTTGAGTACGGTCGTCTCGCCAAAGTGCTTTCGGATGTTGTTGATATGCAGAAAACTCATGTAATTCTCAGCCCTTGACCGAACCCGACATCAGGCCCCGGAGGAAATACTTGCCCGCCAGGATGTAGACAATCAGCGTGGGTACCGCCGCCACCATGGCAGCCGCCATGTTGACGTTGTAGGCCTTCACGCCGGTGGAACTGTTGACCAGATTGTTGAGCGCCACCGTGATCGGCGCGCTGTCACCCGATGCAAAGGAAACCCCGAACAGGAAGTCGTTCCAGACGTTGGTAAACTGCCAGATGATGGTGACCACGATGATCGGCGTGGACGCCGGCAGCAGAATGCGGAAGAAGATGGTGAAGAATCCGGCACCATCGAGCTGCGCCGCACGGATCAGTTCGTTGGGAAAGGTCTCGTAGTAGTTGCGAAAGAACAGCGTGGTAAAGCCGATCCCGTAGACGATGTGCACCAGCACCAGTCCGGTGGTGCTGTTGGCGACATGCAGAATGCCCAGGACCCGCGCCATTGGCAGCAGGATGATCTGAAACGGGATAAAGCAGCTGAACAGGATCAGACCGAAAACGATCTTGTGGCCGCGGAAGCGCCATTTGGTCAGCACGTAACCATTGAACGCCCCCAGCAATCCGGAGATCAGCACCGCCGGTACCACAATCCTGATGCTGTTGAAGAAGTAGCCATGTACGCCGTTGCACTCGAGCCCGATACAGGCGCTGCCCCAGGCTTCGAGCCAGGGCTGGATGGTCCAGTTGCTGGGCAGCGCCAGCATGTTGCCCTGGTGAATCTCGTCCAGCGTCTTGAACGAGGTGGTCAGCATCACATACAGCGGCATCAGATAGATGATCGCGAAAACCGCCAGGATCGCGTAGAGAATCGCGCGCGAGAGGGTCCCGGCACGCGCTGTGGGAGGTGCGGCACTCATGAACGGGACTCTCTCAGCTCGGAATACAGATAGGGAATGATCAGCGCCGCGATCACCGCCAGCATGAACACCGCACTGGCCGCGGCGATGCCCATCTCGTTGCGCGAGAAGGCATAGGAATACATGAAGGTCGCCGGCACCGCTGTCGAGTTGCCGGGGCCACCACCGGTCATCGCCACGATCAGGTCAAAGCTCTTGATCGCCAGGTGCGCCAGTACCACCACGGCACTGAGAAAGACCGGACGCAGCTGCGGAATGATGATACGCAGGTAGATCTTCCAGGTCGGGGCGCCATCGATCTGCGCGGCCTTGATCATCTCGCCATCGATACCCCGCAACCCGGCCAGGAACATCGCCATGATGAAACCGGTCGCCTGCCACACCGCCGCAATCACGATGGTATAGATCGCCATCTCCGAGTTGATCAGCCAGTTGAAGCTGAAACTCGTCCAGCCCAGCTCATGCATCGTTTTTTCCAGCCCCAGTCCCGGATTGAGAAACCACTGCCAGGCGGTGCCGGTCACGATGAAGGAGAGCGCCATCGGATAGAGATATATGGTGCGCAGCGCACCCTCGGCACGAATGCGTTGATCCAGCAGGATCGCCAGCAGCAGACCGAGCGTGATGCAGGACACGATATAAAGCAGCCCGAAGACCCAGATATTGTGCAGTGCGATCCCCCAGGTCCAGGAGTTCCACAGTCGGGACCACTGGCGCAACCCGGCCCAGCTGTAATCGGGCAGCATGCCGGAGTTGCTGAAGGAGATATAGGTCGTCCACAGGATAAAACCGTAGACAAAGAACAGGACCAGCACGAATGAGGGCGACAGCACCAGCTTCGGCAGCCAGCGCTGCAGATGAGCTCGCGCCCCGCCACCCTGACGGGAGGGCGAATTCGGCATTACGATAACCTCCGAGTAAACAGTAAGGCCCCGGTATTACCGGGGCCCGAGCGCATCAGGACTTTGCGCCCTGCACTGCCATTGCCAGCTGCTCGGCAGCCGTCTGGCTGGGCATGCTGCTGTTGACGAAGGAAGACACGATGTCGAATACCGCGTTCTTGACCGAGGCCTGAGCGGCGTAGCCATGGGCCATGCTGCCCATCAGGGTATTGTTATCGGCCGCCGCCTTGACCTGCTTGTAGCCCTTCTCGGCACAGGCATCGAGCTTGTCAGCCGAGAGGTCCATGCGCGCCGGCACCGAGCCCTTGACCTGGCTGAAGGCGATCTGGAACTCGGGCGAACCGATGGCGCGTGCCATGGTCTTTTGCAGCTCGATCTGCTGCTTGTCGTCGGTCTTGAACATGATCATCAGATCGCTGTTGAAGGTGACCGCATCCTGGGTGCCGGGGGTACGGAAACACATGAAGTCCTGCTCCGGCTTGAGATTGCCGTTGAGGAATTCGCCCTTCGCCCAGTCGCCCATGATCTGATAGAGCGCCTTGCCGTTGATGACCATCGCCGTGGCCAGGTTCCAGTCCCGTCCCGGAGAGTTGTCATCCTTGTATTTCAGCAGCTCGCGCATGCGATCAAACGCCTTGACCATGGTGTCCGACTTCAGCGCCGACTCATCCAGATCGATAAACGCCTTGCGATAGAAATCCGCACCGCCGGTCGCCAGTACCACGTTCTCGAAGACGGTGGCGTCCTGCCACGGCTGACCGCCGTACGCCAGGCCGAGATAGCCGGCGTCCTTCGCCTTTTTCATCGAAGCGATGAAGTCATCCCAGGTTTTGGGCTGCTCGATGCCCAGCTTGTCCATCAGAGACTTGTTGGCCCACACCCAGTTGGTGGAGTGGATCTCGAAGGGCGCACCGATCCAGTGGCCTTCGTACTGAGCGAAATTCTTGATTGCGGCGGGGAAGACCTCGCCCCATTTCTCCGACTGGGCGACCTCATCCAGATAACTCAGCGCACCACGCTGGGCCCAGTCGCGCGCATCGAAACCCAGTACCTGAGCAGCCGTTGGGGGGTTGCCGGAAGTGATACGCGAACGCAGTACCGCCATGGCGTTGGTGCCCGCGCCGCCGGCGACCGGCATGTTCTTCCAGCCTATCCCCTGCTCGGCCAGATCACTCTTGAGCACGCCCAGCGCCTTGGCCTCACTGCCCGAGGTCCACCAGTTGAGCACTTCAACCTGCTTGTCGCTCTGCTGATCTGCAGCCCACGACGACGATGGCATGGCCATCGCGAGCGGCAACAGCGTACAACCGATTCCACCGATAAGACGTCTTGCAATCATGGCGTGCATTCCCCGTGATCTGATCCGATCCGCAACCGAATACGTTTCTTTATGAATTCGAAGGCCCGAGCATTTGTAAGACTTTGTTCAGGCTTCTGCCGAATATTGCGCACCCCTGTTTGAGCCACAATACAACCAAGGGCGAAGCGCAGCGGATAAGCACAGTGGGCAGGCCCTGCCAAAAACGGCCACTGACCGGGATAAGCCGGGCAGTGGCCGTTATGCAAGAGAATCACTTTTTTCAGGAACCGGGCTGTTCCCAGTCGCCTTTTTCTGTCCAGGGATCGTGACGCGGAAACTCTTCGATGCTGATTTCGGGGTCGCTGTAGTCGGGTTGGTAGCGCAGGTCGTATTTGGCGGCACGGACCACCGAAACCATCAAAGGAGAGGTGAGCGCCAGAGCGCCTATCGAACCGAAGAGGGCCGAAGCCTGTCTGAAAGGTCACTGGCATGACCCGATAAACATGTAACCTGATGAGGTCCAGCAATAACGCCTGCAATCGGCATGCATTCAACAGGAACAGGTAAGCGATCATGATGGCCAGCAACAGGGATTACGACGATATCGCCTTCGAAGGCGAAAAAGTGGATGATCAAACCCTTGAAGCCAGCCGCTTCGATAACTGTTCCTTTAAAAACTGCGATTTTTCTCATGCAACATTCAGAAATTGCAGATTCACGGATTGTTCTTTTGACAATTCCAACCTGAGCGTGACCCAGTTTCCCTGCACGCTTTTACAGGGCGTGGCATTCAACCTTTGCAAAATGATGGGTATTGATTGGCCCCGCATGCGTTGCCCGTCGATTCAGATCCCGGGCGTTCTTTCTTTTGAAGAGTGCGTGTTGGATGACAGTTCGTTCTTTGGACTTTATCTGGCAGAAACAACAATGATCAGCTGCCGCATTCACAGGGTCGATTTCAGCGAAGCCAATTGTGAACAGATAGACTTCTCGGGCAGTGACCTTGAAGACACTATTTTCAACAGAACCCGTCTTCGCGGCGCCAATTTTATTGATGCCACCCATTACAGTATCAATATCCTTGAGAACGATATAAAAAACGCCAGATTCTCGCTTCCGGAAGCAGTCGCTCTACTTGATGGGCTGGATATCGAGCTTCACCATTAAAATGATTACCTTATATTAATTGCCGGCCTTGCGAGGCCGGCGTTTTTTGATAACTCTCAGGCCAAAAGACAACACGTGAACATGGCCACGCCGCACAAGTGGTTCCTGCTGCACATTCGCCGCATTGTCCGCCGGCCCCACCCGCTCTAATCTGATCATTCGCAACGTGCTGTCATCGATTCGTCACGGTAGACGCACACCCTGCCTCACGAACCGACAACCACTGCGGGAGATCGTTGATGCAGATGCTGGCGCTTTACAGTATCAAGGGCGGCGTGGGCAAGACGGCCTCGGCCGTCAATCTGGCTGCCGAGGCGAGTCTGAGCGGGCGCCGGGTGCTGCTCTGGGATCTCGATCCCCAGGCCGCCACGACCTACTATCTGCGCGAGAAGGCCAAGGTGCGTGGCGGTGGCGTCGACAAGCTGGTCAAGGGCAAGGCCGCACTCGAGAAGGCCATTCGCAATACCGAGATCGAGGGTCTCGACCTGCTGCCGGCCGCCTTCGACTCGCGCGAGCTGGACCAACTGCTGGAGGGTCGCAAGAACAGCCGCCTGCGCAAGATCCTCAAGCCGGTGTTCGATGAGTACGACCTGATCATCCTCGACTGCCCGCCGAGCATTTCGACGCTCTCCGAGCAGATCTTTTCCAGCGTCAATGCGCTGCTGGTGCCGATCGTGCCGACCACGCTATCGCTGCGCACCCTTGATCAGCTGCGTCAGCATCTCGACAAGCAGGATCACGAAACGCCGATCTGGCCCTTCTTCACGCTGGTTGATCGGCGCAAGAAGCTGCACAACGAGGTCATGGGCTCGCTGCGCGAACAGTGGCCCGCCCAGCTTTCCACCCATATCCCCTATGCCAGCGCGGTTGAGCAGATGGGGCTGAAGCAGGCGCCGATTGCCCGATTCGCCGCCCGAACCAACGCTGGCAAGGCCTATAGCACCCTGTGGGATGAGATCAGTCGGCGCATGGGCTGAGCCGGGCCCGAGCGCTGTACGCGCTCGATGCTCTTTCCGGTGTCATGACATGCCTGTCCGGTTACCACCAGCTGCGGATCACCTCAGCGACATCAGCGGGATACTCCTCGTGCACCAGGAGCTTGCCGTGTGGCAGGCGGCGGGTCTCGACGTTTTCCAGCGTCGCCAGGGCCTCCATGTTTTCGCTCGAACGGCGCGGCATGTGAGGCGTGGTGAGCATCAGGGTGCGTGCTGAAACACGACGCATCGCCGCCAGTGCGGTATCGCGCGTACGAAAGGCATCCAGCGCCCCGGTGACGAAGCGAATCGAGGCGTGGCGGGCCCCTGGCGAGGCCGGAACCCGTCGCTTGATGGCCATGCGCTCGGCATTCAGGTAGCGCGGCGTTGCGTAGACGTGCTCATCGGCCATCCTGTGGATGCACCACTCGCGGGTATTGAGCCAATAGAGGGTGCGCCCAAAGGGTTGATCGAACCAGCGCCGCACCCGCGCAAACCATGGCTTGTAATCGCCCCGGGTCATCGTCGGCAGCGGCCCGCGCCAGGTCGGCGCGACCAGGATCAGACGCTCGACCGACCCGGGGTGATCACCCAGATAGCGCATCATCAGCCCCCCGGCATGGCCTGCCGCGACCACCCCGGCCGGGCGTATATCGGTGGCCGTGAGCAAATGATCCACGAACGCCAGCAACGTCTCGGCGCTCCAATCGATGAAGGGGCGGGGCCGATCACCAAAGCCCGGCCAGTCCACAGCCAGTGTGGTGAAGCGATCGGCCAGCATCTCCTGCAGCGCCGCAAACTCCTGGCGAGTCGAGATGGTGGAGAGCGCCGGCAGCATCAGGAGGGCCGGGCCGCTGCCCTGGCGGGTGAGACCGAGCTCGATATTCCGCCCCTGCCACTGCCAGAGCAGGGTGTCGGTAGTCGCGCCAGTAGCGGGCACGGCAGAGGTCGCAGTCGCAGTCATGAAAGCCATCCGGAAGACTCGGAGAAGCCCTCAGACTACCCTGGCACACCTCTGCCGGTCGACGCTGACAGCGTTATTGACCGCTGGTCGGCAGAGTGGTGTTCCAGATGCCGGCCAGCTGGCTCAGCAGTCCACTGCCGACGCCCTGGCCACTGAAATACTGCAGCAGGGTCGGAGCAAACTGACTCGCTACCGAGGAGCTGATCCCCAGCGCGTTGAAGGCGGCACTGGTCAGTGAACCGTTGCCGCTGGCAGCGTTCGAGCCACCAGTCAGCCCGGAGAGCGTCGAGAGCACCGATCCCGAACCGCCGGAAGCCGAAGACGCGGCGCGGGCGCTGGAGAGCAGGCCATCAATGCCCGGCGCCTGATTGCTCAGCTGATTGAACTGATCGCTGCTGAGCTGATTCTTCGCCGACGCCAGTAGTGCCGCCGAGCCACCGATCGCCTGCTGGCGGGTCACCCCCAGTTGGCCGGTCAGGGTCGAAATCAGATCGGATGCCTGCTGCAGATTGCCCGAGGTCGTCCCGGCGATCGTGGCCTGCTGCCCGCTCGAAAGTGACTGATCGGCCTGACGGCTGCCGAAGGCATTGAGCACCTGCTGCGACAGGCCGCTACCGTTCGCGCCGGCCGTGGAGGCGGGCGCCGTCTGCTGCTGGTTCGACGACTGGTTGAGCGCCTGCATGGCACTGCCGACATCGTTGAGCGTGAAAGCCATCGCTGGCGTGGTCCCCAGCGTGGCAAGTGCGGTTGCAACTGCCCCAATCCGTTTTTTCATCGAACCTCCGGTTGCGCATAGTGCCGCGGTGTGAATGATGAATCGGACAATGCCACGCAGGCAGGGTTCCTGCAGTTACCAACGGTTTCCAGGTACCTTCGACTCTGACGCGGCCATCCGACGGAGCGGAACATGCGCATTCATCCCCTGCCGCCGATGCACACGCTGGTCGCCTTCGAGGCGGCAGTGCGCCACGGCAGCTTCACTCGCGCCGCGCGAGAGCTCAATCTCTCCCAGAGTGCGCTCAGCCGCCAGATTCTGGCGCTCGAGGCCTATCTCGGCCGTACCCTGTTCGTACGCGAACCGCGCCACCTGAAGCTGACCCGGGCCGGCGAACGCTATGCACCGCAAGTGCGCGATCTGCTGCAGACGTGCGCCCGCGCAACCGGTGAGGTGATGAAACATGCCGGCGAGAATGAACTCACACTCGCCTGCTCCTCGGGCATCGCCCAGTTCTGGCTGACCCCGCGACTGAGCCGTTTTCATGCCGAGCATCCGGAGATTCATCTCAACCTGATCGTACGCGACGGCGTCAATACTCTCTCAGGCTTCGAGTTCGACTTCGGACTCTACTATTTGCGCCGGTACCCCCCGCCGGGCTTCCACGCCCGGCAGCTGCTGCCCGAAGAGGTACTGCCGGTCTGCGCCCCGGCACTACTGAACGGGCGCCGGCTGACGCCTCTGGAATTGACCGAACAGACCCTGCTGGTGCTGGAGGATGCCCAAAGCCCGTGGATGTCGTGGGCAGACTGGTTTCGTCAGCACGACATCAGCGATCTCTCACGGACACGCACGCTCGCCTTCAACCTTTATCCACCGCTGGTAGAAATGGCCGTGCTCGGTCAGGGCGTGGTGCTGGGCTGGCGCCACATCATCGATAGCCGACTGGAAAGCGGTGCCCTGGTACCGGCCAGCGATCATACCGCCAGCCACGGCGGAGGTTTTCATCTGCTCACCCCGGTCGATCGTCGTGAGAATCGCGCCATGCGGGTCTTTCGCCGCTGGCTGCTGGCGCAAACGCCGACCGCCGATCAGGGGGCGGAACAGATGCAATAGACGCATGAGCAGGATGCGTCACACGCATGGACATATGCGTTTTTTGCGCTTTGCACGTGCCCCCGCCCTGGTCACGATCGGGATTCGCCTCACGATCAACAATCCGACATCGAACGGCCGGCGCCGGCCCGGTGATCCACAAGAGACAAAGAGGGTGCCATGAACGATTCTGCCACTACGGACTCCCTGCTGCTGAACAATGCCCGGCTGGTCGATGGCAGCAGCCCCACCGCTAGCGCACCGATGCACGTGCTGATCGAGGATGGGCGTATCCGCCAGGTCTCATCCGAGCCCATCACGGCCCCCGGGGCCCGGTCGATCGATCTCGAAGGCCGTACCCTGATGCCCGGGCTGATCGACTGCCATGTCCACGTCATTGCCACTACCGCCGATCTCGGCGCCAATGCTCTGCTGCCCGACTCGCTGGTCACGGCCCGTGCCACCCCGATCATGCGTGACATGCTGAAACGCGGTTTTACGACCGTGCGCGATGTGGGCGGCGCCGACCATGGTCTGAAAACCGCGCTGGAGGAGGGCCACTTCGCCGGCCCACGACTGGTGATCTGTGGCAAGGCGCTCTCCCAGACCGGCGGACACAATGATTATCGTGGCTTCTATGACGAGCGCGACGATCAGTATCAGACGCGACGACTGGGTTCGATGGGCCGGCTCTGTGACGGCGTGGACGCCGTACGCAAGGCTGCCCGTCAGGAGATCAAGGGCGGCGCCCAGTTCATCAAGGTGATGGCCAACGGCGGTGTCTCCTCACCCAGCGATCCGATCGATTTCCTGAGTTTCTCGCAGGCCGAACTCGAAGCGATCGTGGAGGAGGCGAGCAACGCCCAGACCTACGTCTCGGCACACCTCTATACCGATCAGGCAATTCACCGCGCGGTGGAAGCCGGCGTGCACTCACTCGAACACTGCAACCTGATCACACTCGAGACCGCCCGCCTGGCGGCTGAGCGTGGCGCTTTCGCCTGTCCCACGCTGGTGACCTACGAGATGCTCAAGCGTGAGGGCGCCGACTACGGCCTCAAACCAGCCTCGATTGCCAAGATCGATGATGTCCGACTGGCCGGTCTCGACAGCCTGAAGATCATGCGTGAGGCCGGACTCACCATGGCCTATGGCACTGATCTGCTCGGTGCCATGCACCGTCATCAGTCCGAGGAATTCGTCATCCGCTCACGCGTGTTACCGGTCCATGAGGTCATCCGCAGCGCCACTCTGGATGCTGCCCGGTTGCTGCGCATGGAGGGCGAGATCGGCTGTATTGCGCCCGGGGCACACGCTGATCTGATCGTGGTCGACGGCAATCCGCTGGAGGATATCAGTCTGCTGACCGGCCAGGGTCGCCACTTCTCCCTGATCCTGCAGGGCGGCCATGTGGTACAGGACACCCTGCAGGCGCAGTAGCGCGCGGGTCGCGGTAACAGATCCTTATAACAACAGGAATCATCACAACAACCACAACAGGGAGAACGGCTACCATGCACGCTCTGTTCCTGATTCTCTATATCCTGCTGATGATCGGCGTCGGGGTGTATTTCTCGCGGCGCCGGGTACACGACGACAGTGATTTCATCGTCGCCGGTCGTTCGCTGTCGACGCTGGTGCTCACCGCGACCCTGCTGGCGACCTTCGTCGGCTCGGGATCCATCGTGGGCGGCGCCAGTTTCATCTTTCAACACGGCCCGGGCGCGGCGGTCTTCTTCTTCGCCGGCACCCCGGTGGCCGCCCTGATCGTCTACTTTCTGCTGGCAGCCCGGATGCGTCGCTCACGGGCGACCACCATCCCCGGACTGATTGAGCTGCGATTCGGCCGGGCGGCCCGCACCATCGCCTCGCTGATCATCCTGCTGGCCTATGTCGGTATCGTGTCGTATCAGTTCACCGGCGCCGGTCACGCGCTCAATCTGGCCTTCGGGCTGCCGGTCTGGGTGGGTGTGATCGTCGCCGCCCTGATCATGATCGGGCTGGCGACCATGGGCGGTCTGGTGTCAGTGGCTTACACCGATTATCTCAGCGCGATCATCTTCGTCAGCATGCTGATTGCACTGCCACTGGTGCTGTTCCAGACCGGCGGGCTCGGGGAGATGTTTGCCGCCCTGCCCGCCGAGCAGCACAGCTGGTTCGGTGGTCTCTCCGGGTTTCAGATCCTGAGCTACTTCCTGCCGCTGTTTCTGCTGATTCTCGGCGATCAGAACCTCTTTCAGCGGTTTGCTGCGGCACGTGATCCGGCAACCGCCCGGCGTGCGGCCATGGGGCTGGTCATCGCCTCAGTCGTCTGTACCACGCTGATCACGCTGCTGGTCTGCGCCACCCACGTGCTGTTCCCCGATATCACGCCTTCGACTGCGCTCATGGTGCTCGCTCAGCGCGGCCTGCCGGATGTGGTCGGGGCCCTGTTACTGGCCTCGATGGTGGCGCTGCTGCTGACCACCGGTAACTCCTACCTGCTCTCTTCGGCTGCCAACCTCACCCAGGACATTCTCGGCGGATTGATGAAGGTCGAAGTGCACGATCAGCGCGGGCTGCTGCTCAATCGGCTGGCCGTGGTCGCTCTGGGCGTACTGGCTTACGCGCTGGGCGCCTTCTTTCCCAGTGTGCTGGCCATGCAGATGTACGCCTACAGCATGTATGGCGCAGCGATCACGCCCGTTTTCCTGGCAGCGCTGCTGTGGCCACGGGCCACGCCATCCGGGGCGCTGGGTGGGCTGATCGCGGGCGGCGCCATGACCCTGATCTGGGAGATCGCACTGGGCAAGCCGATGGGCTGGAACAGTGTGCTGGTGGCGATGCCGGTCGCCGTGGTGGTCATGGCGTCAGTCAGTCTGCTGAGTCGACCAAAACCCGCCAGTATTACCGAACAGGCCTGATCTCACCTGAGCACTCGATCGGTGGCCGGCATGGTCAGGCCACCTGATCCACCCTCCCTTTACCGGAACCCTGATACTTTGGTCAGGGTTTCGCGCTTCTTTCCGGAACGAAACCGATTTCGACAGGTGAAGCCGCTCACAATCTACCAGGCTGGGCGCACTGTTCATCGCTCTCCGAGGTTTCCATGTCCGACCGGCCCGGCCGCCTCTCCTTCTGTCTGGTCACCTTCTCGTTTCTGGTGATCATGATGGGGACCAGTCTGCCCACCCCGCTCTACCCGATCTACCAGACCCGGATGGGGTTTTCGCAGATCATGATCACGGTGATCTTTGCCGCCTATGCCGTGGGGGTGATCGCTGCACTGATCGGCTTTGGCAGCTGGTCGGATCAGCTGGGACGCAAACGGTTGTTGCTGGGCGGGCTGGTACTGGCCCTGATCAGTGATGTCATCTTCCTGTTCAGCACGAGCCTGACGCCACTGCTGATCGCTCGGCTGTTCTCGGGGCTCTCGGCCGGCATCTTCACCGGCACCGCCACGGTCGCCATCATCGAGCAGGCGCCACCCCAGTGGCAGCGTAATGCCACGCTGGTGGCGACGGCGACCAATGTCATGGGACTGGGGCTGGGACCGCTGGTGGGGGGCGTGCTTGCTCAATACGTCGGCTGGCCGCTGGCACTGCCTTATCTGCTGCATCTGCTGCTGTCACTGCTCGCCATGCTGGGGGTCGCCCGGGCGCCGGAGACCATTACGCCGCCCGAACAGGTGCGTCTGCACCGCCAGCGATTGTCGGTACCCGAAGAGGTACGCGGCGTGTTTATCCCTGCCGGTATTGCCGGCTTTGCCGGTACCGCTGTGCTGGGGTTGTTCACCGCAGCCGCGCCCTCTTTCGTGCAGCAGATCCTGAACATCGACAATCTCGCCATGATTGGCGTGGTGGTAATCACGCTCTTCATCGCCTCGGCCATCGGCCAGGCGCTGCTGAGCCGAATTCCGGAATCTGCGCGACTGACCGGTGGTTGTCTGGTGCTGGCACTGGGCGTGCTGCTGGTGGGGGGCAGTATCGGGCTGGCATCACTCTGGCTGATGCTGCTGGGGGCCATCGTCTCCGGGCTGGGGCAGGGGATCACGCTGCGTGCCGGCCTGGGAGAAGTGGTGGCCCACTCACCGCAGCAACGCAAGAGCGAGGTCACCTCGACCTATTTCGTGGTCATCTATATCGCCATCTCGTTACCGGTAGTCGGGCTGGGGGTGACGTCGGCGCTGACCGGACTGACCGCCGCAGGCATCGCCTTCGCCCTCATCGTTTCAGCGCTCGCGCTGACCGCAAGAGGGCTGCTGATTCGGCGCCAGCGCCGTGATGAAGCCTGACGCCGGCGTCTTCAGACTTCGGGCTGGATGAGGGCATTGTGACAGGTGTGCCCCGCTGCCAGCGCCAGCAGATTATCGCGCGTCGTGTGGGCGATTTCGTCCAGCGCCTCCTCGGTGAAAAAGCCCTGATGGCCGGTAATCAGCACGTTGGGGAACATGGCCAGCCGGGCGAACATGTCATCGTTAATGATCTCCTGAGAGTGGTCGCGAAAGAACAGCTCGCTCTCCTGCTCGTAGACATCGATCGCCAGCGCCCCCAGCTGGCGTGTGCGCAGTGCCTCGATCACCGCGCGGGTATCGATCAGCCCCCCGCGTGACGTATTCACCAGCATCGCGCCAGGCTTCATGCGTGACAGTGCGTCAGCGTTGATCAGATGATGCGTCGCCTCCGCGAGCGGACAGTGCAGCGACACAATATCGGCGCGGGCCAACAGGGTATCGAAGTCGACTGCCTCGCCGATCATCGCGAACTCCGGCGCCGGGTTCGGATCGAAGCCGAGCACCCGGCAGCCCAGGCCGTGCAGAATGCGCGCTGTGGCCAGCCCGATGCGACCGGTCCCGACCACTCCGACAGTGCGACCGTGCAGCGTGACGCCGAGCAGGCCATCGAGATTGAAGTTGCCCTCGCGTACCCGATTGAAGGCGCGGTGGGTATGGCGATTGAGCGTCATGATCAGCGCCAGGGTATGCTCGGCCACCGCCTGTGGGGAATAGGCCGGCACCCGCGCCACGGCAATGCCAAGACGCTGTGCAGCCTCGAGGTCGACATTGTTGTAGCCGGCGCAACGCAGGACCACGATCCGCACCCCCAGGCCATGGAGCTCTGTCAGCACCGGGGCATCCAGCACATCGTTGACGAATACGCAGACCGCCCGGGCGCATTCGGCCAGCGCGACGGTCTGCAGTGACAGCGCCACCGGCTGGTACACCGGCTCGAACCCCGTCCCTGCCATGGCATTATCAAGAAAGCGACGATCAAAGGGCTGGGCGCTGAAGACCGTAACCTGCATGTACTGACTCCCGAAGTGGTGGCTGGGCCTAGCCTGCCATGGAACGCGCAGCGTCAGAAGGGACGGATTGTCGCCACGCCGGACGGCGAGCGCGATACTTCATGCATAAGACAGGACCCTGCTGTCACCGGCATCTTGCTTTCATGGGGCAGGCCCTGTAGTGGTAGTGGAACCCGCCGATTCTTCTGGCCTTCGGATGATCTCATGCTGCAGCCCGTTTCCCGTCAGAGCGATCTGACCGTCAAATCGGATATACCCCCACCCCGCCCGGCCGATGTCGGCACTTTCACACCCCTGACCATCCCCGCCTTTCGTGCCATCTGGATTGCCAATCTGTTCGCCAATCTGGGGGTCTGGGCGCAATCGGTCGCGGCCGCCTGGGTGGTGACCGCTGCTCATGGCAGTGCACTGCAGGTGGCGATGATCCAGGTCGCCACAGCCCTGCCGCTGGTGCTGCTGGCGATCATCAGCGGCGTGGTCGCGGACAACCATGATCGTCGGCGCATCATGCTGTTCGGCATGTCGATCGAGATTCTCGGTGGGTTGGGGCTGACCACACTGGCCTTTCTCGATTGGCTGAACCCGAACCTGCTGCTGGTGGCCATTCTCTGTGTCTCGATTGGTGCGGCCATCACCGCACCGGCGTGGCAGGCAGCGGTCAGCGAGCAGGTGCCGCGTAATCTGGTCAGCAACGCCGTACTGCTCAACAGCGTCAACTTCAATGCGGCCCGCGCTGTCGGCCCGGCACTGGGTGGGGCACTGCTGGCGCTGGTGCAGCCGGCCTGGATCTTCCTGCTCAACTGCCTGTGCGGCATCGGTCTGCTGTGGACACTATGGCGCTGGCATCGAGCCGTACCCGAGAAGACCCTGCCACCCGAGCGCATTCTGGAAGGCATCAAGGCTGCGCTGCATTTCACCCAGTATTCCAGCGTGACCCGCCTGATCATGCTGCGCTCGTTCATCTTCGGGCTCTCGGCCAGCGCCATCTGGGCACTACTGCCACTGCTGGCCCATCAGCATCCGAATGGCAGCGCCCTGCTCTATGGGTATCTGCTCGGGGCACTGGGTCTGGGGGCGATTGCCGGCAGCACTCTGGTCACTCGCGCCCGCCGAAAACTCGGCAGCAGCCGACTGATCAGTGTCGCCGCACTGGTCCTTGGCGGCGTCATGGTCACGCTCGGCAGTATCGATACGCTCTGGGTTCTGCTGCCGGTGCTGATCATCGGTGGCAGCTGCTGGATTGCGGCGGTGGCCTCCTATAACTCGTCGGTGCAGGTACTGGTGCCGGACTGGGTCAAGGCACGAGCACTGGCGCTCTATCAGACCGCGCTCTACGCCGGTCTGACGCTGGGCTCCATGCTGTGGGGTCAGCTGGCGGAAGGCCTTGCCGTACAGGGCACAATACTGATTGCAGGGATAGCGCTGGTGCTGTCAGCACTGCTGTTTCTCCCCTCGCGATTGCCGGAACTCAGCGCTGATGAGCTGACCGGCGCACCGGCGCCCTTTACCGAACAGCCCGGGTTTGCGTTTGACCCGCGCCGTGGTTCGGTGATGGTCACCATCGAGTATCGGATTGCCGGTGAGCGTACCCGTGAATTCGCCCGGGCAGTGCGTCCGCTGCGGCGCCTGCGGCTACGCAATGGGGCCAGACGCTGGTCGCTCTATCGTGACATCGAGGACCGTGAGCTTTGGCAGGAAGTCTTCCTGGTGCCCAACTGGCTACAGCACCTGCGCATGCTCGACCGCATGACCGTCGCCGACCGGGCCGTCATCGAACGTGTCATGGCCCTGCACAACGATGCAGAGGCCCCCCGGGTGCGTCATGGGGTGAGCTATCGCTCCTCGCGCCATGCCAGCGAGACACCGATACTCGCACCGGGTAATCCCGGCCTGCAGGAGGCACGACAAGCCGATCCCGGCGAGGCCGGTGCCTGACAGGATACCAGCCGAAGGATTAGGCTGGCGTGTCACCACTGCCACCTTCGTCGGAAACTTGTCATGTCAGCCTCTGCCAGCACCGCCATACACCACACGCTCAAACGCGTTTTCGGGTTTGATGACTTCCGTGGCGGCCAGCAGGCGGTGGTGGAACGTGTTATCGAGGGTCGGTCGACGGCCGCCATCTTCGCCACCGGCGCCGGCAAGTCGCTCTGCTATCAACTGCCAGCCCTGCACCTGCCGCATCTGACGCTGGTGGTCTCACCGCTGCTGGCACTGATGCAGGATCAGCTGGCGTTCCTCAAGCGTCACGGCGTGGCGGCCGCCACCATAGACTCTTCCATGGAACGCGATGACGTGCGCGAGGTCATGCGTCGCGCCCGATCGGGCGAGCTGAAGATCCTGATGGTATCGGTGGAGCGACTGCGCAACGAACGCTTCCGCCGCTTTCTCGAACAGGTGGCCATTTCGCTGCTGGTGATCGACGAGGCGCACTGTATTTCCGAGTGGGGACACAACTTTCGCCCCGACTACCTGCGCCTGCCGGACTATCAGCGCGAATTCGGTATTCCTCAGGCGCTACTGCTGACCGCCACTGCGACGCCTGCGGTCATTCGGGACATGCAGGAACGTTTTGCCATCGCGCCTGACGATGTCATCACCACCGGCTTTTATCGTCACAATCTCGAGCTGCTGGTCGAACCGGTCGCAAGCGATGACAGGCCGAATGCCCTGTACCACTGGCTCGCCCCCCGCCAGCAGCCGGGTGCGGAAGAGCCCACCATTGTCTATGTCACCCTGCAGCAGACCGCCGAGAACCTCGCCCGCCAGCTGTCGCAACAGGGCCTGCGGGCGCGGGCCTATCACGCCGGGCTTGACGGCGAAACGCGCGACACCCTCCAGCAGCAGTTCATGAGTGGCGAGGTGCCCTGCATTGTCGCCACCATTGCCTTCGGCATGGGCATCGACAAGCGCGATATCCGTAACGTGGTGCATTTCGATCTACCCAAATCGATCGAGAACTACAGCCAGGAAATCGGCCGTGCCGGACGTGATGGTGAACACTCACGCTGTCTGGTTCTGGCCAATCGTGACGCCCTCGGGGTGCTGGAGAATTTCGTCTACGGCGATACCCCGGAGCCCGGTGGCATCCGCTACGTGCTCGAGTCGATCCGGCAGGCGGGCCACAGCGAAATGCGTCAGTGGCCGGTGGTACTCAACACGCTCTCGCGGGAGAGCAATATTCGTGTGCTGCCGCTCAAGACACTGCTGGTACAGCTGGAGATGCGCGGGTTGATCAGGCCACAGCTGGCTTATCTGGCCGAGTATCGGCTGCAGTATCTGATCGACTCAAGCGATCTGGTCGCCCGTTTCGAGGGCGAGCGAGCGCGATTCGTGACATTGCTGGTGGAGGAGATCCCGGTCGCGCGACGCTGGGGCACGGTGGATTTCGAGCGCCTCTACCAGGCCGGACAGCGCGAGCGCATCGACGCCTCGCGCTCGCGGGTGATCAGTGCGCTGGAATACTTTCAGCAGCAGGGCTGGCTGGTACTGGAGGGCAAGCGTCTGACCGATGTCTTCGAGGTACTCACGCCCGAGTTCGATATCGAGGCGCAGGCCGCGGCACTGAGTGATCACTTTCAGGCGAAGGAGCGCGCCGAGATCGAACGGCTGAACACTGTGGTCACGCTGCTGGAGAGCGAGTATTGCCTGACGAGGCGTCTGGCCGAATACTTCGGCGATGACCATTTCACGCGCGCCGATACGCCGGATCGCTGTGGCCACTGTTCAGTCTGTTTCGGTCGTATCGCTCGCCTGTCGGCACCGGCGTCCCTGCCGGCGCTGACGTCTGCGGATTTCAGCCGTTTCGCGCAGCCGTTTATCGAGCGTCATCGCGAGCAGCTGGCGACCGGGCCAGGGGCGATTCGAATCACGCGCTTTCTCTGCGGGCTGTCGATGCCGATCTTCACGCCGCTGAAGGCCCGTCAGCTGACGGGCTTTGCCCGGCTCGAGCAGTATCCCTACAGCGATGTTTATCGCTGGGTCGAACAGCAATCGATGCACCATGACTGAGCCACGCCTGCCGCTGATTCATCACCCCGGCTACAGCTTCGACTGGCCGGCGCGCCATCCTTTCCCGATGGCCAAGTTCCATGCGCTTCGCGCGCGCCTGAGCGAGCTTGGCTTCGATGACGATCCCGCCGTCGAGTGGATAACCCCGCCACCGGCCCATGATCGTCAGCTGCTGCGGGTGCATACCCCGGCGTACCTGCAGACCTTTCATCTCGGCGATGCCGATCCGCTCGCCCGCAAGCGCAGCGGCTTCCCCTGGTCGCCCGCGCTGGTACGACGCACCCTGCTGGAGGTCGGCGGCACGCTCGCCACGCTGGAGGCCGCGCTGCGTACCGGGCTGGCCTGCAACACGGCCGGCGGCACCCACCACGCCTATCCCGACGCCGCCAGCGGCTACTGCCTGCTCAACGATCTGGCGATTGCAGCCCGCGAGGCGATCGAAATGCACGGCATTCGGCAGGTATTGATCATCGACTGCGACGTTCATCAGGGCGATGGCACCGCCTGGGCCTTTCGCCATGAGCCGCGGGTGTTCACCTTCTCCATCCATGGCGAACACAACTTTCCCTTCACCAAGCGTGAGAGCGATCTGGATATGGCGCTGCCGCGAGGGACCGGCGATGAGGATTATCTGACCATGCTCGAACGGCACGTGCCAGCCCTGCTCGAACGACTGCAGCCCGAACTGGTGCTGTATGACGCCGGCGCCGATGTGCATGCCGGCGACCGACTGGGGCACTTCGAGCTCAGCCATGCCGGCGTGACACGTCGCGACAGGTTCGTGCTCAAGCAGTGCCTGATGGCAGATATCCCCGTGGCTGCGGTCATCGGCGGCGGCTATGATCGCGATCTGGCGGCACTGGCCGACCGCCACGCCCGGCTGCATTGCGTGGCGCGCGAACTGTGGCGACAGCGCTGAATCTGCTCAGGTACTTTCGCGGGTGATCAGGCGCACGCCGAGATCCACCTGGCGCGCCCCTGGCGCATCCGACTTGCCGAGTCGGGCGAGCAGCAGTTCGGCGACCTGCCGGCCGATCTCATATTTGGGCGGCTCGACAGTCGTCAGCGGTGGGACAGTATTGGGCGTAAACTCCAGATTGCCGAACCCGGCGACCGCCAGCCGTCCCGGAATCTCCCAGCCACGACGCTGACACTCGAACATCACCCCCAGCGCCACCATGTCATTGGCGCAGAAGACGGCACTGATCGATGGCCGCTCGGCCATCAGTTCGCTCAGCAGCGCCCCGGCTTCCGCGGTATCGGTCGCGCCACCCAGTTCGCGCATGGTCACCCGAGCGCCACCCTGTTCCATACCTTCCTGAAATCCCCGATAACGCTCACCGGCGCGTACATCACGGCTGAAACTGGGGCTGATGAAAGCGGTATCGCGATAGCCGCGCTCGAGCAGATGACGGGCGATCAGCTGACCGGTCGCGTAGTGCGAAAAGCCTGCCACCATATCCAGCGCCGGTTGCCCGTAGTCCCACATCTCCACCAGCGGTATATCGCTGTCGAGCAGCATCGATACCGTGCGACGGCCATGGCGGAAGCCGGTCATCACCAGGCCCGCGGGTGACCAGCTCATCATCGAGCGGACCAGCTCTTCCTCGCGTGCCTCGTCAAATTCGGTGTTGCCGATCAGCAGTTGATAACCCGCCTCCCGCAGCCGTTTCTCCAGCGTATCGAGCGTCGCCGCAAAGAAGGAGTTGCTGATGGTGGGCACCAGCACGCCGATGATGCGTGAGCGCGACGACGCCAGCCCACCGGCCATGGTGTTGGGCAGATAACCCAGCCGCTCCACAGCCGCCTGAATACGCTGGCCGCGCTGTTCGGAGACCTCATCGGGCCGGCGCAGATAGAGAGATACGGTGCTGGGTGAGACACCTGCAATACGTGCCACATCACCCATGGTGACACGCTGGGAACCTCGTCGCTGTCTGGGTGTGGCCAAGGCTGTTCGACTTCCTCTGCAAGCGATGATGCCGAGCTGCGAAGCAGTTCCGGACGGGTGAGTCATCTTCTCTGCTGGCTGAAGACAGCGCAACCTTGCCGGCGCATGAGGAACTACCGGACCTGCTGTCACCTGCGACCAAGGTGGGATGGGATCGTAATAATCGCATCGCTATCGTAGCGCTACGAAATATAGATATCGAAACCGTGTCCCATGGCGACGGGTGCAGCGTTTCATCAAACGCATTTCGAGAAACACCTTTCGCCTCGAGCCACGCAACCTTATTTTGCAGCGCTACGAAAGAGGCGACTCATGAGTGAGATGTTCCGCAGCCGTGCCAGCGCCACGACCGACCAGCCACGCCAGACCCATGTGCGCTATCTGATTCTTGCCATGCTGTTCGGCATTACCCTGATCAATTACGCCGACCGCTCCGCGATTTCGATTGTCGGACCGGCACTGCGCGACGACCTGGGGATCAACAGCGTCACCATGGGGTATATCTTCTCCGCCTTCTCATGGGCCTATGTCATTGCCCAGCTCCCCGGCGGCTGGCTGCTGGATCGCTTCGGCTCCCGTCGGGTTTATGCCGCCGGCATTCTGCTGTGGTCGACCTTTACCTTCTTTCAGGGCACCGCAGGCGCCTTTACCGCCGGGGCTGCCGTGATCGTGCTGTTCGTCCTGCGCTTTCTGGTGGGGCTGGCGGAGTCTCCCTCCTTTCCGGGCAACAGTCGCATTGTCGCCAGCTGGTTTCCGCTGCAGGAGCGCGGCCGGGCCGCCACCATCTTCAATTCCGCACAGTATTTCGCCACCGTGCTGTTCGCACCGATCATGGGGGCACTGACCTACCATTTCGGCTGGGAGGCCACCTTCTTCGTCATGGGCGCGCTGGGCGTGGTGTGTTTCTTTATCTGGCTGGTCGTGGTGCACGCCCCGCGCGATCATCAACGCGCCAATGAGGCCGAAGTGGCCTATATCGCCGAGGGCGGTGCGCTGGTCGACATGGATCACGACAGCCGGACGCAGACCAGTCAGCGTGGTCATACCGGGCGCACCCTGCGGCGCCTGCTCTCCTCGCGCATGCTGGTCGGCATCTATATCAGCCAGTACTGCTTCAATGCGCTGACCTGGTTCTTCCTCACCTGGTTTCCGGTCTATCTCGTCGATGCCCGCGGCATGAATATCCTCGAGGCCGGTTTCGTGGCCTCGATTCCGGCCGTGTGCGGCTTTGCCGGCGGCATTCTCAGCGGCGTCTTTTCCGACATGATGCTGCGCCGTGGACATTCGCTGACGGCAGCCCGCAAGACACCCATCGTGCTGGGCATGACGCTGTCGACCAGCATGCTGATCTGCAACTACATCGATATCGACTGGCTGATCGTGGCCATCATGGCGCTGGCCTTCTTCGGCAAGGGGTTTGGCGGCCTGGGCTGGGCGATCATGTCCGATGTCGCGCCGAAAGAGGCCAGCGGCCTGAGCGGCGGTCTGTTCAACATGTTCGGTAACTGTTCGGGCATCGTGACGCCGATCGCGATCGGCTACATCGTCAACGACACCGGCTCCTTCAATGGTGCGCTGATTTTCGTGATCGCCCACGCCCTGACAGCCGTCTTCAGTTATCTCTTCATCGTCGGCCGGATCGAACGCATCCGTTTCGACTGACCCACCCTGCGCTTTCGCTATCACCCAGGAGCCGGAAATGATCATCACCGAGCTGAAAACCCATGTGCTCGCCGCCCCACTCGAGCAACCGTTCGCTTTCTCCCAGGGCTGGGTACAGCGCCGCACCGCCATGCTGGTCGAGATTGTCACCGACGAAGGTCTCACCGGCTGGGGCGAGTGCGTCAACCACGGCCTGCAGCCACCGCAGGTGGCGCGCGCCATGGTCGAGCACGCCCTGAAGCCGCTGATCATCGGGCGCTCGATCTTCGAGCGCGAAGTGCTCTGGGAAGAGATGTACAACCATACCCGCCCCTATGGTCAGAAGGGCATCGCCCTGTTCGGCATTGCGGCAATCGATATCGCGCTCTGGGACCTCGCCGGCAAGGCACTCGGCCAGCCGATTCATCGTCTGCTGGGCGGCGCCTTTCGTCGCGAAATCAGACCCTATGCCACCGGGTTCTATCGCCGTGAAGGGGGCCGTTACCCCGAAGAAGTGGTCGAAGAGGCGCTGCGTCATCAGGCCAATGGCTATCGGGCCATGAAGCTCAAGACCGGCTTTGGTATCGAGGCCGACCTGCGTGACATGCGCGCCGTACGCGAAGCCGTGGGGGACGATATCGCCCTGATGATGGATGCCAACTGCGCCTATAGCGTGCCCGCCGCACGCCGAATCCTGATGGAGCTTGAAGAGACCCGGGTGCATCTCTTCGAGGAGCCGTTGAGTCCGGAGAACCGACACGGTTACCGCGAACTCAAGGGCGTGTCACGCACCTGGATTGCTGCCGGCGAGAACGAATACTCCCGCATCGGCTATCGCGACTTCATCAGCGAGGGCGCGCTTGATGTGATTCAGCCCGATATCGGCGCCGCGGGCGGCATCACCGAGTGTCGCCGCATCGCCACGCTGGCACAGGCCTGGCACGTCCCGGTCATGCCACACGTATGGGGCACCGGTATCGGTCTGGCCGCTGCCGTACAGTTCATCGCCACCCTGCCGCCCCAGCCGCTCTCCCTGACACCGGAGGCGCCGATGCTCGAATACGATCAGTCGAGTCATCCCTTCCGACGCGAGCTGATCAATGGAGAATTCGCACTCAATGCCAACGGCTGTGTTGAGGTGCTCGAGCGCCCGGGGCTGGGAATCGACATCGATCGCAGTGTCATCGACCACTACCGGCTCGACGACTGATCGCCCCATTTCATCAGGATGACAAACATGCAGGATTCACAGAGAAAAGTCGTGGTACTGGGCGTGGACGGGCTGATCCCGGAACTACTCGAGCGCTTCTGCGATGAAGGCGTGCTGCCCAACATCCGGCGCCTGCTCGACGAGGGCGGAGCGACCCGACTGATGCCCTGGATCTCGACCTGGGGTGATACCAACTTCGTGACCATGCTGACCGGCCAGGCCCCGGGTACCAGCTGGATCGGCCAGCGCATGCCGCCTGTCGGTACTCGGCATCTGCTGGAGCTGATGAGCGAGCAGGGGTACAGAAGTGCCCTGGTGCACTTTCCCGAAAGTCTCCAGCCGAGTGGCGCGCAGGATTTCTGCCTGGCGCCCTTCTGGAGCGGTGCCGGCCCTGCCCCCATGGAAATGGCGGCTGCCGCCCTGCACACCACGGACGATCTACCGGTGACAGCGCAGCCCTCGGAGTCGCTGGGTTGGCCACCTTCCGGTGCCACGCTCGCCCATCACCAAAAGCACAATCGTCGGGCGATCGAAGTGCATGACGAAGGCTTCACCGCCACCCTTCAGCTCAACGATGGCACCACCCGGTCACTGCGTATGCAAGCCGATGATGAGGGCCTGACCCTGCACTGCCACGATCGACCCATCACTCTGAGCAGTGGCGAGTGGAGCGAGTGGTTGTCGATCGGTGACGATGAATACTCGGGACGAGTACGTTTCAAACTGCTGGCCTTCGACCCGATCCATCACCATGTCGAGCTGCTGCAGTCCCAGATTACCATACCGGCCGAGCACAGCAGCCAGCCCGAGCTGGCACGTGCCCTGATCGATCGGCATGGCCCCTTCATCTCGAAGTGGACGGTCACGGCTTCGCCCGACGAGCGCTGGTTCGAGACCAGCTTCGAGGAGGGACGCTATCAGCTCGACTGGCTCACCAACGCGGCCATGACCCTGCTCAACGAGCACAACTTCAACCTGTTCGCCACGGTATTCCGGCTCAACGACGAAACTCACCATACCTGTCTCGCCCAGTGCGATCCCGCCTCGCCGTTCTATCGCCCCGAGCAGCGCGAACGCTATCTGGACGTGATCCGCCATGCCTATCGGGTGCTCGACGAGGGCGTAGGACGCCTATTGCAACAGCGCCGTGACGATACCCTGATCGTGCTGGCGTCTGATCATGGCGACGTGCCCAACCGCTATCTCTGCGATATTTACCGTCGGCTTGAGGCATTCGATCTCTGCACGCTCGATGATTACGGTCAGCCAATCCGCCATCAAAGCCGAGCATTGCTCAAGGATGAGCGCGGCGGACTGGAGATTTTCGTCAATCTGGCCGGACGCGACCCCGAAGGCGTGGTCGCGCCGGCCGATTTCGATCAAGTGCAGACCCGTATTCTGCGCGCCCTCACCAGCTGGTACTGCGTCACCCCCGACGGTGAGCAGAACGTGATCGCCGTGGCGCTGAAAAAATGCGATGCCCAGGTACTGGGCTACTGGGGTGAACATGCCGGCGATGTCCTCTTTGCCTACAGCCCGGGATTCGTCTGGGGTACCAACCAGCACGGCGATACCCTTGCCCCGGTGCAGAGCCCCGGCGCCAATCATGGCCCGCAGATACCCAGCGCGCGCACCGATTTTGCCTCCAATCACGGGCTGGCCGTGCTGCATGGTCCCGGCATCGACAGCAGCGGGCGCTACGGGCTGGCGCATAATGAGGGATTCCCGCGCATGAGCGACGCAGGCGCCACTCTGGCGCATTGGCTCGCCCTCCCCGACAGTGCCACGCTGGATGGTCGAGTACTGACTGCACTACTGAAGCACTAGCACGCTTCATCCCGGGGCCGATCGGGCACGCGCCATGCGTGGGCGCATGGATACACCACCGGAGTCGCCATACCCGGGCCCCGTCACCTGAGCCAAGACCGTATTCATCCGGGCGCTTTCCACCGCTCCGGCAGGTCAATCATCCCATGATGAAATGGCTTGTCTTTGCCATTAATGAAAATGATTATCATAAACTTTGACAAAGAATAATCATTTACACAAAATCCCTGTTGATAAGAAATATTTCTGATAATCAGCTCAAGGGCTCATCATGAACATCTCACGGGGTCGTGCCGGCAGCGGCATTCGCTATCGACTACCGCTGGCAGGGTCGCCGCTTGTCTTCCACTCTTCCCTTTTGGCTCCCGCCAGCGTCGCCGCTCTCGCTTCATTGACATCGACCCAGGCACTCGCCGAGAACGAAACGCCGGTCACACTGGCGCCGGTGACCGTCACCGCCAGCAACCTGTACGGCAACGTGGGATACACCCGGGACACCACCACGGCTGGTACGCACTTCGAGTTGAGCCCAAAGGAAATCCCCCAGACCATCAGCATTGTTACCGAGCAGCGCATCAGGGATCAGGATCTTGAGGACATTGACGATGTGCTCTCCAACACAACCGGCATTTCCGCCAGTCACATCGACAGCAATCGTGTCTCGTTCTATTCCCGCGGCTTTCGCATCAACACCTATCAGTACGATGGCATCCCTACGCTCAATACCAGTAGCGCCTGGTATTTCGGAGAGGGCGCGCTCAATACGGCTATCTACGACCGTGTCGAAGTTGTTCGTGGCGCCAACGGTCTGTTGACGGGAGCCGGCAATCCGGGCGCCTCGGTCAACTTCGTGCGCAAGCATGCTGACAGCCGCAAACTCACAGGCTCAGTCAGTGGCGCCTACGGCAGTTGGGATCAGCAGCGCGGTGTCGTGGATGTCACCACGCCGCTCACCCGGTCGGGTAATGTACGCGCCCGTTTCATCGGCGGCTACGACTCCGGAGATTCCTGGCTTGACCGCTACTCCGATCGCAGGAAATTCGGCTACGCGGTCATCGACGCAGATGTCACTGCTGACACCACCCTCTCGGTAGGATACGACTATCAGGATACTCATGCCTCGTCGCCCACCTGGGGGGGACTGCCGCTCTGGTACAGCAATGGCAGCAAAACCGATTACACCCGTGGTTTCAGTGTGGCGCCGGACTGGTCCTACTACGATTTCGAATCCAGAAAGGTATTTACCGAACTCGAGCATCAGTTCGGCAACGGCTGGGCGCTGCGCGGCACAGCGACGCACGCCGAGACGGATATGGATGCCAGACTCGCCTATCCCTCCGGCTTCCCCGATCGAAACACGGGTGAGGGCGTTTACTATTACACCGGATGGAACACCGGCGAACGCACGATGGATTCCGTCGACACCTATGCCAATGGCCCTTTCGAACTGCTCGGTCGCGAGCATGAGCTCGTCATCGGGGGGAGTTATAGCGAACAATCCAACGACTATGACAACAGCTACACGGCAGGTTTTCCTGTCAGTGATCTCGACCACTGGAACGGCTCGACGCCCGAACAGGACTGGCCCGGTTTCGCACCCTCGGAAAGCACCAGTGTGAGACAGAAGGCCGTATACGGTGCAGCGCGTCTTTCGCTGGCGGAGCCGCTGACACTGATCATCGGGGCACGGTATACCGACTGGCAGGGACGCAGCTGGGCCAGTGCCAGCGGTAATGAAAACCAGCACCAGGACGATATTACGCCCTATGGCGGTCTGGTGTATGACCTCAACGACACCTGGTCAGCCTTTGTCAGCTATACCGAGATTTTCCAGCCGCAGGACTATCGGGACGCCGGTGGCAGCTTTCTCAAGCCGGTGGTGGGCAAAAACTACGAAACCGGCCTCAAGGCTGCATGGTTCGATGGCCTGCTGAATGCCTCGTTCTCGGTCTTCCGCATCGAGCAGGACAATGTCGGAGTCGTGGCCGGGCAACTGCCCAACAATGGACGCAACTATTACGCCGCCGCCAATGGCGTAGTCAGCGAAGGCTTCGACGCCGAGCTGAGTGGCGCGGTCACCGATCACCTCGATCTGACCGCCGGTTTTACTCACTACACGGCCACCGATGACGATGGCTCGTTCAATACGGATCGACCCCGCACCCAGGCCAATCTCTTCGCCAGCTATCGCATACCGCGATGGCAGCAGCTGACGGTAGGCGGCGGCATCAACTGGCAGAGTCACACCTTCAAAGACGATGTCGACGGTCCCAGTGGCACGACCCGGAATTTCGAGCAGGGCAGTTATACGCTGGTGAACGTATTCGGCCGCTATCAGTTCACGTCTGAACTCTCATTGCAGCTCAACGTGCACAACCTGTTCGATAAAAAATACTACAGCTATTTCGATGGCTACGGCGTCTATGGGGAACCCCTCAACGCCACGACCACGCTGACCTACTCGTTCTGAACGGTATTGGCGGCCTTGCCCGTCCTGCCGGGCGGGCATTCGGTGCCTGGCGCCTCACTCGCCCCAGGTGCGCTCCAGTACCCGCAGCCAATTGTCGTGACAGAGTCGGGTGATCAGGGCCTTATCGAGGCCGTGCTGGCGCAACGCATCTCGCAGCCGGGGCAGACCGCTGCAATCGCCGATCGCACGGGGTACCACGGCGCCATCAAAATCGGAGCCGAAGCCCACCCCGTGCTCACCCAACCGCTCAAGCAGATGATCGAGATGACGCAGCAGGACATCCAGCGCACAATCGCCCTGCATGCGACCATCCGGTCGCAGAAAGGCCGTGGCGAAATTGATGCCCACCAGGCCATCGCGCTCGGCCATCATGTCGAGCTGACGATCGGTCAGATTGCGAGCGTGGGGGCAGATGGCGTGGGCATTGGAGTGGCTGGCTACCAGCGGCGCATCGGATAGCGCCGCGACATCGTTGAAGCCGGCTTCATTGAGGTGAGAAAGATCCAGCATGATGCCGAGCCGATTGCACTCGCGCACCAACTGTCGCCCGGCGTCGGTCAGTCCGGGGCCGATATCGCCGGTAGAGGGGAATCGGAAAGGCACGCCATGGCCGAAACGGGTCGGCCGGCTCCACACCGGACCGAGCGAGCGCAGTCCGGCCGCGTGAAAGACCTCCAGCGCATTAAAGTCGGGATCGATGGCCTCGGCCCCTTCCATGTGCAGCACCGCCGCCATGTTATCGCCTGCCAGCGCCGTGCGAATCTCACCTGCCGTGGTGCAGGGCGTGATCGCACCCAACGCGGCCAGCCGACGAAAGGAGGCGATCTGCGCCAGCGCCGAAGTCAGCGCCTCGGACTCGCTCAGTGCCGGCGGCAGTGGCACGTCATAACCGCCCTCGTGCCCCGCCATGTCACGCCCAAGATCACTCTGCGGACTCGGCACAAACACGGCAAACAGGCCACCGCCAAAACCACCCGCGCGAGCGCGTGGCAGATCGATATGGCCGCCCCGATAGCCTTCCAGTACCTGTTGTTCGGTGACGGCGCCCGTGTGGATGCGCCCCAGCAGATCGTTGTGGCCATCGAAGATGGCGGGTTCCTGCCGATTCATGCAGCCTCCTCACGACCGGGGACAATAGCGGCTGTCACCGGCTATTGACCCGAAGATGGCCCACGCACGCCGGTGACCAGGTCATCCGGGCGAATATATTCTCGCCAGGCCTGCTGTATCGCCTGCGGCGTCAGCTCGAGGTAGTGTTTCGCAGCCCGGGTACTGGCATCGAGCGGCTTGCCGTTGAGCGACAGCGACAACAGCTGACCACCGATCGCGCCGTAGCTCGATTCGTTCAGCGGCATCTGCCGCAGCAGGGTACCCTTGGCGCGATGCAACTCATCGGCGGAGACCGGCGCGTTCTGCATCCGTTTCAGATTCTGCAGAATCAGCGAACGTGCCTGTTCGACCTTGTCCGGATCGCTGCCGTAGTTCACCTCGAAGCTGCCGCGCCGGGCCTGCAGGCCAAAGCTTGAGCCGACCCCATACACCAGACCGCGCTGTTCACGCAGGGCACGATGCAGACGCGAGGAGAAATCGCCGCTGAGAATCTGATTGCCCAGATAGAGCGCGAATCGAGCCGGGCTGTCACGAGTGACGTCGACCATTTCCGCCAGGCTAACGCTGGCCTGCCGGGCCGAACTGTCCGGGGTATGAAAACGCGATGCCTTGTTGAGCGGTACGGCAGGATATTCGGTTTCGGGTTTGGCTCCGCTGGCCTGCCAATTGCCAAAGTGCTGCTCGATTACCTTGCGGGCGTGCTCGGGTGTGATATCACCGACCACCACGATGGTGGTCATGTCGGGACGATACGCCTTGTGGAAATAGTCGCGCACGTTTTCAAGCGTCAGCCCGCGAATCGACTCGGGCGTCATGTGGCGCAACGCCGGATCGTTCTTCGGCAACAATGCCTGCTGCATCGCCTGCCCATTGAGAAAGTCCGGGCTATTGAGATACCCCGGCAGCGACGAGGCATTCTGCTGCTTGAGAATCGAGAACGCCCGCTTTGAGAAGTTCGGATGTTGCTCATGCTCGGCCAGCAGCTTCACGCCCTGCTCGAAATGCTGTTTCGCGACCGACAGCGAAAAGCTCGAACCGGCACTCTCATCGGCGCCGATGGCATCCAGGCGACGCTGCAGCTCAAGCCGGTCATGCTTTGCGCTGCCGTACTGATAGAGGCCATCGAGCAGCTCGGCGACCCCAGCCTTGCCGGCGCCTGCCTGAAGGTCAGCATTGGTATCGATACCGCCGATCAGGGTCAGCCGCTGGCTGGCGTGCTCGGGCTGCACGATCAGCCGGATGCCGTTGGACAGATGCATGTCGGTAGGGTCAAGCGTGGAGACCGGAATATCCAGCTTCGCAAAAGCCTGGCTGGCCCACTGCGGCAGCTCTACGGCTTCATCAGGCGGGGTGCCAAACTGCTCGGGTTGTCCGTATCCCTGCTTTGCCACGGGTTCGCCGGATTGCTTCGGCGTCAGGGTGGCCACGATGGCCTGATCGGGGTTGAGCACGCGACGGGCAAGTGTATCCACCTGCTCAGGCGTTACCGCCTGAATGCGTGCAATCAGTTTTTCCGGTGAGTCGACGCCCTGCTCGACCAGCGCCTGCGACCAGGCCCCGGCCAGTCCGGAGATCGAGTTGCGTCGCGATTCGATGGCCGCAATCGCCTGGCGCTTGGCCGCTTCGACCAGCGCAGGATCAATCCCATCGCTGGCAAACTGCCGAATGATGTCGCGCATGCGCTGGCGGATCGGTGCCGGATCACCACCGGCCGAAAAGGCGCCATAAGCCATGGCCAGCCCGGCATGCGGCATCAGCCGGCCGCCCATGCCACCGGCCAGCGCAGTACCATTGAACCCCATTGCTGCCAGGGCACCACGCTGCGAGCCAAGCGCATCCAGCATGATCTTCGCCGTGGCGAACTCGTCACTGCGCAATCCCGGCAGTCGCCAGGCCATATAGATCGCGCCGTAGGGATTGTTGGTCGAAAGCTCGAGCGATCGGCCCTTGACCGGCGAGAATCCGAATTCGGGGCGTTCGGGCAGCGGTTTGCGTGGAATATCGCCGAACAGCGATTTCACTTTCGACAATGTCTGCTCGGGATCGACATCGCCGGCGATCACCAGCACGGCATTATTGGGCACATACCAGCTGTGATAGAACGCCCGCAGCTGCGCCACCGTGGTGTTGTCGAACGACTCGCGGGTACCCAGAGGCGTATGGGCGTAGGGCGTGCCCCGGAAGAGCTCGTCCACCAGCTGGGTATAGAAACGAAAGGAAGGATTGGAGAGATCGCCCGACACCTCCTGCTCGATCGCCCCGCGCTCCTGCTGCCAGTCCTCGGCATCCAGATCCAGGCCCTGCATGCGCGCCGCCTCGATGTGCAGCGCAACATCGAGATCGTTGCTGGGCACGGTAAAGTGATACTGGGTCATGTCCTGAGCGGTAAAGGCATTCATGCTACCGCCCATGCTGGCCGAAATGGCCGAGAGCTGATCCTTCGACAGCCCGGGGCTGCCACGAAACATCATGTGTTCGGTGGCATGCGCCATGCCGGGAAAGCCCTCGGGCGCTTCGCTGGAGCCCACCCGATAGTTCATCTGAGTGGTCACGACCGGCGCCAGGTCGCTGTGTACCACGACCACCTTCAGGCCATTATCCAGCGTGCTGCGCAGCACGTCGTGGGTGTCATCGGCCAGCGCGGGTGTCGCCAGGACAACACCAAGGGCGAGCCACAAGGCGCTGAGCGCGCCGCGTCCCAAACGTGTCATGCCATCCTTCCGTTATCCGATGCGCCGCCAGGCGCGAGAACCATGCCAAAGAACGACGCCGGCGCGGGGCCGGCGTCCTGTCAGCGGGTATGTTCGCTGGGTTGCGGGAGTGCCGGTAGCGAGCGATCCAGCAGTTCCACACTCTTGCGATAGTAGAACTGACTTTTACTGTGCTCACCGAGATTGGCATAGAGCCGCGCCAGTTCGGCGCAGACCTCACCGCTGGGGCGCTGGCGATGACTGGCCTCGAAGTACTCCTGGGCCTTGCCCCAGTAGGCGTTGCGCAGTGACAGACGACCCAGTGTCATCAGCAGTTCCGGATCATTGGGCCGCTCCTGCAGCCACTTCTCGGCGGTCACCAGTTGACGATTGGGATCGACCTCGAGCGTCCCGTAGTGGTGAATCAGCCGGGTATCCCAGTGCGATTTCAGCGACTGACGCAACAGCCGTTCGGCCTGAGCGCTGTCACCGGCACGCTGCAGCGCGCCGACATAGATCAGGATCAGCTCGACATCACCGGTCAGGTGATCGGGCAGATCACTCCACAGCGTGCGCACGCGCTCAAGTTCATTGTCGCTCTGGCTCGCCTGACGCATCAGTGCTCGATAGGTGCGACGTTCAAGATCGGCGCGCTCATCCTCTCCTACCAGCCGATGCCGTTCGAGTCTCGGCAACAGGCGACGAATGCCTTCCCAGTCGCCAACGCCAAGATAGGCCTGCTTGAGCAGTTTGAGCACCTGGGGATGCTCGGGCAGTTGCTGTTCCAGCCGTGTCAGGGTGGCCAACGCCTGCTCATGCTGCTGTCGATCGAGCATCAGCTGAGCCTGGACCAGGCTGACGGCACTGTCGGCATTTTCGGTACTGCCATGCGCCTGGCGCAGCAGCGCTTCGGACTGTTCGTAGCGCCCCTGATAATGAGCCGCCAGTGCGGCAGAGAGATAGTTGACCAGCGGTGTGGAAGAATCGCGAGCTGCCCGGGTCAGGGCCTTCTCTGCCCGTTTCCAGCGTCCTTCTGCCAGTGCCACCAGGCCCTGCACTGTGCGGCGCATCGCCTGGCTGTTGCGATTCTGTGCATTCCAGCGCCGCATGCGACTAATCGGCCGACGCAGGCGCCACAGGGCACGCAGAACGAAGTGGAAGACCAGGAACAGCGCGAACAGCAGCAGCAGACCGAACCAGAACGAGGTCTGTACCGACGTATCGCCGACCCGAATCAACCAGTAACCCGGGACCGACAGCATCAGCTGACCCAGCAGGGCGCCGCCTGCCAGGCCGATGACGATGAACAGGATCAGCTTTCTCATGCCGCATCCCCCTGCGCACTGCCTCCTTGCTGTTCACGGTCCGTGCGCTGTTCGCGGAACTGGCGCAGGGCATTGAGCGAGCCGCTGATATCCGGCAGCTCCGGTCGGATATTGCGTCCGGCCAGCTGATCAAGCTGCTCAAGTACACTCTGCGTAGTGCTGTCATCGGTCTTGAAGTAGGACCGGATCAGCTCTTCGGCGCGCGAGATGCTCTGCCGATAGACTTTTTCGTTCTGCTTGAGCAGACCAAGCTGCGCCTGTTCCAGCAGCAGGCGAATATTCTCGCGCAGATATCCTTCCTGATCAGGTGTGATCAGCGCCTGCAACGGCTCATCATGACGTCGCACCGTAACCAGATCCTTGAGCTGACTGCCCAGACGAGTGAGCTGACTGCGCCAGTCACCGCTGAAGGTCGACTCATCGGCAGGCTCGGCCGAGAGCGCTTTCACTTCCTGCGAGAGCGGCATTTCGGCCAGGCGGTCCTGCAGGGCACCAAAGCTTAGAAACAGTCCGGTACGATCAATATCGGGCACCCCATTCAGTGACGACAGCTCACTGCTGAGTGCGCGTCGCACCGGTGTCAGGGCAGGGTTATCAATCTCGCGCAGTCGGTCATCGGCGGCCGACAGCAGTGATTTTGCCCCACTGACGTCACGCTCCAGCTGCAGCCGCTGATTGGCCATGCGCAACAGATACTCGATCTCGGCATAGACCCACTGCCGGCTGTCCTGTTGCTGCTGTTGCCGGCTGGAAAGCTCCTTGAGCACCCGCTGCAGGGTATTGTCGGTTTCAGACAGACGATCCTGAAGCTGACCAATGCGCTGCTGACGCCCGTCGAGCTGCTGCTGTGACTGCTGAGCGGTCTGTGCCAGCGAGTCCATCCGATTCTGCAACTGGCTGATGGTCTGGCGCTGCTCATTGAGAGACGACACACCCCAGATGATCGCGCCAACCAGCAATAGCAGGATGACGACCAGCAGCCCGATCATTACCGGTCGGCCCCCATTGCCCGATTTACCCGAGCCTGAGCCCTTGCCTCCCGAGCCCGAGCCACCGGCCGCTGTACGGTGCCCGGTCGCCCCACTTTCTTTTGGCGCTGTGCCTGATGTCTGTCCGGCAGCCGTCGTCGTCCCCTTGTCGGCCGACGAGGTCGTCTGCGTTGTCGTGCTGCCCGGCGCCCCGCTGTCACTGCCCTGGTGCCGTGAAGCAGCACCGGCCGCAGTGGTCTCTTCCGGCGCGGCGCCCGGGTGGCGCGAGGCAGCGCTACCGGCGGTTCGGCCTGTCGAGTCGGTGCTTTCCGAACCCGCGGCACCCTGGTCATTGCGCCCGGTCGGCGCCTTGTTCCCGTCGTTATCGTGTTCTTGACTGCTCATGTATCGCTAGCCCTTTCGTCATGATGAGAGGCGGGCGTCCCGCCCTGGGCGCCGGCCACCGCGGCAGCAAGGGTCGCCGGTGTCGCATCTCCGGCAATGCTGACACAGCTGAATCGGTATGTATGCGCCAGTGTAGCCAAACGTTCACTGGAGACGATCAACGGTCTGGAACGACTCGCATCAGTGCACCACTTCTGCAGATGCTCCAGCTGCTCGGCGCTGGTCACCAGCAGCGCCTGAAACCTTCCTGCGGCAAGACAGCGTCGTGCCTCATCGCGCGGCGGATGCAGAGTGCGCCGATAGAGTGCCAGACGCTCCACCCGGGCGCCCCGATCCGCCAGGGTCCGTTCGATAACGGTTCGACCGCCCTCGCCGGCGGCCAGCAGCACTCGCTGATGGGTCAGCGTCTGCAACTCCGGCATGGCCAGCAGTGCCTCACTGGCGCTACCACTGCCGCGGGGCGGCGCTCCTGCCTCGATGCCCAGCCGCTCTCCCAGCACTTCAGCCGTACTGGCACCGGTCGCCAGGAACCGTGGTCCGATCGGCAGTTGCGGCCAACGGTGCTCTATCGCCTCACTCAGGCACTCCGCGGCAAACGGACTGGTGCAGATCACCACGGCAAACTGGTCGAGATCGTACAGCAGCGAGCGCTCGGCAGGGGTCGGCGAGCAGGCTTCAAGCTGCATGATATCCAGCGAACGCACTGTGAAGGCGCGCTGTTCAAGTGCCTCGATCAGCGCCTGCGCCCGAGCCCCCGGGCGTGCAATCAGCACCGGGCACTCGGACGACAACGGCTCAGCGCGGAGGTCGCTCGTCGGCATAGACCGCCTCGAGAATACGTCCGGCCCCCCGGGAGAGCAGGTCTTCGGCCACCCGAACACCCAGCGCCTGTGGATCTTCTGCCGGCCCTCGCGCCTCGGCCCGGATGACCTCGGAGCCATCCGGCTCACCGACCAGCGCCCGTAGCCATAGCGTCTGTTGATTATCCTCGAGCACGGCATGACCGCCGATCGGCACCTGGCAACCGCCCTCGAGCCGGGTATTCATGGCTCGCTCGGCCAGCACCTGCAGGGTCGTGTCATGATCGGCCAGGGGCGCCACCAGCGCCCGTACTTCATCATCATCGGTCCGGCACTCGATGCCGAGTGCGCCCTGCCCGCAGGCGGGCAGCATGATCTCTACCGGAATGCGCTGAGTTATACGCTCGCTCATACCGAGACGTTCGAGTCCGGAAGTCGCCAGAATGATGGCATCGAACTGACCATCATCGAGTTTGCCCAGCCGGGTCTGCACGCTGCCACGCAGATTGACCACGACCAGATCGGGCCGATGGGCCCGCAGCTGTAGTGCCCGACGCAGGCTCGAAGTGCCCACGGTGGCCCCTTCCGGCAACGCTTCAACCCGCTCATGATGATTGGAGACGAAGGCATCGGTGGGCGCACCGCGGTCCAGGATGACTTCCAGCCCCAGCCCCTCGGGGAAGCTCATGGGTACATCCTTCATCGAGTGCACGGCGATATCGGCGATATCAGCCAGCATCGCTTCTTCCAGCTCCTTGACGAACAATCCCTTGCCACCGACCTTGGCCAGTGGTGTATCGAGGATTTTATCGCCACGGGTGGAAAGCCCTACCACTTCAACGGTCAACTCGGGATAGAGCGCTTCCAGACGTGCCCTGACATGCTCTGCCTGCCACAGCGCCAGCGGACTCTTGCGCGTCGCGATTCTCAACCGGGTACGTTGGCTCACGAGATCTCCAGCCGGGTCAAAACGGGGTCATGCAACTACCCACTGACGGGCATTACACCTACCTTCAGTATGACCGGCATGATAAAGCAGTGCCACGCCGGGCAAAACCGCTACCCACCTCGACCTTCCGCCAGTGGAGTCTGATACACTCGAATTCCCGACAGGCATGGCGCGGTGCCATGCCCGCTCCGATCCGATGTCAGGACGACCAGGCCCGATGACGCAGCACACCAATCAATCCTGGGGCGGACGCTTCAGCGAGCCCACCGACGCATTCGTCGCCGAATTCACGGCCTCGATCGGTTTTGATCAGAGGCTTTATCACCACGACATTCGCGGCTCGATCGCCCACGCCACCATGCTGGCGCAGGTTGGCGTACTCAAGCCGGAAGAGCGCGATGCCATCATCGATGGATTGCACGCCATCGAAGCCGATATCGAGCGCGGTGAGATCGAGTGGTCGGTCGAGCTGGAAGACATTCACATGAATATCGAAGCGCGTCTGACCGAGCGCATCGGTCCGGTCGGCAAGAAGCTGCATACCGGGCGTTCGCGCAACGATCAGATCGCCACCGATATCCGGCTCTATCTGAGAGATGAAATCGACACCATTGCGGCCGAGCTGACCCGGCTGCGTCAGGGGTTGATCGAACTGGCCGATCGCGAAGCCGAAACCATCATGCCCGGCTTTACCCACCTGCAGAGCGCCCAGCCGGTGACCTTCGGTCACCACCTGCTCGCCTGGCAGGAGATGATCGCCCGTGATCAGCAACGGCTGCTGGACTGCCGTGCCCGGGTCAACATACTGCCGCTGGGGGCTGCCGCGCTGGCGGGCACCAGTTATCCCATTGATCGTCATGTCACCGCCGAACTGCTCGGCTTTGCTCGTCCGGCCGAGAACTCCCTGGATGCGGTCAGCGATCGTGACTTCGCCATCGAGTTCACCGCCTTCGCCAGTCTTCTACTGATGCATCTGTCGCGCATGAGTGAAGAACTGGTGTTATGGACGAGTGCCCAGTTCAATTTCATTGAGCTGCCTGACCGCTTCTGCACCGGCTCATCAATCATGCCGCAGAAGAAGAACCCTGATGTCCCCGAGCTGGTCCGTGGCAAGACCGGGCGGGTCTATGGCCATCTGATGAGCCTGCTGACACTGATGAAGTCGCAGCCGCTGGCCTACAACAAGGACAATCAGGAAGACAAGGAACCGCTGTTTGATACTGTCGATACCGTGCGCGGTTGCCTGCGCGCCTTTGCCGACATGATACCGGCCATCGAGGCGCGCCACGACCATATGCGCGAAGCCGCGCGTCGCGGCTTTTCCACCGCCACGGATCTGGCGGACTATCTGGTACGGCGTGGTCTGGCCTTCCGCGATGCCCACGAAGTGGTCGGCCATGCTGTGGCCTTTGGTATCGAGCAGGGGCGCGATCTGGCCGAAATGAGCCTTGAAGAGCTGCGCCGCTTTTCCGATACCATTGGCGAGGACGTCTTCGAGGTGCTGACCCTGGAAGGGTCGGTCGCTGCGCGCAATCATATCGGCGGCACCGCACCGGATCAGGTACGCGCCAGCGCCCAGCGCGCCCGCGACAGCATCAGGGCGCTGCCGGCCCACGCACACTGGCATGTCTCTGCAGAGGACGCTCAATGATGTACCTTCGTCTTGTCCTGGGCGCCCTCGCCCTGCCCCTGGTGCTGGCCGGCTGTGGCCAGAAGGGTCCACTCTATCTGCCCTCCAACCAGCAGGCGCAGGAGAAGTACGACCCACAGCACGCCTACGAGTCGGAATCAGACGGCAACAACAAACCGTCGGATCAGCCACAGCACGCGCCGGATGAGAAGAGCGGCACGCCCCCTGGCGGTGCCATCGATGACAGTCACTCGCAGACGCCGACCATGCCTGATACCCAGTCGCCCGGCGCCCGGGATACCGGTGAACAATCGAGCGTACCCAATATCGGCAGCGGCGTTGGTACTACTACCAATCCGGTCGGCGGACCGGGAGGTACGCCCCAATGACATCACCGCACTTCGTTTACCGCCAGGGCGAGCTGTATGCCGAGGATGCGCCGCTGACTCGTGTCGCTGCACAGGTCGGCACGCCCTGTTACGTCTACTCGAAGGCCGCCTTTACCGAACACTACCGGGCCTATGCCCAGGCGCTGGCCGGCGGACCACATCTGGTCTGCTATGCCCTCAAGGCGAACTCGAACCTCGCTGTACTGGGACTGCTGGCGTCGCTCGGCGCAGGCTTTGACATCGTCTCGGTGGGCGAACTCGAACGTGTGCTGGCCGTCGGGGGCGACCCTGGCCGCATCGTTTTTTCCGGCGTGGGCAAGCGTGAAGATGAAATGCGCCGGGCCCTGGCCGTCGATATCAAGTGCTTCAATGTCGAATCCGAGGCCGAGCTTGAACAGCTCGCCCGGACGGCTCGATCGATGGGACGCACGGCTCGGGTCTCCCTTCGGGTCAACCCGGATGTCGATGCCGGCACCCACCCCTACATTTCTACCGGGCTCAAGGAGAACAAGTTCGGTATCGCCATTGCCGATGCCGAGCGGGTTTATCACTACGCCCGGGAACTGGCCGGCGTCGAACCGATCGGCATCGACTGCCACATCGGTTCGCAGCTGACCGAACTCTCCCCTTTCATGGATGCGCTCGATCGCCTGCTCGAACTTCATGATCGTCTTGCCGCAGCGGGAATCGTCATTCGTCACCTCGATCTCGGTGGGGGTCTGGGCGTCGATTATCAGGGCGAAACGCCGCCATCGCCGGGCGAATATATTGCGGCCCTGCGCCAGCGGATCGGTGAGCGCCCCCTCGAACTGATTCTCGAGCCTGGCCGTTCGATCGCCGCCAATGCCGGGCTTATGCTAACCCGCGTCATGTATCTCAAGCCCGGCGAGCACCGCAGCTTTGCCATCGTCGATGGCGCCATGAACGATCTCATCCGCCCATCGCTCTATCAGGCCTGGCAGCGCATCACCGCAGTCTGCGAGCGACATGATGTCGAGACTCACCGCTGGGAGATCGTCGGGCCGGTCTGCGAATCGGGTGACTATCTCGGTCATGACCGACCACTGGCGATTGCCGCCGGCGATCTGCTGGCCGTGCATTCGGCTGGCGCCTACGGCTTCGTGATGGCTTCGAATTACAACACCCGTCCTCGCCCGCCGGAAGTAATGATCGACGGCAGCGAGATCCACGTAGTGCGCCAGCGTGAGCGGCTCGATGCGCTCTGGGCAGGTGAATCGCTGCTACCGGGAGCCACGCCGGCATGATGTTGCGCTTCACCAAGATGCACGGGCTGGGCAACGATTTCATGGTAATCGACCTGATCACCCAGCGGGCCCGTCTGACCCCGGAGCTGATCCAGCGCTGGGCGGATCGCCGCTTCGGTATCGGTTTCGATCAGCTGCTTACGGTCGAGCCACCCCGTGGCCCGGAGATGGACTTCCGGTATCGCATCTACAACGCCGATGGCGGTGAGGTCGAGAACTGCGGCAACGGCGCGCGCTGCTTCGCGCGTTTCGTGGTGGATCAGCAGCTGACCCGCAAGCGCGAGATACGGGTGGAAACCGCCGCCGGTCCTCTCACGCTGACACTGGCTGATGATGGCCGGGTACGGGTCGACATGGGCCAACCGCGCTTCGAGCCCGAGCGCATTCCGCTGAAGGCCACACAGGTCGCCACGGCCTACGAGTTCGAACTCAACGGTCAGCCGATCACTCTGGATGCCCTGTCGATGGGTAATCCCCATGCCGTGATCGATGTCGAGAATGTCGATACCGCCCCCGTGGCCACAATGGGGCCTGCCATCGAGGCGCATCCGCGCTTTCCGCACCGGGTCAACGTCGGTTTTCTGGAGGTCACTGATCGCCATCGGGCCAGGTTGCGTGTTTTCGAGCGCGGAGTTGGCGAAACCCTGGCCTGTGGCACCGGCGCTTGCGCCGCGGTTGTCAGCGGTATCAGGCGCGGTCTGCTCGATACGCCGGTCGATATCACGCTGCCCGGCGGAGCACTGACCATCGAGTGGGCGGGCGAACACAACGGGGCGCCAGCCGCGGTAATCATGACCGGGCCGGCCGAACGGGTCTTTGAGGGTCGAATCGAACTCTAGGCGCTTTTCAGCCAGCAAATAACGGGAGTGTCCATGAGTGACAAGGCCGAATTCGAGGCATTCGATGCCGAACAGGTTGCACGCTGGCTGAGCGCCCATCCCGATTTCTTTTATCACCGGGAGGCACTGCTCGAACGTCTGCGTCTTCCGCACCCGCACGCTCCGGGCACGATTTCACTGATCGAACGTCAGATGCTGACACTGCGACGCCGCTGCGAACGCAACGAACAGCAACTGGCGCACCTGCAACGCGACCATCAGCAGCTGCAGCAGCGCGAACGCGACTGCCACGAGCTGATGCTGGCCCTGCTCGAAGCAGATGGTCTGGATGCCCTGGCGCAGACCCTGGCCATTCAGCTCAGCGAACGTTTCGGTATTGCCGCCATGGCGTTATGGCTGCCCGCAGCGCCCGCAGCGCCGCTGCAGCCCCCTCTGCACCTGCTTGATGAGACGCGACGCACGCACTTCGAAACCGCCCTGGCCCGTGCTGACGCGTCTCCCATCGCCCTGAGCGAGACGGCCTGGCAATCCTGGTTGCCCGCTATCCGTTCACCCGGGCACGGTGGTGCCGCCCAGCCCATTCGTTTGGCACTGGGCGAGCGCTACGCTTACCTGATTCTGGCGGACACGCATGCCGATCGCCTGCAACGCGGCCCGCTTCGTCATCTGACCGGCTATCTGGGCGAGGTCATGACCCGGTTATTGCTGCGGGAGGCGGCATGACCCATCAGCTCTCCACGGCATGGCGAACGATCGCCGGGGACTACCTGGCCGGCCTGAAGCGCTCCCATAGCCCGGCGACAATCGCGGCCTATCAGCAGGATCTCGAGGCCTTTGCCCTTTTCCTCGAACGGCAGCAGCACCCACCGGAGCACTGGGTCGAGGTGAACCCGGCGCTGATGCGTCGCTTCATGGGCAGCGAACGCTCACGCGGCCTGGGGGCACGTTCGCTGGCACGTCGCCAGGCAGCGTTGCGCCGTTTCTGCGATGAACTGGTACAGCTCGGATGGCTCGACAACAACCCGGCACGGCTGCTGGAAACACCCAGAACACCCCGTCATTTACCACGCCCGGTAGATGTCGATCTGCTCACCCACTTTCTCGACACACCGCATGACGGTTCACCACTGGCCTGGCGCGACCAGGCCATGCTGGAGCTGTGTTACTCCTGTGGGCTGCGCCTGGCCGAGCTGGTGAGCATCGATCTCGTCGATCTCAATGGCCAACGACTGCGGGTCCGTGGCAAGGGTGATAAACCGCGTCAGTTGCCTGTGGGTCAACGTGCCCGCCAGGCCCTCGACGAATGGCTGAAGGTGCGCGCCAGTCTGGCACAGCCGCAGGAGCCGGCGCTGTTTGTCAGCCAGCGGGGCACTCGTCCGGGCCACCGCGCCATTCAGCTGCGCATGGCGCAGCTGGCGCGTCAGCGGGGCCTGCCCGAACACCTGCATCCACACCGCTTGCGTCACAGTTTCGCCAGCCACCTGCTGGAATCGAGTCAGGACCTGCGCGCCGTCCAGGAGCTGCTCGGCCATGTGCACCTTTCCACGACCCAGGTTTATACTCGCCTTGACTGGCAGCATCTGGCAGCGACCTATGACAGCGCCCATCCACGTGCACGACGCCGTCGCGAAGAGAACGAACATGATTGAGGCGCTCACCTTCGATCTCGACGACACCTTCTGGGATAACCGAACAGTGATGGCGCGGGTCGAGCAGAACCACTATGAGTGGCTGGACGCTCATATCGGTCATGCCGAATGCTTTCCACTCGAGGAGTATCAGCGTCGACGTGCCGAGCTTGCCCGACGCTACCCACTGCGCCGCGGAGACTTTACCTGGATTCGACGTGAATCGCTTTATGCCATGCTGAGTGATTTCGGCTTGTCGAGCGAATCAGCGCGGTACTGGACCGACGCCACCATGGAAGAGATGCTGCGTCTGCGTCATGAGGTCGACATTCATGTCGAAGTCCCCGATATGCTCACCGAGTTTCGACAACGCGGGCTGAAGATGGCGGCCATTACCAATGGCAATGCCGATATTCGCCGGCTGGGCCTGGCCGAGCATTTCGATCTCATCATCCCGGCCGGGGAATGGCTGGCACCCAAGCCTGATGCGCGCTGTTTTCTCGCCGCGCTGGCACATCTGGGCATCGGCGCACCGCGTCAGGCCATGCATGTTGGCGATTCATGGCGTGATGACGTTCTGCCGGCGCATCACCTCGGCATGCCGGTCGCCTGGATCGATGTCAAAAATGAAGGACACGACTGCCCCGCAGGCGTTTATCGACTTGCCCATGTACGCGAACTGCCCGCCCTGTTGGGATGGCTTGCAGAACACGCATGATATTCTGGCGCCCGGTTCGCCCTGAACGAAACTGAAGATTGCATGCCCGCAAAATGAAACTTCGCCGAAACCTTTCGACGTTGTTACAATCGGGGATGGGAATCATTCCATTGCTGCCGAAACGCCGGAAGAGCCGTAATGCGCCCCTTTGACCTTTTGACGCTGACCATCGTGTTGTGTGCGCTCGCCATCGTGATTGCCCGCCCGGGCCCCGAAGGAGGTGGCATCGTGTCCGATGTCATGACCGACATGCAGTTACGTTACCCGGAGTCTTCCAGTCAGCAGCCGCTGATGACGCTCAACGATGAAGCGCATGATAGCGTCGCTCGTCACGAGTCGGCCGGCTATGCGACCCGCCATGATCCCACTCGGCATCTCAACAGCGATATTCCCGGTGCCCTGCCCCGGCAGGGAAACGGTGGTATGGCGGGTGATGACGACGCTCCCGGACAACGGTGGCAATTTCCCGAGCAGAGCCAGCCGGCACTACTGAACTATCCGTCCTATACCCGCACCTACAGCTTTTAGATCTCGTCCGCTTCTGCGGGAAGTGTCAGCCAGTGAGTGAGCTGGTCGCTCAGGGTATCGATACCCTGACGCTTGTGGGCCGAAAAAAGCTGTACCGACACCAGATCCTCCCATTCGGTCAGCGCATTGCGTACCCGGGTCATGGCTGAGGCTGCAGCGCCCCGACCCAGCTTGTCGGCCTTGGTCAGCAGGATATGGATCGGCATATCGTTTTCATCCGCCCAACCCAGCATCATCTGATCGAATTCAGTCAACGGATGACGCACATCCATGACCAGTACGGTACCGGCGAGCGAGCGGCGTCGACGTAGATAGTCAGCCAGATGCGCCTGCCATTCGCGACGAACTGACTCGGGCACTTTTGCATACCCATAGCCCGGCAGATCGACCAGCCGCTGCTCACTGCCGCTACCCACCGAGAAAAAGTTGATCAGCTGGGTGCGTCCGGGGGTGCGCGACGTTCGCGCCAGTGAGTTCTGGCCGGTCAGGGTATTGAGCGCACTCGATTTGCCGGCATTGGAACGGCCTGCAAAGGCGACTTCACGCCCCTCATCAGCCGGACAGTTGGCCAGCGTGGGAGCGCTGGTCATAAAGCGCGTCACATGAAAGTTGAGACGAGAGTCATCCGGCATGACAGCTCCAGCAGGGCAAGGCGAGGGATTGATATCAGCGCGCCATTCTAGCATGCCTGTTACTGACAGCGGAGCAGGCTCGCCAGCGCTGGCCGTGAGCGGTAGGATCGAAGAACCGACCCATCAGGGAACCGGAGCCCGCTAAAGGGACTCAAACGATCACCTTTTCTTACAATGTTCGACTGCAGCAAGGAGCATTCTGCAATGCTGAAAGTGTCACGCTGGCAACCCCTGGCCCTGCTGGCCGGTCTGCTGTTCTCGGGACTGGCCATGGCCGCCGACTCGAATGACCCGGGCTATACCACGCTCGACGAGCCAACCCAGACCGAAGCACCGGATGGGAAGATCGCGGTCACCGAAGTCTTCTGGTATGGCTGCCCGCACTGCTACGATCTCGAACGCCCGATGGAAAAATGGGTAAGGCAACTGCCTGATGATGTCGCTTTCAATCGGGTACCGGCGCCACTGGGCAAGACCTGGGCCAAACATGCCGCGGCCTACTACACTGCAAAGGACCTGGGCATTCTCGACAAGACCCATCTGGCTTTCTTCGATGCCATCCACAAGCAGGGCAAACGAATGACCAGCGATGACGCCATTGCCGATTTCTACTCGAATTATGGCGTTGATCGACAGAAAGTCCTCGATACCCTGAATTCCTTCGGTGTCAAAAGCCAGCTCAATCAGGCCATGTCAAAGGTCAAATCCTGGCAGGTGATGGGAACGCCTACCATTGTGGTGGCCGGCAAGTACACAGTGACCCCACAAAGCGCTCAGGGCATCGATAACATGCTCGACGTGACAGACCGCCTGATCAGCAAGGTTCGCGAACAACGCAGCCATCAGAGCGATCAGTCCTCCAACTGAAGGCGTACGAAACGGGAGACCGGATGACCGGCCAGACCAGCGACAATCCGGGCATGATCCGCCTGTTGACCTTTAATCTTCAGGTAGGGATTCATACTCAGGCCTATCATCACTATCTGACCCGCAGCTGGCAGCATCTGCTGCCGCACCGCCGCCGCGGCTCAAGGCTGACCATGATCGGCGATACCCTGAAGGGGTTTGATCTGGTGGCCCTGCAGGAAGCCGATGGAGGCAGTTTTCGCTCGGGTAATGTCAATCAGGTTGAATATCTGGCCGAGCAGGCCGGTTTCCCGACACACTATCAGCAACTCAATCGCAACCTCGGGCGACTGGCTCAGCACAGCAATGGCCTGCTGAGCCGGCTCCCTCCGGGTCATATCACCAACCATCGTCTGCCGGGCCCACCCGGTCGTGGTGCCCTGCATGTTCGCTTTGGTGAAGGCTCGGATGCACTGCATATCTTCGTCGCTCATCTGGCACTCGGGATGCGCGCACGCAACATGCAGCTCGATTATCTGAGCGAGCTGGTCGACCCACTGCACCATGTTGTCGTCATGGGTGATCTCAACTGCACACTCGAGCAGCTTCATGCCCACAAGCGCTTCTGTCGGGCACTTGACCTGCGCCATACACCGACCATTCCGAGCTATCCCGCCTGGCAGCCCACGCGAGCGCTTGATCACATCCTGCTCTCTTCATCGCTGACGCCGCATAACCCTCAGGCACTGGCGCCCATGTTTTCCGATCACCTGCCACTGGCTGTTGACGTTCAGTTGCCCTCCTCCTGTGCCAAGGCCATCAGTATTACCTCACAGGGGCATACCCGCCGTCAGAGCAGCGGGCTCTAATCGCACGCACTCCGGTTTTCGGATATGAAAAACCGCCCCGTTGTTACCAACGGGGCGGCCTGTGCGAGAGCGGGCGAGCAGTGCTCAACCGATGGTCATGGTCGCTGCATCAATCAGCGCAATCATCGGTTGCGGATAAATGCCCAGCACCAGTACCGCAATCGCCAGTAACAGTACCACCACACCACCGGAGCGCTGTCCCCAGTCATCGGTCGCATCCCGGCGTGTTTCATCGCCTTCATGGAGATAGAGCCCGACCATGACGCGCAGGTAGTAGTAGAGCCCGATCGCACTGCCTACCACGATACCGGCGACCAGCCACCAGAGACCGGACTGCACACCCACGGCGATGGCGTAGAATTTGCCAATGAAGCCGGCTGTCAGCGGAATGCCCGCCAGCGACAGCATCATCACCGTCATGACCGCAGCCAGATAGGGACGACGCCAGAACAGGCCCCGGTAATGCGACATGTCGGCCGCATCGGCGCCACCGTAAGGGCTGGAGACAAGTGCGACCACGCCAAAGGCCCCCAGGGTGGTCAGCACATAGGTGACCATGTAAACCCCAACGGTTTCGACCGCCAGTTCGTTGCTGGCGACGAGCGCGGTCAGCAGATAGCCCAGGTGTGCAATCGAGGAGTAGCCCAGCAGACGCTTGATATTGTTCTGACGCAGCGCCAACAGATTACCGACAATCATCGAAGCAAAGGCGATGACGGCAATGATGACGTGCAACACGCCGTTGTCGGTCACCGGGGCCGTCTCGAACAGCCGAATCAGCAGAGCGAATACGGCCAGCTTGCTGACCGTGGCGAGAAAGGCCGACATCGGGGCCGGAGCACCCTCATAGACATCCGGGGTCCAGAGATGGAACGGCACCAGTGAGAGCTTGAAGCCAAGCGCAATCACCATCATGCCGATGCCCGTCAGCAGCCACAGATCATGGCCGCCCTGGTTGAGCGACTGCCCCAGACCGGCGAACTCGAGCGTGCCGGCCTCGGCATACAACAGGGCCATACCGAACAGTAGGAAAGCCGAAGCTGCCGCCGACAGCACCATGTACTTGAGGCCGGCTTCCAGCGACACCCGATTGCGGTAGGCATAGGCCGCCATACCATAGAGCGGTACCGACATCAGCTCGAGGCCGATGAACAGCGCCGTCAGATGACGACTGGCCACCAGGGTCATCGCCCCCAGCACCGAGCACAGCAGCAGCATATAGTACTCTTCGCGGCGGTCGTCAAAACCTTCCAGGTAAGCGTGCGCCAGCGTGGTACAGGCCAGCGCTGCAATCAGCGCCAGCGCCATGAACAGCACCGAATAGTTGTCAAAGGCCAGCAGCGGCGTGACCTGAATCGGCGTCACCGTCAGCGTGGCCAGAAGCGATACCAGCGCCGCGTTGAGCCCGACGACCGTCAGGGTGGCGCTGAGAAAGTGATGCCGCTGCCAGGCGACGCCGAGCATGACGACAATGATCGTGGCGGAGACGATCAGCAGCGGCAACAGCGCGATCAGATGTGACGTAGTCAGATTCATGGCGGCTCAGCTTACGAAGATAGCGGCGAAGAGGTGGAGGCGATAAACCAGTGGTGGACCTCGTTCATCGCACCATGCGATACATCGAGCACCAGCTGCGGATAGAAGCCCAGCAGTACGGTCAGAGCCAGTACCAGCAGCATCATCAGATACTCGCGGGTATCAAGGCCGCCCAGTGAAGTTTCCGATTTCGGCGGTCCCCAGTAGACCCGGTGCATGAGGTAGAGCGAATAGACCGCAGCAAGCACCAGACCAACACTGGCAATAACCACGACCCAGGGCACCACACTGAAGGCGCCAAACAGGATCAGGAATTCGCCGATGAAGTTGCCGGTACCGGGCATACCCAGTGAGGCCACCACAAAGGCCAGCGCGAAACCGGGCAACGAACCCATTCGGCCAAACAGTCCGCCCAGCTCACGCATGTCACGCGTCTTGAGGCGCTCATAAATCTGGCCGCTGAGAATGAACAGCCCGGCAGCGGAAAAGGCATGAGCGACCATCTGCACGATCACACCCTGCAGCGCCAGTACCGTACCGGAGTAGATACCGATCAGCACAAAGCCCATGTGGGAAATGCTGGAGCAGGCAATCAGTCGCTTCATGTCGCTCTGGGCAAAGGCCAGGACAGCGCCATAGAAGATACCGATCAGGCCCAGTGTCATGGCCACCGGCGCAAACGCCTGAGAGGTTTCCGGGAACAGCGGCAGTGCAAAGCGCAACATGCCATAGGCCGCCGTTTTCAGCAGAATGCCGGCCAGGTCGACACTGCCTGCAGTAGGCGCCTGAGCGTGGGCATCCGGCAGCCAGCCATGCAGCGGCACCACCGGCAGCTTGACAGCAAAGGCAATGAAGAAACCGAGCATCAGCACCCAGGAGAAGGTGCCGGAGATCGGCGCCTCACGCAGCACCGAATAGTCAAAGGTAAAGGTGCCGGTCTGACTGTAGTGCACGAACACCAGCCCCAGAATCGACACCAGCATCAATAGCCCCGATGCCTGGGTATAGATGAAGAACTTGATGGCTGCATAGACCGGTGATTTCCCTTCCGAGCTGTGTCCCCACAACGCGATCAGGAAGTACATCGGCACCAGCATCATCTCCCAGAAGAAGAAGAACAGAAACAGGTCGATGGCAAGGAAGACCCCGACCACACCGCCGATGATCCACAGCAGGTTGAGGTGAAAAAAGCCGATGCGGGTATCGATTTCCTGCCATGAGCACAGTACGGCCAGTACGCCGAGGAAGCCGGTCAGTGCCACCATGATCAGTGACAGGCCGTCCAGTGCCAGATGGAAGGTGATACCGAAGCGCTCGATCCACGGCAGGCGGAACTGCAACTGCCAATCGGGCTCGTTGCCAACAGTAGTGCTCAGATGATAATCGCCGGTGACCCATAGCCAGAGGGACAGGACCAGCACCGCGACCATGGTCAGCAGTGCGATCCAGCGGATGGGCCGCGGCGCTACACCGGCGCGCTCGGCCTGCCAGCACAGCAGGCCGCCGATGAACGGTAGAAAGAGTAACCAGGGCAGGATCATGGCGTTCACGGTTCCTTTCGTTAGCCCAACATCAGGGTCGCGAGCATGAGTGTCCCGCCGGCAATGAATACACCGGCGTACCAGCGCAGCCGACCGCTCTGGGTGGTCGACAGCAGGCCATTGAGAGCCAGCGCCAGACCGGGCCAGAAGTCCACCAGCGCATTGATCCAGTCGCGCCGGTGGAGCCGTGCCAGCAGCAACCAGGGGCGAACGAACAGCTTGTCGTAGAGCCAGTCGAAAGCGAAAGCGCTATGGAGAAAGCGCCAGGTCTGACGGCCCTTGGGCGAATCGGCCAGCGCGGCAATCGCCTGACGCCGTCCCAGGAAGAAGGCAGCGGCAATACCGACCCCAACCACGGCGACGAGACTGGAGAGCACCTCGAGCGTCAGCTGAACCCCATGACCGTAGCTGCCTTCCACTTCAGGCAGCACATTCTCCAGCGGCTGGGAGATCATGGCGCCCACAAAGGTCGACAGCACCAGCAACACGATCAGCGGCAGATGATGCGCGATGCCATGACCGGCATGCGGATGCGTTTTCTCCTCACCATGGAAGGCGATGAAAATCATCCGGAAGGTATAGATCGAGGTCAGGAAGGCGCCGATCAGTCCACCCAGCCACAGCCAGATATGACCGTGATCAAAGGCCAGCCACAGGATCTCGTCCTTGGAGTAGAAGCCCGCGGTAATGAGCGGCAACGCCGACAGTGCTGCCCCGCCGACCAGAAAACAGGCATAGGGGAGCTTGAGAGTGCGCCACAGGCCACCCATTTTGAAGATATTCTGCTCATGGTGGCAGGCAATGATGACCGACCCGGAGGCCAGGAACAGCAGCGCCTTGAAGAAGGCGTGAATCATCAGATGGAAGATCGCTGCATCCCAGGCCTGTACACCCAGTGCCAGAAACATGTAGCCGATCTGGCTCATGGTGGAGTACGCCAGTACGCGCTTGATGTCGGTCTGAGCCAGTGCGGTAAAGCCGGCCAGCAGCAGCGTCAGCATGCCGATAACGCCCACCAGCTCGAGCACGAAGGGCGCCAGTTCAAAAATGGTATGGGTCCGGGCGATCAGATAAACCCCGGCAGTCACCATCGTGGCTGCGTGGATCAGCGCCGACACCGGCGTCGGACCCGCCATGGCATCAGCCAGCCAGGTCTGCAACGGTAACTGAGCCGACTTGCCGACCGCACCACCGAGCAGCATCAATGCTGCCAGCTCAACCATCAGATCACCTTCCGCCCATACCTGGGGAGCGCGCTCAAGCAGCGTCTGGATATCCAGGGTATGAAAGGTGACGAACAGGATGAACATGCCAATGGCGAGGAACACATCCCCTACCCGGGTAACGATGAACGCCTTGAAGGCTGCCCAGGCATTGGCCTCGGTCTTGTAGTAGTAACCGATCAACAGATAGCTACACAGCCCGACACCTTCCCAGCCGAGATAGAGCAACAGCAGATTGTTGCCCAGTACCAGCAGGATCATGCTGAACACGAACAGGTTCATGTAAGCGAAGAAGCGGCCATAGCCTGGACCGCCCTCGAGATCTTCGCGCATGTACCAGGAAGCGAACAGGTGAATCAGAAAACCGACACCGGTAATGACGTTGAGCATCGTCAGCGACAGGCCATCGAGATAGAGCGTAAAGCCCATCCGGAAATCACCGACCGAGACCCATTGCCAGAGCTGCTGGGCCACACCTTCGCGCGAACCGGACAGCCAGACCATGTCGAGGATGGCGGTAACTGCTGCGGCCAGGCCCACTGAGCCAACACCAAAAACAGCCGCAAGACGATCGGGCATGCGTGGCCTGAATGAGAGCACCACGGCGCCGATCAGCGGAAACAGGGCGACAAGGGGTAACAGATTCATCCGTTCATCTCACTGGCTGCATCGACATCGAGCGTCCGGAAACGCCGCTGGAGCTGGATCAGCAGACCCAACCCGATACTGGCCTCGGCCGCGGCCAGGGTAATGATCATGATGAACATGATCTGACCATCGGGCTGCCCCCAGTGCTGGCCGGCCACGATGAAAGCCAGGCCGGCGGCGTTCATCATGATTTCCAGACTCATCAGGATAAACAGGGTGTTACGCCGCACCAGCAGTCCCACTAGCCCGAGCACGAACAGGATGGCGGCCAGCGCCATGCCATGCTCGACCGGTAGTCCATTCATGGTTGCCCCCTCATTCAGTCATTATCCGGGCCGCGCTGGGCCGGCTCGTTCATGGTGCGATCCGGCTCGATCTGCCGCTCTTCGTCACGACCGATGTGGACCGCCGCCACCAGCGCTGCCAGCAGCAGGAAGGAGGCCAGTTCCACCATCAGCAGATAGGGCCCGAACAGGCGAATGCCAACGTCGGTCGCCTGCAACGTATCGCCACTGATACCACCCAGTGAGCTGTTGCCCCACAGCGCGATGGCGAGCACAACCAGCAGAATGGCGGCCAGAATCGAGGGCCCAGTCCAGATACCGGGCCTCAGCCAGCGTCGCTCGCGATCGATCGACTCCTGCCCGACGTTGAGCATCATGATCACGAACACGAAGAGCACCATGATGGCGCCGGCATAAACGATGATTTCGAGCGCAGCGGCAAAGGGTGCGCCCAGTGCAAAAAACACCATGGCGATCGCCAGTAGCGACACGATCAGATAAAGCAGCGCATGCACCGCATCGGTATGGGTGATGACGCGAAAGGTCGACAGTATGGCCACCAGAGCGGACAGATAGAACGCGATTTCCACGGAAACTCCTTGTCCGGCCAGTCAGGGCAACAGTGTCTTGACGTCGACGGGCTGCGCTTCGTTCTGCGCCGCCCCCTTGGGCTTGCCTGCGATCGACATGCCCGCGACCCGATAGAAATTGTAGTTGTGATCCTTGCCCGGTCCGGAGATCAGCAGATCACGCTTTTCGTACACCAGTTCCTGGCGATCGTACTCGCACATCTCGTAATCGGGCGTGAGCTGGATCGCCGAGGTCGGACAAGCCTCTTCGCACATGCCACAGAAGATGCAGCGCGAGAAGTTGATGCGGAAGAACTCCGGATACCAGCGGCCATCTTCCTTCTCACCCTTCTGCAGCGAGATGCAGGCTACCGGACAGGCCACGGCACAAAGGTTGCACGCGACGCAGCGCTCTTCGCCGTCGGGATCGCGGGTCAGCACGATGCGACCACGGTAGCGGGGCGGCAAGTATGGCTTCTCTTCGGGATAGTTGATGGTCTCGCGCTTGTGAAACGAGTGCATGAAGACCATGCCAATGGTGCGCACGTTGGTCGCCGTGCCGACCACCACCTTGCGCACTCCCTTGAATACCTCGCCGAGAAACGTATCGGACATATCGGCTTACCTCGTTCAGGATGACGCCGGCGCGTTGAGCAGGATCAGCGCACCGGTCACCAACAGATTGATCAGGGTCAGCGGCAGGCAGAACTTCCATCCGAACTGCATCACGCGGTCGTAGCGTGGCCGCGGAATCGAGGCGCGCACCAGCACGAACAGCATTACGAAAAACCCGGTCTTGAGCAGGAACCAGACAATGCCGGGCAACCAGGGGCCGTGCCAGCCACCAAAGAACAGGGTGGTAATCAGCGCTGAAATCAGTACCACACCGACATATTCACCGATGAAGAACAGCCCGAACTTCATGCTGGAGTACTCGATGTGATAGCCATCCGCCAATTCCTGCTCGGCCTCGGGTTGGTCGAAGGGATGGCGGTGGGTAACGGCAACACCGGCGACCAGGAAGGTACAGAAACCAAAGAACTGCGGAATGAAGAACCAGAAGCCTTCCTGGGCATTGACGATGTCGCGCATCTCGAAAGAGCCGGCCAGCGCCACACACCCCATGACCGACAGCCCCATGAAAACCTCATAGGAAAGCGTCTGGGCCGAGGCACGCATGGCACCGAGCAGGGCATACTTGTTGGCGCTGGCATAGCCCGCGAACAGCACGGCATAGACGTTGATCCCCGCCATGGCGAAGAAGAACAGGATGCCGATGTTCAGGTCCGCCACACCCCAGGTCGGGGTCACCGGAATGATCATGAAGGACAGCAGAAGCGAGCTGAAGGCAATCACCGGCGCCAGCGAGAACAGCTTGCGATCGGCAAAATACGGCACCCAGTCTTCCTTGAAGAAGATCTTGAGCATATCCGCAATCAGCTGCATCGAACCGAACGGGCCGACTCGGTTGGGTCCGTAGCGGTCCTGCCAGAGGCCGAGCAGACGACGCTCGACCACGGTCAGAATAGCACCGCCGAGCACCGCACAGAGCAGGATGACGATCGCCTTGAGAATCGCCAGAACGATCGGAACGATGACGTCGGGCGTCAGCCAGCTCATGCCTTGGTCTCCTCACCCAGGTGGGCCCACTCGTGATTGACCGCCACCGGCATGTTCGGCAGCGCCGGCAGTCCCAGTATGCCCTCGCGCAGCTCACTGCTGATGCGCAGGGGCAATGTCAGGCGGTGATGACCGATGGATAGGCTCAGTTCGGTGCCGACAGCCACACCCAGCCTTTGTGCATCAGCTTCGGAAAGCGCGACATAGGGCTCACTCATGCGCTGCTGAATCGGCTCGGCACGAGCACTCATTTCGTCACTGCCGAACAGATGTGGCAGCCGTGCCACGCGCCAGGCACCTTCACGCGCCTCGAACCGTCCGGGTACCGCCTCGAAGTAGCTCAGACGATTGGCCGGCTGGTGATCAAACAGCCGATTACCAGGGTCACTGCCAGTCAGATGCCCCCCCACCTCATCCTGGAACTTGTTCCAGGCCTGTGGCGAATTCCAGCCCGGCGCCCAGGCGAAGGCTACCTGTGAACGTGGTTCGGCGTAACCGTTGTAACCTTCCATCGAAAAGGTAAAGGCGCTATCAACGTCCTGTGGCGCCCGCGGCTCACTGACACTGATGTTGGCGCGCATCGCAGTACGCCCGCTGTAGCGATGCGGCTCACGTGCCAGCTTCTGTCCCTTGATACGGAACGAAGCGCTCGGCGCCGCATCACGGATGCCGGCCAGTTGCGGATGATGGGCAGCACAGTCCTCGGTGACTTCATCGAGCTGCGTCCAATCGACCCGACGCGATTCCATGGTGGTATGCAACGCATGCAGCCAGCGCCAGCTCTCATGAGTCAGGTCATTGGGTCGGTAGTAGCTCGGGTCGTACACCTGGAAGAAGCGCTGAGCCCGCCCTTCATGACTGACCAGGGTACCGTCACCCTCGGCGAAGGTCGCTGACGGCAGGCCGATATCGGCTCGCAGCCAGGTGGGCGTACTTTGGTGATCGGCGCAGAGCACGCACTCTGCATTATCCAGCGCCCTATCGACCCGTTCGTCATCGGCGCGAGCGTAGAGGTCGTTCTCCAGCACCACTACCGCATCGCCTTCGCCGATCGAGTCGAGCGCCCAGTCCAGCGAGTGCCCACCGAGCATGGCCAGGCCGGTGCTGTTGGCTTCGCCGCTGACCAGGGTAATGGAGCCCTTGCTATCGCGCTGGCGCAGTGCTCTTGCCAGATTGGCCGCTGCCTGGATCACTTCGCGTGATCCCAGCGAACCACCGGAGATGATCAATGGCCGCTCGGCCGTCATCAGCGCTTCGGCGATGGTGCTGGCCAGGGTCTGTGTGGCCTCGTCGAGACCTTCCACGGCAGGCGCGCTGTTATCGATGGCATGCGCTACGGCGAATCCCAGCCTTGCGATCTCCTCTGCACTGCCATGAAAGCGATCGCGTGCCAGATCATCCATTCGGGTTTCGGTCAGGGTGGCGAGAAACACCGGATACTTGCGTCCCTGCGCCAGGGTATTGACCGCGTTGGCGTTCCACGCCGGAATACCGATCTCGGAAGCCAGCTCCTGCGCCCGGCTATTGGCCGACTGGCGTACTGCCAGCGCCACTCGCGCAGCAGTCTGCATCAGGTCCTCGCCGAGGACGATCACTGCATCGTGATCCTCGATATCGCGCATCGTCGGCGTGGGTAATGCACCCTCCCGCTGGATCTCCAGCATCAGTTGCAGGTTCTCGTACTCCTGCTGGGCAATACCGGTAGAGAAATTCTCCGCCCCAACCAGCTCACGCAATACGTGGTTGCTCTCCAGGCTGGCACGAGGCGAGCCAATCCCGATCACACGCTGAGCCTTCTTCAGGCGCTCGGCAGCATGATCCAGCGCACCGCCGACATCGAGCAGCTCATCACGACGCTCCCCGTTATGCTCAACCCGCATGACCGGCTGACGCGGGCGATCGGGGCGATTGACATAACCGTAGCCAAAGCGCCCACGGTCACACAGGAAGTAGTGGTTGACCTCGCCGTTATAGCGATTCTCGATCCGCCGCACCTCGCCGTAGCGCTCACCGGGGCTGATGTTGCACCCGCTGGAGCAGCCGTGGCAGATACTGGGTGCAAACTGCATGTCCCACTTGCGTGTGTAGTGCTCGGAGTGGGTCTGGTCGGTGAACACCCCGGTCGGGCAGACCTCGGTGAGGTTGCCGGAGAACTCGTTCTCCAGGGTGCCATCGGTGGTACGACCAAAATAGATGTTCTCATGAGCGCCGAACGCCCCCAGATCCTCGCCGCCGGCATAGTCCTTGTAGAATCGCACACAGCGATAGCAGGTAATGCAGCGGTTCATCTCGTGGGCGATGAAGGGCCCGAGATTCTGGTTGCGGTGGGTCCGCTTGGCGAAACGATACCGGCGCCGATCGTGGCCGGTCATGACGGTCATGTCCTGCAGGTGACAGTGGCCGCCTTCTTCGCAGACCGGGCAGTCATGCGGGTGGTTGGTCATCAGCCACTCGATGACGCTGGCACGAAAATCCTTGGCCTCATCGTCTTCGATCGAGATATAGGCATCATCCTTGACCGGCGCCATGCAGGACATCACCAGTGTGCCGCGGGTATCGTCGGCGTCCTTGTACTGCTTGACCGCACACTGTCGACAGGCGCCCACACTGCCCATCGCCGGGTGCCAGCAGAAATAGGGAATGTCGAGCCCCAGTGACAGACAGGCGTGCAGCAGGTTGTCACTGCCGTCGACTTCGTAATCCTTGCCGTCTACATGAATCGTGGCCATGCGGCGTCGCCTTTCATTCACTCACGACCCGAACCGCAACGGGTCGTTGAAAATCCTCTTCGACGCATCGATCACGTCGAAAGCCCTGGAGCTCTCGCTCCGTCGTTCAGACCGAACCCACCGGAATGGGCTCGGCGTGCGCCTCGCGTTTTGGATGCGAGATACCCGCTTCGAACTCGGCGCGAAAGTGCTTCAGCGCTGTCTGCAGCGGCATTGCCGCCCCTGGCGCGTGAGCACAGAAGGTCTTGCCGGGCCCGAGATCGGAGGCCAGCGATTCGAGCATTTCGATATCGCCGTTTTCTCCCTCACCCTTTTCCAGCGAGCGCAGAATACGAGCCGTCCACGGCAAACCATCGCGGCAGGGCGTACACCAGCCGCAGGATTCGCGGGCGAAGAAATCCTCGAGATTGCGGGTCAGCGAGACAATGCTCTGGTTGTCGGCGATGACCGCCAACAGCCCGGTGCCCATGCGGCTGCCGGCCTTGCCGATGGTGTCAAAATCCATCGCCAGATCCAGATGCTCGGGCAACAGAAAGCCGGTACTGCCACCCCCCGGCAGCCATGCCTTGAGCTCCAGCCCATCACGCATGCCCCCCGCCATATCGATGACCTCACGAGCAGTGGCGCCCATGGGCAGCTCGACCAGACCGGCATTCTTCACCTTGCCCGAAACACCGTAGATCTTGGTGCCGCCATCGTTGCTGCGTTCACCGGAGAGCGACTGATACCAGTCGGCACCGCGCAGCACGATACCCGGCGCGTTACAGAGCGTCTCAACGTTGTTGACGACCGTCGGTTTGCCCCAAGCGCCGCTCTGACCCGGGAAGGGCGGCTTGGAACGCGGGTTGGCGCGCCGACCTTCCAGCGAGTTGATCAATGCAGTTTCTTCGCCACAGATATAGCGGCCGGCGCCGGTATGCAGATAGATATCGAAGTCGAAATCAAAACCGCAGACCTTCGGCCCGAGAATGCCCGCAGCACGAGCCTCCTGCAGGGCACGCTCGATCTGATGGGCGGCTTCCACGTACTCGCCGCGCAAAAAGATGTAACCCAGCCGGGCGTTATTGGCGTAACCGGCGATGATCATGCCCTCGATCAGCAGATGGGGCAGTTCTTCCATCAACAGCCGATCCTTGAAGGTGCCGGGCTCCATTTCGTCGGCATTGCAGACGATATAGCCGCGAGGCACCCCCTCGCCCTTCATGGTCAGGCTCCATTTCATGCCGGCAGAAAAACCACCGCCCCCACGGCCGCGCAGATTGGCTTCCTTCATCCGCGCGATCAGGTCATCCGGCGACAGGTCGCGAAGCATGTGGCGCACGCCCTCGTAGCCCTGGGTGTCCTGATACTCCTCAAGCCCAACCGGCGCGCGATCATCACGTACCCGGAAGGTCAGGGGATGCGTTTCGGGATTGCGGCTGGTCTGAAACAGTCGACTGCTCATGCGTATTGCTCCAGCAGTGAAGCGACGTCATCCGGGTCCACCGGACCATGAAGATCCTCGTCGATCATCAGTGCCGGGCCACGATCACACGCGCCCAGGCAGCAGACCGGCAGTAGAGTGAAGCGGTTATCTTCGGTGGTCTGACCGAAACCGATCCCCAGCTCACGGGTGAAGGCGTCGCGCAATTGTTCGTAGTCGGTCAGAAAGCACGAGCTGCTGTCGCAGATCAGGATCACGTGCCGGCCGACCGGCTGGCGAAAGATCAGACTATAAAAGGTAGCCACGCCCTCGACATCGCTCGAGGGGATGCCCAGTACATTGCTGATCGCGTAGATGGCGCCATCCGGCACCCAGCCGCGACGCTTCTGTACGATCTTGAGTGCCTCGATCGACGCCGCACGCGGGTTTTCGAAGTGCCCCTTTTCATGCTCGATGGCTTCACGCTCTTCATCGGTAAGCACGAAATCACCGGGGTACTGGTCGGTGGCAATCAGGCTGTGTGGTGTCGACGCTGACGCGTCCCGGGTTGATGGTTCCATGCGCTTAACGGTCCACGTCGGCCATGACGAAATCGATGCTGCCCAGGTGCGCGATCAGATCGGGCACGAAACCGCCGTTCATCACCGACGGGATGTGCTGCAGATGCGGGTAGCTGGGCGTACGAATACGGGTGCGATAGCTCATGGTGTTGCCATCGCTGGTCAGGTAGTAGCTGTTGAGCCCCTTGGTCGCCTCGATCATCTGGAACGACTCATTGGGCTTGAGCACCGGCCCCCAGGAAACCTGCAGGAAGTGCGTGATCAGGGTCTCGATGTGCTGGAGCATCTTCTCGCGCGGTGGCGGTGTCGTCAGCGGATGATCCGCCTTGTAATCGCCCTCGGGCATGTTCTCCAGACACTGTTTGATGATGCGGACACTCTGGCGCATCTCCTCGAGGCGCATCATGCCGCGGTCAAAGGCATCCCCGTTGGTACCCACCGGGACATCGAAATCAAACTGCTCATACCCGGAATAGGGCTTCGCCTTGCGCAGATCATACTGGTAGCCGGTAGCCCGCAGATTGGGGCCGGTCACGCCCCAGTCGAAGGCGTTCTGCGTGCTGAAAGGCGCCACGTCGACAGTACGCTCACGCACCAGTGAGTTATCCATCATGGCCCGCTCGTACTCATCAAGCCGCGGTGTCATCCAGTTGGTAAACTCGCGCACCAGCCGCTCCCAGCCGCGCGGTAGATCATGCGCCACGCCGCCGATACGAAACCAGGCCGGGTGCATGCGAAAGCCGGTGATCGCCTCAATGACGTTGTACGCCTTCTGACGATCGGTAAAGGTATAGAACACCGGGGTCATTGCCCCCAGGTCCTGCAGATAAGTGCCGAGAAACAGCAGGTGGGAGTTGATGCGGAACATTTCCGCCATCATCACCCGAATCATCCGGGCGCGCGGCGTAACGGTAATACCGGCCAGTTTTTCGACCGCCATCACATAAGGGAAATTGTTCATTACCCCGCCGGTATAATCGATCCGGTCGGTATAGGGAATGAAACTGTGCCAGGACTGCCGCTCGGCCATTTTTTCGGCACCGCGGTGGTGATAACCGATATCCGGCACGCAATCGACGACTTCCTCGCCATCGAGCTGCAGCACCACGCGAAACACCCCGTGCGCCGAAGGGTGGTTGGGGCCAAGGTTGAGGAACATGAAATCCGTTTCTTCGGAATGGCGTTTCATGCCCCATGATTCCGGATCAAAGCGCAGTGCCTCCTGCTCCTTGTCCTGGCCTTCCATGGTCAGCGTGTAGGGATCGAACTCGGTGGCGCGAGCGGGGTAGTCCTTGCGCAACGGATGACCGTTCCAGGTCGGCGGCATCAATACCCGGGTCAGGTGCGGGTGCCCCGGGAAGTCGATACCGAACATGTCGAATACTTCCCGCTCATACCAGTTGGCATTGGGGAAGAGCTCGGTCACGGTCGGCACCCGCAGATCAGCCTCGTGCAGCGCCACCTTGAGCATCAGCTCGGTATTCCGCTCGAACGACATCAGCTGATAGAACACCGTGAAATCAGCCGGAGGCTGACCGTCGCGATGCACCCGCAGTCGCTCGTCAACGCCATGCAGGTCATACAGCATGACGTAGGGGCGAGCCAGCGAACGCAGGAATTGCATTACCTCGATGAGCTGCTCGCGCGCGACCCAGATAACCGGCATGCCGGTCAGCGTGGGCTGCAGGGTGAAGGCTTCGGCACCAAACCGGGCACGCAACTCGTCAACGACGGGATCGTGCTCACCGGCTGCCCGGCTGGTGTTCGACAATGCAGTATCAGTGGTCATGAAATTCGATCCGGCCCCTGGCTTGAGTGGCATGGGGCCCGATCATTCAGGCCCTGCCGCCTGCTGTTTCTAGACTTCGTCGGGTGTACGCAATTCTTTTACGGCAATGCGGTCATCGCGATGCCGCTCACGCTGCGAAGGCATTTCCGCCTGATAGACGCCCTGATCGCCCATTACCCAGGAGAGCGGGCGTCGCTCGTGCTGGATCGAGTCCTGCAACAGTTGCAGACCCTGCAGAAACGCTTCGGGACGCGGCGGACAACCGGGAATATAGAGATCCACCGGCAGGAACTTGTCGACGCCCTGCACCACCGAATAGATATCGTACATACCGCCGGAGTTGGAGCAGGAGCCCATCGAAATCACCCACTTGGGCTCGAGCATCTGGTCATAGAGCTGCTGGATGATCGGCGCCATCTTGATGAAGCAGGTGCCACTGATCACCATCAGATCGGCCTGGCGCGGGGAAGCACGCAGCACTTCGGAGCCGAAGCGGGCAATATCATGAGGTGCGGTAAAGGCCGTGGTCATTTCCACGTAGCAGCACGACAGACCGAAGTTATACGGCCAGATCGAGTTCTTGCGTCCCCAGTTCACCGCGGAGTTCATGATGTCGGCCAGCTTGCCCATGAACACGTTGCGATGCACGTGCTTGTCCATGGGATCCTCGACACCGCGTTCACGTCCGATCGGATAACGGCTCTGCTCCGGCGTGTTGGGGTCAATACGGGTCAGCTTGTATTGCATCGATGACACCCTCTCGAATGTGTCAGGTGCGAGGTCGGTTCGCCTTGCGGCCGGTCGGCGCCCAGTCCAGCGCACCAATGCGACAGATATAAATCAGTCCCACCAGCAGCACGGCGATGAAAATGAAAACTTCGACAAAACCGGCCCAGCCGCTCTGACGAATGGCCGTGGCCCAGGCGAACAGATAGAGCGCTTCTACATCGAAGATCACGAACAGCATCGCGACCAGATAGAATTTGATCGACAGGCGCTGATGCGCGCTGCCGGCCGGCAGGATGCCGGACTCATAAGGAGTATCCTTGCGATGCCCCCAGGCCTTGCCACCCAGCAGGCCGGAAACGCCGACCATGAAGGCACAAAGGCCGAGCGCGGCCACAATGAAAACGCCGGTTGCCCAGTGCTGGGCGAGCTGTTGTGTCAGGTCCATCGCCATTCACTCATCGGATGACAGTCGGATCACGGGCTTGGCCGGATTACCCCGCCACGGGCAAGGGTACCGGAAGAGCGTTGAAAAAATCATGAAACGCTCATGACTATCTTGCGAAGCGGTTCACTGATCGGCCCGCGTCAGGGTAGCGCAGCGATACCCCTTCCCGTCTCGCTGTTCGATCAATGCCTTTCGGATCAGAGTAGTCAATTCGTACCGGCAGCCACCAGTACCTCCTACCGGTTACCATAACGATACCTGTCCGGTTGGAGGGACGCTTCCCGAAAATGCGTTTCGAGATACAAGAGCGAGCGCCATCAGCGCAGATGATTTACTTGCTGATCATCAGCGGCAACTTCTGGTTACAGCACCTGAAGCAGTGCAATGGACCACCAGTCACGGTAGAACAGCGTTGTTTTTCTGTAATATTACTTGCCCAAGGATCGCGCTGCTGGCGATTTTTTTCAAGCATGGAGGCTCCCTGAATCGAAATTTAATACTCAGAGCCCGACTGCCAGGATGACACGCATCCCCATTTGTCTGGACCATACGAGGATACAGCCTTGTCGACCGCGAGTGCGCACATCCCCCGTTTGCTGACCATTGCCGGCACCGACCCCAGCGGCGGTGCCGGGCAATCCGCTGACATGAAGACCTTTTCCGCGCTGGGGGCCTATGCCACCAGCGTGGTAACTGCCGTGGTTGCCCAGAACACCTGCGGCGTACACGACGTGCTCCCGATGCCATCGCACATGATTCGTGCCCAGTTGGCTGCCGTATTCGAAGATGTGGCGCTCGATGGCGTCAAGATCGGCATGGTCGCTGATACCGATACCGCACAAGCCATTTGCGAAGCCATCGAGCACTACCGCCCCCCGTTCGTGGTACTCGATCCGGTGATGGTCGCCAAGAGCGGCGATATTCTGGTCGATAGCGATGGTATCAAGGCAGTTCGCGAATGGCTGATCCCGATCAGCGATGTCATCACCCCGAACCTGCCCGAGGCCGCCGTACTGCTTGATGACACAACGCCGGACTCCCCTGAAGCCATGAGTGCGATGCTGCCGAGGCTGGCCGAGCTGGGAGCCCCCAATATATTGCTCAAGGGCGGGCATCTGCCGGGGGATCGTTGTGATGATCTCTTTCATGACCGGGATGGCGAGCATCGGCTCGAGGCGCGCCGCATCCCCACCCGTGCACTGCATGGTGCCGGCTGCACCATGGCCTCGGCGATCGCCGCCCTGCGTCCGCACCACGAGAGCTGGCTGGCGAGCGTGCGCGAGGCACGCCAATACATGACTCAGGCGCTGGAGCAGGCCGATCGGCTCGGCGTCGGTCGCGGTCAGGGCCCCCTGCATCACTTTCACGCCTGGTGGTAAATCAGCTCACGGAGTGAGACTGAAGCGAAGAAATGCCCTGCCGTCCAGGCTATGCTGGCAGGGTTACTATTCGCGATGCTGCAATGAGGACTCCGCCATGACTCCGACACTGCTGCTGGCGACCGACCTGTCCCACGAGTGTCATGCCGCCTTTTCACGGGCGATTCGTCTGGCCGCCGATAGCGGCGCTCGCCTCGACATCCTGCATGTCACTGACCCCTGGCTGCCCGAGGCGGCCGTCACCCCCGTGCGGAGCGCCATCGAAGCCGAAATCGAAGGGACCATCGATCACTTGTGCGCGACCCACGGTGTAGCCCGACCGGAACTGCAGATCCAGCTCATCGCCGGAGATGCCTACGCCGAGATCGTGCGTGAAGCATATGAGCGCGGCACCCAACTGGCCATCCTCGGCACCCACCGCAAGCATGGCCAGGCGGATCTGGTCAATGGCACCACGCTTTCCAGAGTGCTGCGACGCGCGCCCTGTCCGGTGCTCAGCATTACTCATAAGGCCGACTTCCGCTGGCATGATGTACTGGTGCCGATCGATTTCTCGCTGGCTTCCCGCTACATCCTCAAGGAAGTGCTGACCCGCTTGCCGGGCGTGCGCCTGACCCTGCTGCATGCCTGGGACATGCCGGTCTCCCGCGAACTGTCGGCAGACAGCGGCTATCGGCGCTGGCGTGAACAGGAGCGGGCCCGACTGCGCCAGCAGCTCGAACGAGAACTCGAGCGCCTGATGAGCGAGCTGGATACCGAACCCGATATCGAACTGGTCGTCGAGCAGGGCGATCCTACCGAGGTCCTGCTCAACCGCCTGGTGCAGCAACCGCCGGACCTGCTGGCGCTGGGCAGCCATGGCCGCCTGGGTATCGGCCAGCGCGCCCCCAGCAGCCTCATGGAGCGCCTTCTGAGCGAAGCCCGTTGCGACCTCATGCTTTGTCGCACCTGGTAATACACCCTCAAGCCATAGCGGAGACGCCCATGCGCGCCCTGATTCAGCGCGTCACCCACGCCGAGGTTCAGGTGGCCAAAGAGACCGTCGGCGCCATTGATCAGGGCCTGTTGGCCCTGATCGGGATTGAGCCCGACGATACCGCCGAGCGCAGCGACAAGCTGCTGCACAAGCTGCTCAATTACCGCATCTTCGGCGACGATAACGGTCGCATGAACCGAAGCGTATGCGATGTCGAAGGTGGCCTGTTACTGGTTTCACAGTTCACCCTGGTGGCGGATACTTCACGTGGCATGCGTCCCGGCTTTTCCCGTGCCGCGCCGCCGGAGATCGGTGAGCGCTGGTTCACCCATCTGGTTGAGCAGGCCCGGGCCCGCTGGTCGAACGTTGCCACCGGCCGCTTCGGTGCCGAGATGCAGATCTCGCTGACCAACGATGGGCCGGTCACCTTTCTGCTCGAAACCTGAGCCATCGACGGAGCCCTCATGACGGATTCCTCTTCCACCGCTCGGACGGCACTGGTGACTGGTGGTGCTCAGGGCATCGGGCGCGGCATCAGCGAATATCTCCTCGACCGCGATTGGCGCGTGGCCGTGCTGGATATTGACCACGAAGCGCTTGCCGAGCTCGCCGGCCGATTCGATTCGGATCGATTACTACCACTGACTGGCAGCGTCGGAGATGAGCAGGTCGTAAGTTCGGCCTTTGAACAGCTGAAGACCTGGCATGGCAGGCTGGAGCTGCTGGTCAACAACGCCGGGCCGGCCAATCCCTTCTGCGGCCCGCTGGAGTCACTTTCACTCGAGGATTGGCACAGCTGGCTCGATACACATCTGACCGGCGCTTTTCTTTGCTCACGCAGTGCCATACCGCTGTTACGCGCAAGCCAGGGGTCGATCATCAACATCGCCTCGACCCGGGCTCTGCAGTCCGAACCCGAATGCGAAGCCTATGCCGCCAGCAAGGGTGGCATGCTGTCGCTGACCCATGCCATGGCAGTCAGCCTCGGCCCCGAAATTCGGGTTAATGCCATCTGTCCGGGCTGGATCGAGGTGGGCAAGCATCAGAAGATGGGTCAACGCTATACACCCGAACACCGCGAGATTGATTGTAAACAGCATCCTGCCGGACGAGTGGGTCAACCAGGGGACATTGCTGCACTGGTAGCCTTTCTGGCCTCCTCCGAGGCCGGCTTTATTACCGGTCAGAACTTCCCGGTCGATGGGGGCATGACTCGCCGGATGATCTACGCCGAATAAGCCCGGGCTCCTCATCCGCGGCTTTCCATACCACCATTGGCAGCTTGACAGTTCAATCAGGTCACTCCTTTAATTAACCTTGGTTAAAAAGAATTCCGCAAGCTGAAATATGTTATCAGGGTCTGGCCAGTGAGCATGCAGACATGGCTCGGGACCTGCCCTGGAGGAGGCATGTCATGGCAGGGGAGATTCTGCTTCTCAGGCGTCAATGCTCAAGGGCCGAACAGCGCCTGTTGAAAGCGTTGCGCGCCTTCGGCCACGACGAAACACCAGACGAGGTGCTTGTGGCACAGCAAATCAGCATGACGGTGGATGACAGGAATGCACTGCTGGCACTGATCCGAGCCGCTACCCATCAGCACCAGGGCTTCGAGCTGCTGGGACCGAAGTCGCCCTTCGTTTCTCATGATGAACTGAATCTGCTGGCGACCCTGCACTACTTCATACGCCATCGGGTCGACGAAGGAACGGCCTTCAGCGCCGCACTTCCGCCTCCACTACGCCAGCTGTTCGAAGAAAGTGGGCAAGTCCTCGCACGCACCGGCATTGCCCTGCGCGCCCGTCCCGCACCGCGCCTCGGCTGAGAAGTGGCTCGGCTCGCCTGCCCGACACTGTATCGGGATAGACGAGCCTGCCAGTCCTTTCTCTCACCGTGATCATCACCCCGGTGACAGCGATCGGGTCAATGCTTGGGATGCCATTTACCATCATCCCCTTTCTTGTATTTCGACTCGACAGCCTTCCATGCCACGGCATGGGCGGTCTCCTCGCGAGAGCTGTTACCTCGCCGATCGGAAGGATTCCTGTACTCCTCCCAGGCGTCATTGAAGGCTTCCTTGTAAATGGTGCGCGCGTGTGGCGGCAGCACCTTGCGGGCGCTTTCGGGAATATCGTCACGGTTGTTGTAAGGCATGACTCGACTCCTTTCGATTCATGAGAGCAATCAGCAGCTTCAGTATAGAAGTCGATCAGACAGCCTTCATTGGGAAGCCGTCAATTCGGCTTCCAGGGTCTCCAGCGCTTCTTCAGCCTCCAGCCAGACCTGCTCCTGCTCATCGAGCTGTGACCTGAGCTCTCCCTGTTCACGCAACAACCGGGTCATTTCCTCCTTGCGCTCGGCTTCGTACAACCCCGGGTCGGCCAGCTGCTCTTCGAGCCGGTCCAGCTTTTGCTGGGTAGCATTGACGGCCTTTTCGGCCTGATCACGGCGCTTGCGCAATGGTTTGAGCTGCTCGCGCCGCTCGGCGGCAGCCTGACGCGCCGCCTTGCGATCGCCACGCCCTTCACGAGCGCTGTCGGTGCTCTCAGGAGTGGTTTCAACGCTTTCCGGCTGGCGGCGTGCCTGATCGACCCGCGCCTTCAGCCAGGCGCGATAATCGTCGAGATCACCATCAAAGGACGTTACCGATCCATCGGCGACACACCAGAAATCATCCACACTGGCGCGCAGCAGATGGCGATCGTGGGACACAATTACCACGGCGCCTTCGAAGGTCGTCAGGGCATCTACCAGCGCTTCGCGCATTTCCAGATCGAGGTGGTTGGTCGGTTCATCCAACAGCAGCAGATTGGGCCGATGCCAGGCGATCAATGCCAATGCCAGGCGCGCCTTCTCGCCACCGGAAAAGCGTTCGGCGCTGGCAAAGACATCATCGCCGCGAAAGCCGAACCCGCCGAGGAAATTGCGAATCACCTGCTCACCGGCCTGCGGTGACAGCCGCTGCACATGCGTATAGGGGGTGGCCTGCATGTCCAGGCTGTCGAGCTGATGCTGGGCGAAATAGCCGATGGCCAGGTGCTCACCCTCGACCCGACTGCCGGCCAGCAGCGGCAGTGCGCCGGTCAGCGCCTTGATCAGGGTGGACTTGCCGGCCCCGTTGGGTCCCAGCAACCCGATCCGGCTGCCTGGTTCCAGCGACAGCCGTACGCCGGTCAGCAGCGGCGAATCGCCATAACCGATATCGGCACGATCAAGCGCCAGCAACGGATTGGACACTTTCTCTGCCGCCGGCAGGGTGAACTGAAACGGTGAGTTGGCGCGAAGAGGCGCGACCTCCTCCATGCGTTCGAGCATCTTCAGCCGACTCTGTGCCTGGCGCGCCTTGGTCGCCTTGGCCCGGAAGCGTTCGACAAAGCGTTCGATCTCGGCGCGCCTTGCCTGCTGCTTCTCGTATTCGGCCTGTTGCTGAGCGAGTCGCTCGGCCCGAGTACGCTCGAAAGTGGAGTAGTTGCCACGATAGAGCGTAACCCGACGCGCCTCGAAATGAGCAATGTGGTCGCAGACCGCATCGAGGAAGTCGCGATCGTGGGAGATCAGCATCAGGGTCCCGTCATAGCGGGAGAGCCACTGTTCCAGCCACAGCAGGGCATCGAGATCGAGGTGGTTGGTGGGCTCGTCCAGCAGCATCAGATCCGATGGCATGAACAGGGTACGCGCCAGGTTGGCACGCATCCGCCAGCCACCGGAGAAGTCTGCCAGCGGTCGGTCAAGATCCGACTGGGCAAACCCCAGCCCGACCAGCAGCTGTTCGGCGCGCGGGCGGGCCGTATACCCATCCAGTGCCTCGATCTCGCCGTGCAGACGGGCTTCATGCTCGTGCTCTTCGGCAGCCCGGGCCCGGGCGAGCGCAATCTCGGTACGACGCAATTCATCATCGCCATCGAGCACGTAATCGGTCACCCCGCGATCGAGTGCCTCGATCTCCTGTGCCATATGGGCGATGCGAGTACCGGAATCGATATCGACCTCGCCCTGATCGGGCGTCAACTCGCCCAGCAACAGCGAAAACAGGCTCGACTTGCCGGCACCATTGGCACCGACGATCCCCACCTTCTGCGGTCCGGAGAGGGTAAAGTCGGCGGACTCGATCAGCGGTGTCCCGCCGCGTTGCAGCGCGAGCTGGCGGAATGCAATCATGCCTCTCTCCATTGATGGCAGGACGCCGCGACGCTTCGCGACGTGATAATGAGCATGCCTGAAACCGCCCAGTCTAACCGATTCGAGCCCGATCTTCGGCGCTTTGCACTGACGCTTTATGGTCGCCCCGGTGTCGAGGCAGCCTGTCTGACCCTGCAGGACGAGGGCGGACTGGATGTCTGCGAACTGCTGTGGCGCTGCTGGCTGGCCCATCATGGCCTGGCCCCCGGCCCTGCGACCGAAGCCGGACTGGCGGACATCCGGCGCTGGCAGCGGGAGATGACCGCGCCACTGCGCCATCGACGGCGTCGACTCAAGTCGTTAGCTACCGATGAGCCTCGCCTGGAGACACTACGCACCCACCTCAAGCGCGCCGAACTGGAGAGCGAACTGGAAGCGCTGACCCGGCTGCAGGCGCTGGCCGAGCTTCATGACAGCGTCACGTCTGCGCCCCATCATTCGCTCGCCATCGAACTGACGACTCACTATCACCCGAGCGTTGCTTCGCTCGAAGCAGCGCTGACCACTCTGGCGCAGCAGGCCATGGCGCTCCCGCCCTGGCCGGAACAGCGCGTTCCGGCCGCGGAGACGCCCAATGCGCCAGAGGCTGCTCGACGGCCTTCATGAATGCCGCGTGGCCCAATGAAACAGTACTGGGCAGGCTCGACTGGCAGACCATCAGCGAGTCGGAACAGGACCTTGCGAGAGCCGGGGGTGGTCGTCACGCTCTGCTTATTGTCACAATGACACGGTGATTGACTGTCAATACGATGCTCTTTGCAGGTGATTGTTGAAATGACACGCTTTCTCTCCAGTCTGCGCGATCTGCTGGCCCGTCTGAGTACCGGTCAGGCAGCTGAGACCCTGCCAACACAGTGGTCACAGCTGCTGGCAGCGCTGGTCGGCAGCTACCCGGCCGATGCCAGTACCCTGATGATGGTGGTCGACGATGGTCTGCAGCCGGTGGCCGTGCTGGGACTGGATGAAGAGGTTCGCGGACGCCACTTTGCCCTGCAGGCGCATCCCCGATTGGCAGCGATTGCTGCCCACCCCGATGTTTGCCGCTTTCCGCAGGACTGCGAACTGCCGGATCCTTTCGATGGGCTGCTCGATGAGGCGCTGACCCATGTCCACGACTGCCTCGGTGTCGCCCTGCGTGATGGCGAACGACTGATCGGCATGTTGACGCTTGACGCCCTCGAACCCGGCCGGCTCGCCACCATCGATGATGATGAGCTGCTGGCCGCCGCCGGCCTGCTTGGCACCTGTCTGCGGCTTGCCTGGCAGCTCAGTGACACCCGCTCGCGGCTCAATGAGGCACTGGCACCGGAGTCCTCACTGCCGAGCCACACCCCGCAATGGCTCAGTCCCGCCATGCGGCGACTCGAAGAGAGCCTGGCGCTGGTAGCACCCACCGATATGAGCGTATTGCTGCACGGTGAAACCGGCGTCGGCAAGGAGTTGATCACCCGGCGGCTGCACGAACTCTCCTCGCGCAGCCATGCCCCGCTGGTACGGGTCAATTGCGCCACCCTGCCCGAAGCATTGGTGGAGAGCGAGCTGTTCGGTCACCGCCGGGGGGCCTTTTCCGGCGCAGTGCGTGACCATCGCGGACACTTCGCCATGGCCGATGGCGGCACCCTGATGCTCGACGAGATCGGCGAGCTGCCACTGAACCTGCAGCCCAAGCTGCTGCGAGTGCTTCAGGAAGGCGAGATCCAGCCACTGGGCAGCGAGAAGAGCGTAAAAATCGATGTGCGAGTGGTGGCGGTGACCAATCGCGACCTGCGTGCCGAAGTGGCGGCCGGACGCTTTCGCGAGGACCTCTACCACCGGCTGGGTGTCTTCCCTCTGGAGATCCCGGCGCTGCGTGACCGCCGCGAGGATATTGCCCTGCTGGCGGGTCACTTCCTGGAGGACAACCGGATCCGGCTGGGAGTGGCCAATCTGCGCCTCGACGAGGCTGCCGAACGCACCCTGATGAACTGGCACTGGCCGGGTAATGTGCGAGAACTCGAACATACCCTCGGGCGAGCTGCATTACGCGCTCTGGGGGCGCAAGTGCCCGGCAGCGCCGAAACCCGCCGCCAGAGTATCGTGCGCATTCGCGCTGAACATCTGGAGCTGCCGGACCCGGATCCGGCATCCGCCCCAACCGAAACGGCGCCATCGACTGTCAGCGCCCTGCCGAGGGCTGATGACACCGAGTCCGACTGGCGCTCCCTGCGCGATGCGGTCGATGACTTTCAACGCCAGCACATTGCCCGGGCGTTGGCAGCGCACAATCACAACTGGGCCGCCACGGCACGTGCCCTGCAGATGAACAGCGGAAACCTGCATCGGCTGGCACATCGGCTGGCACTGAAGTAATCAGGCGTTCGGATCACTCGCGCTGCGCTCATCCTTTGCTGGCGGATAGCATCGGGGGATGACTCGATGTCGCCACGACATGATCTGTGCCATTCGACGGGGTAAGCTCAGCGATCCATCACCGATCGGAGAAGCATCGATGAGCGACACCATCACCCGGGATGACTTTCTGAAGGTCGAGCTAAGAGTAGGCCGGGTCGTCAGTGCCGAACCTTTCCCCGAAGCACGCAAGCCGGCTTTGATCCTTCATATCGATTTCGGTGAGAAGCTCGGGGTGAAAAAATCCAGCGCGCAGATCACTGAACTCTATACGCCGGAGCAGCTGGTCGACCGGCTGGTGGTCGCCGTCACCAACCTGCCACCCCGGCAGATCGGGCCGATCATGTCGGAATGCTTGGTCACCGGCTTTCACAACGAACAGCAACAGGTCGCCCTGTGCATCCCGGACGCTACGGTGCCCCTGGGGACCCGGCTGCTGTAACCGGTTAGCCCGCGGGCAATGATGCACAACGGATGCGGAACTCGACGCCCCCTGATAAAGTCTCAAACCACTACAGGCGAATGGCTATCCTGCGGTTCTCCGTGCAGCCATTCGTTTAAAGTCCTCAGTCTCAGGAGTCTTCATGAATAAACTGGTGAGCGTCGCCACGCTCAGTGCCCTGCTGATCCTGACCGGTTGCTCCAACGGGTCGGATGACAACGACCAGGCCGATCAGTCGAACAACGATCAGCAGCAGAGCAGCCAGCAGGCCGACAATACCGGCAGCGGTAGCGAGAACGGCGATAACCAGCAGAAAGACGGCGACAAGGGACCGTTCAAGTCCGACCAGGCCCGACTGAGCTATGCCATCGGGGCCACCATGGCTCAGAACATGAGTCAGGACATGAGCGACCTGGATCTCGATACCTTCACTCAGGGTATTCGCGACGGCTACAACGGCAAGGAACTCAAGCTGAGCCAGGACCAGATCAGTCAGGCCCTGAAGCAGTATCAGCAGAAGATGATTGCCCAGCAGCAGCAGAAACAGAAGCAGGAGGCTCAGGACAACAAGGCCGCCGGCGAGAAGTTTCTCAAGCAGAACGCTGAGAAGGATGGCGTAAAGACCACTGACTCAGGCCTGCAGTACAAGGTGGTCGACCAGGGTGACGGCCCGCAGCCCTCGGCCGATGACCAGGTCAAGGTCGACTATGAAGGCAAGACCATCGATGGCAAGGTCTTCGACAGCTCCTACAAGCGTGGTCAGCCGGTCACCTTCCAGGTCAATCAGGTCATCGAGGGCTGGCAGCAGGCGCTCCAGATGATGCATGAAGGCGCGACCTGGATGATCTACGTGCCGGCCGATCTGGCCTATGGCCAGGGCGGTACCGGGCCGATCGGTCCCAATCAGACGCTCATCTTCAAGGTGCATCTGATTGCAGTCGGCGATGACGTCAAGAGCTCGGATGACAGCACTGCCAGCGCTCAGGGAAGCGCAGACCAGTCCGCGCAGACCGGCTCCAATGACGACAGCAGTGCCAACGATAGCGACGCGTCGGCTTCGGCAGCCTCGAACTGAAGCAGCGCGCAATCACGATAACGCCCGGGAAACTTTCCCGGGCGTTGTTGTTTCTCCTTTCCCTGCCCCTTTCCGTGCTGCCATCACCCCATGTTCACTTGCACATTGTGATTCACAGGGGTGTGGATAATTATGTGGAACAAGTGTGAGGGAGCATGAATTCTCTACCAGTAGCGAGACGTGAAAAGAGGTTGCAGGCGCACGGCAGCCATGTTCCAGCATAGCAAAAAGCCTTTACAAATCTCCGGCAACGCACTGATATAAAAGAATAAAAATTTCATGCCCGGCAAGCGCGATAACGAATTTTCCGAGCACTGTCAATTACCCACAGGCGGCAAATGGCCGCGCGTTGAATTTGTGGATAATTCATTTGAAGGTTGTTTGAGGCTATTGACATGGCTGATCGAAATCGTACCAGCTGCCAAGTCTGTGCCCTTCCTGATCGATCACCCGGATGAGCAGGCGCCAGCTTTGTGACGAGCGCTGGCAGAAGCGTACGGGTATCGTCCCGGTATAGTGGTGCAACGCCACCTGATGCAGCTCGATATCCCATGTCCTGGTGTATTCATTGCGCCCGCCGAGAACCCCCTGAACCGTTTGCGCGGCCATGTCTTCGGTGCGCACGGTGATATCAAGCCGTCGATCATGCAGTGCGACATGGGTTTCCAGAGCACCATGCTGGGCCAGACGCGTGTGACAGGAACCTTTCAGTACGTTGCAGAAGGGCGCCGGCGGTAACCAGCGAGTCCTGTCACCGGCACTGCCAAGATAGTAATAGCCGAGATACCAGCACGCCACGACGATGGTGACCAGGGTCACCAGAATCAGTGCATTCAGTACTGGCGGGCGGGTTTGGTCTTCATTACGACGGTCGATTCGAACAGCACGCATGCTACATTCAGTCCCGATGCCCATGGCTCGTTGATCGCTTGCCAGCATACCTGCTTGTCGGCTCGGACGTGAGCCCGGCATGCCAAAAGCAGTTGTTCCGGTCATGAATACCAATGAAAATTATTCTCATTATTATTGACACATCAAGCCCTATCCTCCAGAGTTGAAGGTGTGGTGCTTGCCATGCGCCACATGGCTACAAACGGGAGGAGGTCAGGCCTCCCATCTGTAGTCATCTCCTCATCAAGCTAGTCACGGTCCTTTCGCCGCCCCACCGGGGCGGCTTTTTACTGTCTGTTCCAATAGTCACTGCGGCTTACTGGCCTGCCTGAACGAACCAACAGCCATGACAGAAGTGTCACACCCGGCGATAAATCAGGTCCCAGACACCATGGCCGAGCCGCTCACCGCGCGTCTCGAACTTGGTTAATGGACGAAATGCCGGGCGCGGTACGAAATCGCCCTGCTCGGCCGTATTTTCAAAGCCCGGCGTTTCGTGCATGACAGCCACCATATGCTCGGCATAATTGGCCCAATCGGTCGCCATGTGCAGCCGACCTTCCGGTCGCAGCACCCGATGAACGCGCGCCAGGAAGGCAGGCTGAACAATGCGTCGCTTGTGGTGCTTCTTCTTCGGCCATGGATCGGGAAAGAACAGCTGCAGGGTATCGACCATGCCGGCCGGCAGCGCTTCATCAAGCACCTGCATGGCATCTTCCCGATAGATGCGAAGATTCTCCACGCCTGCCTTGTCGGCTTCATCAAGCAGCTTGCCCACACCGGGGGGATGTACCTCGATACCGATGAAATCGGTCTGTGGATGCGCCAGCGCCTGCTCCAGCAGCGACCCGCCCATGCCGAACCCGATCTCCACCACCAGCGGGGCACGCCGACCGAAGATTTCGACGGGATCAATCGGCCCCTGCGCCAGAGTCAGCCCCATACGCGGGAAAACCTCATCAAGGCCTCGCTGCTGGGCCTGGGTCATTCTCCCGCCACGTAGCACATAGCTGCGCACACCACGCTTCGGACGCTGCTCGACGTCGTTGAGATGATCCGCTTCAGCGGAGATCGGTTGTTGCTCATTACGGGACATGATGATGCCGTGTTGTCCGGATAAAGACAGGCCGGCCACCTTTGGGCGAGCAGACCTGCACGGGTATTGAAAGACAATCAGCCGTTGATACGACCGGCCATCGGCGAAGAGGGTTCAGCGGCATAGGTCTTGCGCGGCATGCGCTCGGCCAGCCAGGCTTCGCGCCCCGCTTCGACTGCTTTTCTCATCGCCGAGGCCATCATCACCGGCTGACGGGCATGCGCGATGGCGGAATTGACCAGCACACCATCACAGCCCATTTCCATCGCCAGCGACGCATCCGACGGTGTACCGATACCGGCATCCACCAGAATCGGCACCTTCGCAGCCTCGACAATCAGCGAGAGGCTATGCGGATTGAGCAAACCGTGACCGGATCCGATCAGCGAGCCAAGCGGCATCACTGCACAACAGCCCATGGACTCCAGCTCAGCCGCCACAATGGGATCATCGCTGGTGTACACCATGACATCGAAACCATCATCGATCAGACTGCGAGCGGCGCTGACCGTCTCGATAACGTTGGGATAGAGGGTTCTCTCATCGCCCAGCACTTCCAGCTTGACCAACGAGTGCCCATCCAGCAGCTCGCGCGCCAGCTGGCAGGTCCGCACGGCATCACGTGCGTTGAAACAGCCGGCCGTATTGGGCAACAGGGTGTAACGCTCGGGAGAAATGACATCAAGCAGACTGGGCTCATCAGGGGACTGACCGATGTTCGAACGACGTACCGCGACGGTCACGATCTCGGCCCCGCTGGCCTCAACCGCACGTCCGGTTTCATCAAAATCGCGGTACTTGCCGGTCCCCACCAGCAGCCGCGAACCATAGGTACGCCCGGCAATCGTCAGCGGCGTATCGAGACGCGTTTCAGCACTCATGGCGTTCTCCTGGAAAACGAGCCCACGGTATAGGGCGTTGAATTGCCGAGACGGCCAGCGCAAACGAGCTCACCGTGTCGGCAAATGCATGATGGTTGACGCCTCAGCCGCCACCGATGGCGTGCACGATCTCGACACGATCGCCTTCACTGAGCGTCGTCTCACCATGTTGCGAACGAGGCACGATCATTTCGTTGAGCTCGACGGCCAGACGGCGATGCCCCAGCCCGAGCTGATCGATCAGCTCGGCCACCGTGGCTGCCCGGTCGACCGCGCGGCTTTCGCCATTGATCGTAAGCTGCATGAGCCGTCCTCCTCATGATGTCGACTTTCGCCTCATTATAACGCTGCCCATGGGGCAGCGCCGATCCCCGTTCAGTGATGTTCCGCCTGCGTGTCCCAGACCCCGGGTTCCAGTGTCTCGGGACGCTTGAGCACCGAGGGGTCAAATACCGGCTCGCGCACACCATTGCGCCGCTGTTTCTCGTAATCCTTCAGCGCCCGCAGGGCCACCGGTGAGAGCAACAGGATCGCGATCAGGTTGGTGGTCGCCATCAGGCCCATGGCGAAGTCGGCAAAGTCCCAGACGAAGGTCAGCTTCGCTACCGAACCGATCATCACCATCGCCAGTACCGCCAGGCGCAGTACCTGAATGGCAAGACGGCTGCGCTTGCCGAACAGATAGCCCATGTTGATCTCGCCATAAGCGTAATTACCAATGATCGACGTAAAGGCGAACAGCAGGATGGCGACGGCAATGAACCAGGTACCGAAGGTGCCGAGATGATCGCTCATGGCATCCTGGGTCAGCTTGATGCCCTCGATATGCTGGCCGGGCGAAGTGGACATCAGCGTGTCATAGACCCCCGACAACAGGATGACCACAGCAGTGCAGCTGCAAATGATCAGGGTATCGCATACCACACCGAAGGACTGCACCAGGCCCTGAGCCGCAGGATGCTTCACCGAGGCCGTGGCGGCGGCATTGGGCGCCGACCCCATGCCTGCCTCGTTGGAAAACAGGCCGCGCTTGACGCCGTTCTCCATGGCTGCCTTGATGGCATAGCCGGCTGCCCCGCCAACTGCCGGCCCCAGCCCGAAGGCGCTCTTGACGATCAGCGCCAGCATGGCCGGCACTTCACCGATATTAACGACCAGGATATAGAGCGCCACCAGCAGGTAGGCCACCGCCATGACCGGTACAATCTTCTCGGCAGTGCGAGCCACCGAACGAATACCGCCATAGATGATCAGCGCGGTAAGGGCCACCAGCACCACCCCGGTCAACCAGTTGGGCACGCTGAAGGCACCGTTCATCGCCTGAGCAATGGTATTGGACTGCGCACCATTGAATGCCAGGCCATAGGCCAGCAGCAGAAAGACGGCAAACAGCACGCTCATCCAGCGCTGTCCCAGGCCACGCTCGATATAGTAGGCCGGCCCGCCCCGGAAGACGCCATCCTCATGCTTCACCTTGTAGACCTGCGCCAGGGTGGACTCGACAAAGGCGGTCGCCAGTCCCACCAGCGCCGTCATCCACATCCAGAAGATGGCCCCCGGGCCACCAACCCAGAGGGCAATCGCCACCCCGGCCAGATTACCGGTACCCACCCGTGAGGCCAGTGAGGTCGCAAAGGCCTGGAAGGCGCTGATGCCCTCACCTGCGCCGCGACCACCAAAGGTGACCCGCGCCATGTGTCCCATCAGACGAAACTGCATGAATTTCGTCATGATGGTGAAAAGAACCCCCGCCCCCAGCAGTAGATAAAGCAGGATATAACCCCAGATAAAGCCGCTGATCGGCTCCATCACGACGCGGATCGCATTTTCAATGGTATGGATGAATTCCATGGCAGCACTCTGATGTCAGCGTTTGAAAAGTATCGGCCCCGGAGCGAACGCTATTGGCTACGCTCTTCTTTGCTCGGCCAGACCTCGCGATCCACCTGTTCGGGGCGGGTCAGGATAGTCGGTGTGAAGACCGGTTCACGTACCCCCTGGCGACGCTGCTGCTCGTAGTCGCGCAGGACCTTCAGGGCAATCGGTGCCAGCAGCGCAATGGCGAGCAGGTTGACCGTTGCCATCATGCCCATGGCCAGATCGGCAAAGTGCCAGATGAATCCCAGCGATGCCACGGAACCGATCATGACCATGGCCAGCACCACAACCCTCAGCAACTGATCGGCCATCCCGGCATGCCGGGGAAAGAGATATTCGATATTGATCGAAGAGTAGGCGTAATCCGCCAGAATCGAGGTAAAGGCGAACAGACAGATCGCTACAGCGATAAACCAGGTGCCGAAGGTACCAAGGTGATCGGTCATGGCATCCTGGGTAAGCTGAATGCCCTGAATCTCGGCGCCGGGGGAGCCGCTGACAAGCGTCTGATAGACCCCGGAAAGCAGGATGACGATCGCCGTGCAGGTACAGATGATCAGAGTATCGCAGACCACACCGAAGGACTGTACCAGCCCCTGGGCGGCCGGATGGCGAACCGAAGCGGCCGCCGCCACATTGGGTGCCGACCCCATGCCCGCCTCGTTGGAGAACAGACCGCGCTTGACGCCATTTTCCATCGCCGTCTTGATGGCGAAACCGGCCGCACCACCCGCCGCAGGGCCGAAGCCGAAAGCACTCTTGAAGATCAGGGCCAGCAGTGCCGGGACCTCACCAATGTTGACCACGAGGATATAGAGCGCCACCAGCAGATAGGCCACCGCCATGAAGGGCACGATGCGCTCGGCGGCACGTGCGACCGAACGGATGCCGCCATAGATGATCAACGCCGTCAGGGCGACCAGAATGAGGCCGGTCAGCCAGGTCGGCACGCTGAAGGCACCATCCATGGCCCGTGCAATGGTATTGGCCTGGGCGCCGCAGAAAGCCAGCCCGAAGGCGATGATCAGAAAGACGGCAAAGACACAGCCCAGCCAGCGCTGTCCAAGTGCACGCTCGATGTAATAGGCCGGCCCCCCGCGAAACGCGCCATCCTCGTGACGGGATTTGTAGACCTGCGCCAGAGTGGATTCGACAAAGGCCGTTGCCAGCCCTACCAGCGCCGTGATCCACATCCAGAAGATGGCGCCGGGGCCACCGACCCACAGCGCCAGTGCCACTCCGGCCAGGTTACCGGTGCCAACTCGTCCGGCCAGCGAGGTCGCAAACGCCTGAAAGGCGCTGATCCCATCGCCACTACCGCGGCTGGTAAAGGTGATACGCGCCATGTGTCCGAGAAGTCGGAACTGCATGAAGCGTGTCATCACGGTAAACAGCAGCCCCACGCCCAGCAGCAGGTAGACCAGAATGAAAGACCAGATAAAATTGCTGATCGGATCGGTAACGGCGTTGATGGCCGATTCAAGTGCGGTAAGCCATTCCATTGCAGCACTCCGGCGGGTTCGACCCTTGCCCGGTAACGGGAGCAGAACCCTGTCATTTGTTGTAGGACGGCGGCACTAGAGTGTTTGAAACCTGCTAGTGTCGTGAATCTTCAGTATGCAGTACCCGGTACAAAGCCGACCGGGCATGCTGCCGGGCAGGGAGTGTACATCATCATGAGCCAACGTCACGCCTGGGCACTGGTCGGAGTCTCGGGTCTGCTGACCGTGATTCTGGGCGCACTCGGCGCCCATGGTCTCGCCGATCGGTTGAACGCCACGGCACTGAACGCCTTTCATACCGGTGTACGCTATCAGGCCTGGCATACCCTGGCCGCCATGGCAGTGCTGATCTGGCGCGTTCAACACCCCCTGCGGGGGCAACGGCTGGCGCTGTGCCTGTGGGGAATCGGCGTGCTGCTGTTCTCCGGTTCACTTTATGCGCTTTCGCTTGGAGCGCCGGGTTGGCTGGGGCCGATCACGCCGCTGGGCGGCCTGGCGCTGATGCTGGGCTGGCTGGTGGTAGCTATCGCCGGTTTTCGTGCGCGTCATGGTTGAACTGGCGCTGGTCCCGGTGCAGCGCTAGCATGGCCGATCATGACCGCTAATCAATTCCCCTTTGCTTCCCTGCTCGAGCATGGCGATCTGGCGCCTGTCGCCGAACCACTCGACGGGGCACTGGCGTCCTACCTGCGCCACTATCGACTCGATGAAGTCCTGCCACTGGCTCTGGGGCTGGAAGTCGGTCATGTCGACTGCGCCGGCTACCGACTCTGGGTGCAGCGCTGGTGCCCCGCGATGCCGGCATGCGGCACCGTGGTCGTGGTGCATGGCTACTTCGATCACATCGGCCTCTATCGCCATCTGTTGCAGGCGCTGCTCTCGGCCGGATGGCAGGTAATCCTCTGGGATCTGCCGGGGCACGGCCTCTCCAGTGGCCGGCGTGCCGCCATCGACGATTTCAGCGACTACCTGCACTGCCTGCAGGCACTGACGGACACTCTAAAACAGCGCAGCATGATGCTGGCGCCCTGGATCGGTATTGGCCAGAGTACCGGCGGCGCTATCCTGGCCACCGATGCACTTTCCCGTGGCGACCAGTCACCCTGGCAGGCGCTGGTGCTGCTGGCTCCGCTGGTACGGCCGCGAGGATGGAACCGGGCACGCTGGCTACACGATATCGCCGGCCCCTTCATACGCTCGATTCCGCGCAATCGTCGACCCAACTCGACTGACCCCGAGTTCGTTGATTTCCTGCGCCACCGGGACCCATTGCAGGCCGAGCGCCTGCCCATGGTCTGGGTACGCGCCATGCGCCGCTGGATGACTCGTTTTTGCATGCTGCCGCCCCGTTCGCTACCGGTACTGATCCTGCAGGGTGAACAGGACGCCACCGTTGACTGGCCCTGGAATCTTGAAGTGCTGACCAGACGGTTCCCGGATGCCCGCATCTGGCGCGATGCTCTCGCGCGTCACCATCTGGTCAATGAGCATGAATCGATCCGTCAGCCACTTTTCGCAACACTGCTCGACTTTCTCGAAACACAGCGCAACGATGAAAATGCCTCCGTCCGTTGTGAGATCCCATCATGACTCCGATTCGCTGGCTTGCCCTGCTGCTGCTCTCCTGCTGGCTCACCGGCTGTGCCCTGTTCGGCAACAGCGCCCCCCTCGAATCGCGCTCACCGGTCGTCAGTCTGGGGCAGTCCGCCGCCCGACAGGTACTCGATGCTGACGACTGGGCCGTACCCCCTTACCGACGCATCATTCTCGTCGCACCGCCCACCGTCGATGCCAGCCTGCCGATCGAAGCCGACCGGCTGCGCGAAACACTGATACGAACACTGCTGGCGCACGCTGACGGCCCTCAGATCTTGGCCTGGCAACCCGCCGACGGCACACCGAGCCTGGCTGATAATCAGCGCATCCTGAGCACCCGGCTGACCGCGCCTTCGCCGGCACTGCATCTCTCCGACCGCACGCTCTATCCCTATCGACTGACCCTGAGTCTGACGTCACCAACAGCGGTCAGTGCCGGCTGGGAACAGCATATCGACGGCGCCTTCGATGCCGACGCTCTGCTGTCGTCCATCAAGGCATCACGCGCCGATGGCGCCACACCCTGACACTTCGCAAGCTTCGGACACGACTGCCATGACCGCTCGCCATCTCGATCGCAACGGCCCCGCCAATCCCTTCCCAGGCCTGCGCGCACTGGAGCGCCGACTGGGCCGTCGGGTCCCGCATCAGCTGGGCTCCAACGAGGGCCTGGACATGCCCCACCGGGCACTGCGCGAGGCGCTGGGAGAAGGCGTCGCGCATCTGGCCCGGGCCTATGGGGATGCCGAAGCCTTCGACCTGCGCAGTCGCCTGCAGGACCGTCTCGGCATTCCCATGGAGGCAATGATCATCGATGCCGGCGCCGACAGCCTGATCGCCCTGGCGCTGCGTACACTCTGTGATCCGGGCGCCACGGTGGTTACCAGCGCCGGCACCTATCCCACCTTCGGCTACTTCGCCGAGGGCCAGGGCTGCCAGCTGGTCGAAGTGCCCTATCTCGGCGGGCCCGCCACGGAAGGACATGCGCCCGTATTGGCCCCTGACCCCGGCGCCCTGGCCGAAGCCGCCCGCCAGCACAATGCTCAACTGGTCTATCTGGCCAATCCCGATAATCCGAGTGGCCACTGGCATGATGCCGACACTCTCGATGCGCTCGAGGACGCCCTGCCCGATGGCTGCACCCTGCTGCTCGATGAGGCCTATCACGACTTTCTTGCGGACGCGTGTCGTGACAATCGGGTGCGCCCGCGCCGCGTTCGGCTGCGAACCTTTTCCAAGGCCCACGGACTGGCGGGGTTGCGCATAGGCTACGCCCTGGCTTCGCCAGCATTGATCAGCGACATGCACAAGGTGCGTATTCACTATGCCGTCTCTTCGGTAGCGCTGGAAGCGGCCACGGTACTGCTCGAGCACGAAGAGGAAGTCAACGAACATATCCGCGATGTGACCGAGCGACGCGAGCGACTCTCCGATCATCTGCGCCGCCTGGGGGCTCAGGTTGTGCCCAGTACGACCAATTTCATCGCCGTGGTCATGGCAGACAGTGACCAGGCCGCCGAAGTGCATCGCGCCCTGCTCACCGAAGGAGTGATTGTTCATCGTCCGCCCCACCCCGCACTGGGCCACGTGCTGCGCATCAGTACCGTCGAGGATGCGCTGGAGCCCGGTCGGCTGGCGGCGCTGGAAGCAGCGCTCTGAGCCCGACATGATCCCGTGTCCGACCCGGCAACCGAACACTGCCATGACACCTGTCGTCACAGGCGGTACATTGCCGACAGGCGTCGGAAGAAAGTGCCGCGTGACTTCATAAACGATCAACAATATCGGAGCAGGGCATGGAAGTCGTAACAAGTCTTGTCAAGAGCATCAATGGCGTGGTCTGGGGCCCGCTGATGCTCATTCTGCTGCTGGGTGTGGGGCTTTATCTGCAGATCGGTCTGAAGGCCATGCCGATTCGTAATATCGGCCGCGCCTTTGCGCTGCTCTGGCAGGGGCGCAGCGGCGATCGCGAAAGCGGTGAAATCTCCTCGTTCAATGCGTTGATGACCTCGCTTTCAGCCACCATCGGTACCGGCAATATCGCGGGGGTCGCCACTGCCATCGCACTGGGCGGACCAGGGGCCGTGTTCTGGATGTGGATTACGGCGCTGGTCGGCATGGCCACCAAATATGCCGAGGCGGTCTGTGCCGTACGTTTTCGCGAACGCGACAGCGAAGGCAACTTCGTCGGCGGGCCGATGTATTACATCCGCAATGGGCTGGGTAAACGCTTCGCCTGGCTGGGCGTGCTCTTTGCGCTGTTCGGCACCCTGGCCTCCTTCGGTATCGGCAATACCGTGCAGGCCAACTCGGTGGCCGATGCACTGTCGACGTCCTTTGCCATACCCGCCTGGCTGACCGGTCTGGTCATCATGGTGCTGGCAGGCGCTGTCATCATTGGTGGCATCAAGCGTATTTCCAGTGTCGCCGGCCGCCTGGTACCGCTGATGGCCATTGCCTACCTGCTGGGCGGACTGGTCGTGCTGATCATCAATATTGCGGCCATCCCCGATGCGTTCGGCCTGATTTTCACGCACGCCTTTACCCCCGTCTCGGCGGCTGGCGGCTTTGCCGGCGCGGCAGTGGCAGCCGCCATTCGCTTCGGTGTCGCCCGCGGCGTGTTCTCCAACGAGGCCGGCCTGGGCAGCGCGCCCATCGCTCATGCTGCAGCGCAGACCAACAGCCCGGTACGTCAGGGCATGATCGCCATGCTGGGCACCTTCATTGATACCATTGTGGTCTGCTCGATCACGGCACTGGCCATCATCACTTCCGGCCAGTGGCTCGAGGGTGAATCCGGTGCGGCACTGACCTCACTGGCCTTTCGCACCGCGCTGCCCGGACCGGGCGACTATATCGTGGCCGCCGCACTGGCGATCTTCGCCTTTACCACCATTCTCGGCTGGTCCTACTATGGCGAACGCTGCTTTCAGTATCTCTTCGGGACCCGGGCGGCGCATTTCTATCGCATCGCCTTCGTACTGATGATTCCGATAGGCGCCATGGCGCACCTGGACTTCATCTGGCTATTGGCAGACACCTTCAATGCGCTGATGGCCATTCCCAACCTGATCGCTCTGGCGCTGCTATCACCGCTGATCTTCAAGCTGACACGCGATCACTTCGCCGGGCTCGAAAGCTCGAACACCTCCGGCGGCCGAGACTGACCCCCAGGCGCGCGGCGGACTGACACCGCCGCGCCACAAGTGTCCGATATGGTCCCACTGATGTTCGATTTCAGTGAACGGGCAGTAAAAAACGTTCCAATATAATTACCGCAGCTGGCGACCTAACATGGCGATCCTTGATCAGTCAGCAGGAGTTTGCCATGTCCCTTCGACTTGAAGACGCCATCCGTGGTGCCCCGACCCCCATGGCCGGACTGGCCCTGGGCATCGCCAGTCTCGGGTGGAGCTGGGAGAGCTTTGCTGACCTGGAGGGTGTTGCCCAGCAAGCCGGGGCTGCCATCGGCGCAGTACTGCTACTGATCCTGGCCATCCGCTTCATCCGCCATCCGCAGTCACTGCGCCAGGACCTGGCTCACCCGGTGGTCGGCAGTGTGGTGCCCACCTTCGCCATGGCCCTCATGGTGGTTTCGAAAGCCTTCGGTCACTGGGAACCCACCCTCGGTACGGCGCTCTGGCTATTGGCGGTGGGGCTGCACCTGATTTTTCTGTGTGCCTTCGTCATTCATCGCCTGCGCGAGTTCGAACTGCACCATATGGTGCCGGGCTGGTTCGTACCCCCGGTCGGGATCATCGTTGCCGATGTCGCCTTTCCCGGCGTGCCAGCGCTGCAGCCGCTCGCCCTGGGTCTGCTGTGGTTCGGCATGATCATGTACGCTCTGCTGCTGCCCGTGATGGTGCATCGGTTGATCTTTGCCGCCGAAATCCCGGATGCCGCCAAGCCCACCATCGCCATCATGGCCGCCCCGGCGAGTCTCAGTCTGGCCGGCTATCTGACCGTCTCTGCCGAGCCATCCCCCCTGCTGGTGGCCCTGCTGGGGGGCATCGCGCTGCTGATGACCGTTGTGATCTATCTCGCCTTCTTCCGGCTGCTGCGCCTGCCGTACAGTCCGGGTTATGCCGCCTTCACCTTCCCGATGGTGATCGGCGCCACGGCGATGTCGAAGACCGCCGAATGGCTGGCAAGCCAGGGGGTACCAGCCTCGCTGGTCACGCAGGTGCAGACCCTGGCCGATATTGAAATCACTGTGGCCACGGCTGTCGTGGGTTATGTCGTACTGCGCTATGCCACCTACTACGGACAACGTCTTGCAATGGTCGATCTCTCCGGCCATCCGGGCTGATGTCATCCTGCTGCCGCCGAAGCATGCAAGTGCCAGAGCGCAACAGGGCGCGGTGGTGGGTCCGCACAGACGCATCATCGCGATTACGGCACTACACTGCTCAGGGTGAGCCTCGCAAGCCTTCCCGAGGACAACAGGAGCCGACCGGCATGTCGCAACGTCCCGCCATTTACAAGTCGCTGTCCACACGATATTTCACCCAGCCACCACAGGGCGGCGAGTCCAATGCCGAAACCCGTTTATCGCAGCTGGCGGGCTATCTGACGCCTACTGCCCTGTTCTATATCCGCAACCATACCGCCACACCCGAGATCGACCTTCAGACATGGACGCTGCAACTCGAGGGCGATGGACTCAAGCGCTCGGTGACGCTTGATCTGGCGGCCCTGCAGGCGCTGCCGCAGGTGTCGGTAATCCGCGCCATCGAGTGCGCCGGCAACGCCCGGGCCTTTTTCGCACATGACTTCGGGGAGCCGGCCGAAGGCGCCCAGTGGCGCAGCGGCGCGATCGGTGTCGCGGAATGGAGCGGCGTACGTCTGCGCGAGGTACTCGAGCAGGCCGGCGTGCGGGCAGAGGCCATCAGCGTACTGCCGGAAGGGCTCGACGAGGGGCGCTTCGCCCGGCCGCTCCCGCTGGACAAGGCGCTGGCCGATGACACCCTGATCGCATTGGCGATGAACGGCGAACCGCTGCCGCTCGACCACGGCGCTCCTGCCCGACTGGTGGTCTCCGGCTGGCTGGGCGCAGCCAGCATCAAGTGGCTGGGACGCATCAGCGTGGCGACCCATGAACAGAATACGTACTGGAACACCCGGGATTACACCCTCGCCGGTCCGGACTACCCTGCCGAAGGCGAGGCCGATGGCATCCCCATTACGATGATGCCGGTGATGAGCATGCCCGAACTCGACTGGCCGGCTGAACTCAGCCCCGGCCGCCAGGTGATACGCGGCCGAGCCTTCTCCGGTGAGGGGCGAGTCAATCGGGTCGAATATCGCCTCGATGACGGCGAGTGGCAACCAGCCCGGCTGGAGACGCCCAACCTGCCCGCTGCCTGGGTACGCTGGTCGGTGAGCACCGAGCTGGCACCCGGCGAGCATAAGCTACGCGTGCGCGCCATCGACGAGGCCGGTAATGTGCAGCCCGATCAGGTGCCATGGAACGATCATGGCTGTCTCTACAATGCCGTCATCGCCTGGCCGCTTCACGTCGGAGACCGTTGAAACGATGGCGATTACCCTGCGCCAGCTGCGTGTCTTTGTGACCATTGTGCACGAGGGCTCGCTGACCGCTGCCGCGCAATCCCTTCATCTGACCAAACCGGCGGTGAGCGCAGCCCTGGCCGAACTCGAGAAGCGCTACGGCCACCGGGTATTCGACCGCCACCACAACCGGCTGTTCATCAACGATCTGGGGCGCCAGCTGTTGCCACTGGCCGATGAGCTACTCGGCCGCGCCGCCACCGTTGAGCAACTGTTCGATCGCAACACGCAGCTGTCCGGTCAGTTGCGCATCGGTGCCAGCTATACCATCGGTCACCAGTTGCTCCCGGCGCTGTTGCAGGGATTTCGCCGTCTTACCGGCCATACCGATCAGCAGGTCACCATTGTCAACAGCGCCACCATTGGTGAGGCCCTCAACGCCTTCGAACTCGATATCGGTATGGTCGAGGGACGCATCGATCACGCCCCTCTGATGGCCCGACCCTGGCGCCACGATCGTATGCTGGTGGCGGCGGCTCCGGATCATCCGCTGGTCGGACGTGTTGCCACAGTGACCGACCTCGAACATCAGCAGTGGGTGCTGCGCGAACCCGGTTCCGGCACCCGGGAACAGTTCATGCACTTTCTGGCTGCTCGGCTAGAGCACTGGCAGACCGCGCTCGAACTCAACGCGACCGAAGCGATCATCAATGCGACTGCCGCCGGTATGGGGCTGACCTGTGTCTCCGAACTGGAAGCCCGCCATGCACTGGCGGATGGCCGGTTGAGGGAGCTCGGGATTGATCTGGCGATGCCCCGTCAGTTTCATCTGATCACCCATCGCGACAAGTACATCAGTCCGTTGCTGGCCCGTTTTCTCGAATTCTGTCAGCAACCGGAACCCACCCTGTAAACCATCTTGTGCACGGCGAACTTCACATCAATTCACACCTTGCCACATCATTGCGGAACCCCAACCTTCTCCTTCCTGATCTGCCCTCATTCCTGCAAAAACCCGATATTTTTACTACTTCTCCTTATACCAAAAGCTAACGGCTACTGCTTTGACTTTCTCGGCCGGACCATCAACCATGGCTCACATGGTAATTAGCGTGAATTTTTAACGTTATTTATCAAATTTACCGTGTTATCAATGTCGGGAAGCCATCGTGATACCCACGCAAAGACGCGACTATCTGCTGGAACTGCTTGATCAGCAGACCGTGCTGACCATCAACGAGCTGACCGAGCTGCTCGGGGTGTCCCACATGACGGTGCGCCGCGATATCGCCCAGCTCGAACAGGAAGGGCAAGTGCTCTCCGTCTCCGGTGGCGTGCGGCTGGCTGCCCGATTTAGGCATGAGCCTGCATGGCAGGAGAAGGCATCCGCTCATATCGGTCACAAGGAAGCGATTGCCCAACGAGCGGCAGCCATGATCCACGATGGCATGTCGATCTATCTTGATGCCGGCACCACCACTTTCGCCATGGCCCGCCTGCTTACCGAACACAACGATCTGTCGGTCGTCACCAACAACTTCCATATCTCGGCGCTACTGGCGCAGTACCCCCATATTGACCTCTTCCATACCGGGGGTCGGGTCAACCACGAGAATTACTCGGCTGTCGGCCCATCGGTGGTGGAATTTCTGCGTCAGGTCAACGTCGACATCGCCTTCCTCAGCAGCAGCTCCTGGCATCTCGAGCGCGGCGTCACCACGCCGGATGAGTCAAAGATTCTGATCAAGCAGCAGCTGTTACAGATCGCTTCCAAAAGCGTGCTGGTGGCCGACAGCACCAAATACGGCCGTTTCGGCATGTTCCGTGCCTGTGCGCTGGAGGATGTCGATCTGATCATCACCGACGACGGCCTGGCCGCTTTCGACCGCGAAGCCATCGTCGAGCGCGACATCGCACTCGAAACGGTGCCGATTACCGCCCCACAGATGACCGATGAGCCGAAGGAGGTCCCATGGCCCTGATCGGATGTATTGCCGACGATTTCACCGGCGGCACGGACCTGGCCAACAACCTGGTCAAAAGCGGCTTTCGTACCGTCCAGACCATCGGGATACCGGACACAGCCCCCGAAGACGTCGATGCCATTGTGGTGGCGTTGAAGTCGCGCAGCATTCCGGCCGCCGACGCGGTACGCCAGTCGCTTGAAGCGCTGACATGGCTACAGACGCAAGGCTGCGAAAAGTTCTATTTCAAGTACTGCTCAACCTTCGACTCCACCCCACAGGGCAACATCGGCCCGGTGGCAGAAGCGCTGATGGGGGCGCTCGACTGTGACAGCACCCTGTTCTGCCCGGCCTTCCCGGCCACCGGTCGCACCGTCTATCAGGGCCATCTGTTCGTGGGCGGCAGTCTGCTCAACGAGAGCGGCATGGAGCACCACCCGCTCAATCCGATGACGGATGCCAATCTCGTGCGCTGGCTCGATACCCAGAGCGAACAACGTGTTGGTCTGCTGCCGGCCGATGTCATTGAACGGGGCGAGGAAGCTGCCCGCCGCCAGCTCGAAGCGCTGCGTTCGGAAGGGTATCGATTGATCGTGACCGATACCCTGCGCGATGCGCATCTGACCACCATAGCGCTGGCCAGTCGCGACATGCCGCTGGTTACCGGGGGTTCCGGACTGGCACTCGGACTGGGCGCACTCTACTCATCACCCAGCGGACAGGCTGCCGCACTGCCGCCCCCTGCAGGTGGCGCGCTGATTCTGGCGGGCAGTGCCTCGAAACGGACCCGCGAACAGATCGACCATGCCAGCGCCCACATGCCAAGCCGGGCACTGACACCGCTCGAACTGCATCATGAGTTTGACGCCACACTCGATGCGATCGAGCAGTGGGCCCTGCCACAGCTGGGCAAGCCGCTGCTGATTCACAGCGACACCCGCCCCGAAGTGGTGCGCGAGGCTCAGCAGCAGCTGGGTGTTGAAGCCGCTGGCGCGCTGGTCGAACGCGCTCTGGCCGAACTCGCCAGACGGCTGATCGTCCGGGACATCGGTCGTCTGATTGTGGCCGGAGGTGAAACGGCAGGCGCCATCGTCGGTGCGCTGGGCATCGAGAGTCTGCGCATCGGCCCGGAAATCGACCCCGGCGTTCCCTGGACCTGGACCGAATCAGTGCATGGTCCCCTGCATCTGGCGCTGAAATCCGGCAACTTCGGCGCTCCCGACATGTTTACCCGCGCCTGGGAGGTTATCGATGAATGAACACACCCTGCGCCAGCGTCTGGTCACGCTCGGCAAGCGACTCTATGACCGCGGCCTCAGTCCCGGTACCAGTGGCAATCTCAGTGTGCGGCTGGACGATGGCTGGCTGACCACACCCACCAACTCCTGCATGGGCGAACTCAACGCCGACGAGATCTCCAGGCTCGACTGGGAAGGCAATGTTCTCTCCGGCAGCAAGCCCAGCAAGGAGTACTTCTTTCACCTCGCCTACTACAAGAATCGCCCCGAGGCGCAGGCGATCGTTCATCTGCACTCGAGCTATTCCAGCGCCGTGTCATGTCTGAAAAACGTCGACGAAGCGAGTGTGCTGCCACCGATCACCCCCTACTTCGTCATGCGCATCGGCCGGCTGCCTCTGGTGCCCTATCGCCGCCCGGGGGACGAACGACTCGGCGACGATGTGGCCCGGCTGGCACCGCACTACAGCGCACTGATGCTGGCCAATCACGGCCCGATCGTCACCGGGCGGGATCTCGACGCGACCGTCAGCGCCGCCGAAGAGCTGGAAGAGACCGCCAAACTCTTTCTGCTACTGCATGGCCACGAATATCGCACCCTTGATGCCGATCAGATCGGCGAACTCTGCGAACACCACGGCGCCCGGTGGGAGAGCTGAGCGCCCATATCACTGGCCGGCACAGGGATCGGCCCGGTGCGTTCGCGCACCGTCAACCAGGAGGTAGAAGATGAGTCATGTTGCCATTATCGGATCAGGCCTGATCGGGCGCAGCTGGTCGGTGGTTTTCGCCCGCGGCGGCCACGATGTGGTGCTGTTCGATAACCAGGCCGAAGTGCTGCCCCAGGCCCGCGAGCTGATCAGACAGACCCTCGAAGAGCTGGCCGCCAATGAGCTGCTCGACGAGCCACCGCAGCGCGTGCTGGACCGGGTACGGACCAGCAGCGACCTGGCGCAGGCACTCGAGGGCGCCATTCACGTCCAGGAGAATATCCCCGAAAGGGTGGAACTCAAGCAGACGCTGTTTGCTCAACTCGATGAGCTGGCCGCCCCGGAAATCACGCTGGCCAGTTCAACTTCGGGCATCCCGGCCTCGGATTTCACCGAGACCCTCACCCACCGTGAACGCTGCCTGGTCGCACATCCGGTCAATCCGCCGGCCCTGATCCCGCTGGTCGAACTGATTCCCGCACCCTGGACTGCTGATGCGGTACTCCAGCGTACCCGGCAACTGATGGCAGACATTGGTCAGTCACCAATCACCCTCGGCGGCGAGATTCCGGGATTTGCCGTCAATCGCCTGCAGGGCGCGCTGCTCAATGAAGCCTTCAATCTGATCGAGGATGGCTATCTCAGCGTCGATGACCTCGACCGGGTGGTCAGCGATGGCCTGGGCGCACGCTGGTTCTTCATGGGCCCGATCGAGACCATCGATCTCAATGCGCCGGAAGGTGTACGCGACTATATGACCCGACTCGGGCCGATGTATCAGCAGATCGCCGATTCCGCTCGCCCCCGTCATGGCTATAGCGAACAGCTGCTGGACCAGCTCGAACAGGCGCGGCGCGAAACACTGCCCGCCGACCAGCGCGATGAGCGCATGGCCTGGCGCGACCGCTACCTGGTCACTCTGGCCGCTCTGAAAAAGCGTCAGTCCACCTGACCCATCCGCCGGCGCGCCTGCACGGGCCGGCTACCCAATGGTGAACCGACAGACCACAGGTCCGGAAAAGACATTTTCCGTGGCCCCGGGGAAGCTGTGCCCGTGGCTCGGTTCATTCGGCATTTTTCGCCTCACTACAACCCGAGGTCCGCCATGAACATTCTCGGCGCAATCGAAAAGGTCCCCGGCGGGATCATGGTCATTCCGCTGCTGCTGGGCGCTACCGTCAATACCTTTCTTCCCGGTCTGCTCGAGATCGGTGGTTTTACCCAGGCCCTGTTCAAGGAGGGAGCCCTGCCGGTCATTGGTGCCTTCCTGTTCTGCATGGGCGCCCAGATTCCTATCCGGGCCACCGGCCCGATCGCCGAAAAGGGCTTCGCCATTCTGATCGGCAAACTGTTGGCCGGGGTGATCGTGGCGCTGATTGCCGCCTTCCTGATGCCTTCGGGCACCCTGCTGGCACTGTCGCCACTGGCCATCGTGGCAGCCATGACCAACTCCAACAGCGGCATGTATGTGGCCCTGACCGAACAGTTCGGCAACAAGACCGACACCGGCGCCGTCTCGGTGATCTCGCTCAATGATGGTCCCTTTCTCACCCTGCTGGTGCTGGGGGCCGCCGGGCTGGCCTCGATTCCACTGTTGACCTTCATCGGCGTGGTCGCGCCGGTACTGCTGGGCTTTATCCTCGGCAATCTGGATGAGAATCTGCGCCGTTTCCTGGCCCCCGGTCAGCGCATTCTGATTCCTTTCTTCGCCTTCCCGCTCGGGGCCGGTATCGATTTCAAAACCCTGATCGAAGCGGGGCTGCCGGGCGTGCTGCTGGGGCTGCTGACGCTGGTGGTATCCGGCGGCGGCGCCATGCTGCTACTTGCGCTGGTGCACCGTATCCGCCGGCGGCCGCACTATCGGCGCAATATCATTTCGGGCGCCTGTGAATCCTCCACGGCTGGTGCAGCGGTAGCCACACCCGCAGTCGTCGCAGCAGCCGATCCTGCCTACAAGGCCATCGAGGCGACGGCCACGGCACAGGTAGCCGGTTCCACGGTCACGACCGCCATTCTCACCCCGGTGCTGGCACTACTGATCTATCGCTGGCAGATGAAGCGGGGTATCGACCCGCAGCAGGAGTTCGAAGATGAGCCCATGCTGGATGACAGTGCAGTAGCCGAGCCCGCTACGCGATCATGAAAGCCTGAACCGGGTATCAGACTCCATTAACGCCGGGAGCATTACAGGTTCCCGGCAGGACCTTCCTGAATCTCCGGGGGCTGTTGTCGGGTGTTGCTGAACCCTGCGCCAGGTAAAAGCCTGCCCGGAGCCCACGCGCTTACGGACGAACCAGCGTCAGGGCGGCGCCCAGTCCATAAAGCACCAGCACAATGACACTCTCGAAGCCGATACCGCCCCAGTTATGCCGTTCGCGGCGGATCAGTCCCATCAGCAGGATGCCGGTCATCAGCAGGGTGATGGCCGTCCACAGCAGGATCGAGTCCGGCATGGCGTGATAGATCGACCCCTTGCGATAGGCGATATCGGACGTCGCCGCGAACAGGGTATCGAAGGCATTGCCACCGATAATGCCACTGATCGCCAGTGTCAGTGCCCCCCGGCGGACTGCCGCAATCGAGGTCACCAGCTCCGGCAGCGAGGTCGCCACCGCCGTCAGCAGCGCACCGACCGCTGTGGCAGAAAGCCCGGTCTGCTGGGTGAGCGCCGAGGCAACCCGCTCAAGCACTAGGCCGGTGAGGCCGAGCACTGCTGCCAGCAGCAGAAACCGAATCCACAGCGACGTCAGACTGCGCTTGCCGTCATCCTCCGCGGGGACATCCTCGAAGGTCTCGAAGGTCTTTTTCGGACGCCACATGGGATCATTCTGGGCCCCCCGCACCTTGACCAGGCCATAGAGATAGCCACCCAGCAGCAACGGTGTCACCGGATGAATGCCATATAGGGTAAAGGGCGGTGTCCAGGCGCCGATCAGCAACAGCGAGAGCAGACAGATCAGCAGTGCGCTCTGCATCAGATTGCCGATCGAGGGCGCAGCGTGCTCGAGATTGGCCCGTCGGTAGGTAATATCCGCCAGTGCCAGAAAAGCGGTTTGTACCGCAATGCCGCCCAGGGCGTTGCTCATCGCCAGGCCCGGTTGATCGCGGGCGGCAGCAGAAATCGACACCATGATGCCGGCCAGTGACGTCACGGCACCCAGCATGACCGAGCCGGCAATGGCCTCGCCCAGTCCGGTTCGGTCGGCCAGCCGGTCTACGACCCCGGTCAACCAGGTACCAATGGTACCGATGACGACCGCACAAACGGCAAACAGCCCCAGCGTGACCGCCAGGGGAAACGCGGTAAAATCAATGGACAAGAGCGCCTCCGGCAGCAATTGATCGACCAGCCCCGATGCAGAGACTAGCCACCCAGACGATGCGTTGCCATGTTAACCCGTGCGTGCCGGACGGAAAAAAGCCGCCTCTTCAGGGCGGCTTTTGATGAGCAGTTGATGAACTTTATCAGTTATTGTCGAAAAGATGACGATACTGTCGCGGCTGGCAGCGCAGATACTGGTTCGGTGCTTTCACCGTCGCGCCCAGTGACGCCGCAGCGTGCCATGGCCAGCGGGGGTCGTAGAGCATCGCCCGAGCCAGCGCGACAGCATCGGCCTCGCCGGTGCCAACAATGGCTTCGGCCTGCTCGGGCTCGTTGATCAGCCCCACGGCGATGACCGGCATGTTGACCACCTCACGCACCTGACGAGCAAACGGCACCTGGTAGTTGGGTCCCACCGGAATCTGTTGTACCGGGGTCAGGCCGCCACTGGAAACATGGATATAGCTGCAGCCCCGCTCGTCGAGTGCCCTGGCCAGCGCCAGCGTCCCCTCGATATCCCAGCCGCCTTCGGCCCAGTCACTGGCCGAGACACGTACGCCCACCGGCCTGCCTTTCGGAAACACCTCACGTACCGCGTCGAAGACCTCCAGCACCAGGCGCAGTCGATTTTCCAGACTGCCACCATATTCGTCATCACGTCGGTTGGAGAGTGGCGACAGAAACTGATGCAGCAGATAACCGTGCGCCGCGTGCAACTCGATGGCGTCCAAACCCAGGCGAGCCGACCGTTCTGCCGCTGCAACGAAATCCCCCTTGATCCGTTCGATCTCTTCAAGCGACAGCGCACTCGGCGGATGATCCGCCTCGCCATGCGGCAGTGCCGAAGGCGCCAGCGTCTGCCAGCCATTATCAGCGCCGGGTGGGATCTGCTCGCCGCCTTGCCAGGGGGCAGTTGTGGAAGCCTTGCGACCGGCATGACCAAGCTGAATGCCGATCGGCATATCGGAGTTGGCACGGATAGCCTTCAGGGTCCGTGCCAGCGCCTGCTCGTTGTCATCGCTGTAAAGGCCGAGGTCCTCGGGGCTGATACGCCCTTCCGGGGCCACGGCGGTCGCTTCCAGAATCAGCAGGCCGGCACCGGAAAGCGCCATGTGCCCCAGATGGATAAGATGCCAGTCGGTGGCATTGCCATTCTGTGCGGAGTACTGGCACATCGGCGCGATAATGATGCGATTGGGCAGTTCGAGATCATCAAGCTGTAGTGGCTCGAACAATCGGGGAGCAGACATGTATGTGTCCTCTGATCTACCGTTGATCCGCTGCCAGCCGCAGCGGGTTGAGTGGGACACAGTGTATATTGTTTTGCAGACTAACGGCCTGCGCCGGCATCATGATTTTCGAAGAGCATCATTGAGACAAATGATGATGCTCGGGACGGCCGCGTTCATCACGTTACGCTTGCTTGCACTTGCTTACCCTTTTTTGGCGACTGACGGGAACTTATTCCCGCGGCATCTTTCAAAGTCAGTGTTCCCTTGAATGATTCCTTGCATTCTGCAGGCCTGCCGGTCCCCCGGCAGGCCCTTTTTTTGCGTGCCTGTTACCGGATGATCATCAGTGAATGGTTTCCTGAGCAGCCGATCGTGGTCGACTGTTCTGCGCCGCCTGCGGATAAAGCTCCAGCAGCTGCATCAGTACGCCATTGGTCCAGCCAAAACCATCGACCACATCGTATTCGCCGCCCCCGCCGACACCGGGCGACACCACATTATATTTCTCCACCAGCTTGCCGGTCTGACGGTAGACCGACACATTGGTATCGATCCAGCGCCGCGCGATCTCACCGGCCAGCGCATCATGACCGTAGCGCTGCAGGCCGCGGATGGCTGCCCACTGCAGTGGCGCCCAACCATTGGGCGCATCCCACTGCTCCCCGGTATTGCGAGTCGTCGTGACAATCCCCCCGGGCTTCAGCAGCCGGGCTTGCAGGGTCTGCGCCACGGCATCGGCATGCGATGGCGTGGCCAGACCGAGAAACAGCGGGAAGCTGGTCGCGGCCGTCAACTCGCCGGTAAGTGTCTGCTGCGACCAGTCGTAGTCGCTGTAAAAGCCGGCGTCTGACCAGAACACCGTATTGAGCGCCTGCTGGCGTGCCTGTACCCGATCACGGTAGAAGGCCGCGCGCTCATTATTGCCCGCGACCTGCCAGGCCTGTGCCAGCGTATTTTCCAGATTGGCCATCAGACTGTTGAGATCCACCGGCAGGATATCGCGCGTCTCGATGGTAGACAGATGCTCACCATCGGCCATCCAGCGGGAACTGAAATCCCAGCCACTCTCGGCGGCCGCCCGCAGGTTGCCATATACCACCGGGGCCGGCCGATCACTCTGTGCCGCGGTGTCGATTTCAGCCGCATAGGCTTCCGGGCGAGGCCGATTCTCTCCGCCAAAGTATCGGTTGAGCAGTGTGCCATCGGGAAGCCGCACCACGCGTTCGCCGGCCTGACCGGGTGCCAGCTGATCGGCACCGCGCATCCAGAATGCATACTCCTTTTGCAGTTCAGGCAGATAACGGGTATAGACCTCATCCCCATCATGCTCGGCAAGCAGATTGACCATGGCGGAGAAGAACGGCGGCTGTGAACGGCTCAGAAAGTAGGTACGGGTACCGTTGGGGATAAAACCGTAGGTGTCGATCAGCCACGCGAAATTGGCCACCATGTCGCGCACCAGGTCATAGCGATCGCTTGCCGCCAGGCCGAGCATGGTGAAGTAGCTGTCCCAGTAGAACATCTCGTTGAAGCGGCCACCCGGCACGACATAACGATGCGGCAGCGCCACCATGGTACTGAGTGGGCCCTGCTGACTGTCTTCCGAAGAGCGAGTCAGTATCGGCCAGAGATTGCGAATATGCTGCGCGACCGGCGTATTCTCCGGCTCACTGAGTTTCTCATCGGGCGTGGGCGGCTTGCGAAAGTTCTGCTGCATGAAGGCCCGAATCTCTTCGGTGTTGCACTCGGGCTGGCAGGGCAGTGCGCGGTAATCAGCCAGTACCTCCGGCATGGGCCGCTCGGGAATCATGTCGACCAGCGTCTTGCCATCTTCATAAACATGGTGCAGCGCCGCATCCGCCAGCAGCGGCTGCCAGGTAGGCTCGGGCGAATCGGCAGCGGTTTTGGTCGTCAGTGTGCCGGAGCTGGCACAGCCGGCCAGTGCCAGCCATAGCGATAACAGCAGTGCCACATGGCCCTGTCGCAGGCCCTGGATGCGATGGTGATACATGCTCTGTTCCCTCGACGCTTTTTTGATATCTCGGAGCAGTCATTCGGTCTGCCCGTTTCAGTCGAGGGTAGTCAGCCACGCCGCGGGTGACATGTAGTCTTTGGGTGAAGGCAAGCACCGGTCATGATGGGCACACACGAAAACACCCGGGCCCGCCGAAGCGGGCCCGGGTGTCGAAGGGACGCTGCCCGAGGCAGCTATCCGATCAAACTCAGAGCGGCTTGATGCTCGAAGCCTGCAGACCCTTCTTGCCCTGGGTCACTTCGAAGGAAACTTCCTGACCTTCCTGAAGGGACTTGAAGCCATCAGCCTGAATTTCAGAGAAGTGCGCGAACAGATCATCGCCACCATCAGAAGGTGCGATAAAACCAAAACCCTTGGCGTCGTTGAACCACTTGACCGTGCCAGTTGCCATCTTTCGAATTCCTTGAGCGCTATGCGCTTTATTACATTACGATTGCCGGGTAACACCCGATGATAGTGGGTAAAACAAGGGGGATATAACCAGGCTATCGAATAATTCGATTACAACTGACGATATGCGACTTGCCAACCTACTGGCGGCAGTCTGCGCTGGCGCTGGCCAGTAGTCAATCATTGTTTTGCAAAAAAAAGGGCCTGCCCCCGAAATTCCGCTCGATACTGCATGAACTTCTGCCCTGACGGATGTCAGCTCACGCCCCGCCGCGCCCCATCATGCGATCAAGCTGTCGATAGCCGATGGCCTCCATCAACTGGGTGCGCATGACCCGGGGCGCCTCGCTGAGATCGGCAATGGTCAGTGCCACTCGTAGCACCCGATGATACGCCCGCGCCGAGAGATTGAGTCGATTGAGTACGTCGGAGAGCCAGGCCCGCTCGTCATCACCCAGCGCACACGCCGTCTCCAGCGTGGACGTATCGATATGGGCGTTGAGCCCGCCCCGGGCATGCTGTCTTTGTCGTGCGGCAAGCACACGTTGTCGCACCGTCGCCGAATCCTCGCCACGCTCGCGAGCAGTGAGCTGTTCGGCGGGCAGCGCCGGCACCTCGACCTGCAGATCGATACGATCGAGCAGCGGCCCGGAGAGACGCGCCTGATAGCGCTGCACTTGCTGCGGCGTGCAGTGACAGGGTTGGCGCGGATCACCGAGATGGCCGCAGGGACACGGATTCATGGCGGCCACCAGCTGGAAGCGCGCCGGATACTGGCGCTGATGGCTGGCACGAGCGATATGAATTCGACCGGACTCCAGCGGTTCTCTCAATACCTCCAGCACCTTGCGATCGAACTCCGGCAACTCATCGAGAAACAGCACGCCGTGATGCGCCAGCGAGATCTCGCCGGGCCTGGGTTTCGACCCACCCCCGACCAGTGCGGCGGCACTGGCGCCATGGTGTGGCGCACGAAACGGCCGCTGCCCCCAGCGCTCGAGAATATCCAGCCCGCAGACCGAACGAATGGCTGCCACTTCCAGGCACTCGTTCTCCCGCAGCGGTGGCAGAATGCCGGCCAGGCGACTGGCCAGCATGGTCTTGCCGGTCCCGGGAGGGCCGGCAAACAGCAGGTTGTGCCCCCCCGCCGCGGCGATCTCCAGTGCCCGCCGCGCCTGATGCTGGCCGCGTACCTCACAAAGGTCGAACGGGGGTAATGCCGCTGCGGGCGGCTCGCTCAGCACATGCGGCTCGATACGCTGCTGCCCCAGCAGATGCGCCACCACATCCAGCAGATGAGTCACCGGCAGTACCGTCAGCTCACCCGCCAGCGCCGCTTCATCGGCACAGGCCGCGGGCACCATCAGTGCACGACCGGCTCGCCTGGCGGCCATCGCCGCCGGCAGCACCCCGGGCACCGGACGCAGGTGACCATCAAGTGCCAGCTCTCCCAGACACTCCAGCCGGTCTACCGCCTCATGAGGAATCTGTCCCGATGCGACCAGAATGCCCAGGGCGATCGGCAGATCGAAGCGGCCACCCTCCTTGGGCAGATCGGCCGGCGCCAGATTGAGGGTGATGCGTTTGGTGGGAAACTCGAAGTTGGCGTTGATCAGCGCGCTGCGTACCCGCTCCCGGCTCTCCTTTACCGCGGTTTCCGGCAATCCGACAATCGCCAGCCCCGGCAGACCATTGGAGAGATGCACCTCGACCAGCACTTCCGGGGCATCGAGCCCCACACTGGCGCGAGTGGGAATGATGGCAAGCGTCACGACGGCTCCTGTGGGCAGCATTGGGCGGGCACCGATGTTCCATCGGCATTTCCTGTTGAATCGGCTGCCGATGGAAATGCTTGAGCATCGTGCCCGCCTGCGCCTCAGCCCCCGGTCCGCAGAATGCGTCGATAGAAGGCCAAGCCCAGTAGCACGAAGACGATCAGACCGAGCCACTGCGCCACCGATTCGAAACCGTCGCCGACCAGTGCCAGCGGGGCACTCTCACCGGTCGCGCCGATAATGCCGGCCATCAGCACGCCCATCAGACTCTCACCCACGATCAGCCCCGAGGCCAGCAGCACGCCACGCCGCCGCGGCTGTTCGGCTACCGATTCGAATACCTCGCCCTGGCGCGCGGCGCGACGCTTCAGTTGCCGATCAATGAACCAGCTGAGTACGGCACCAATCACCAGCGGCATGTTGATCGAGGGCGGCAGATAAATCCCGATTCCCACGGCCAGTACCGGCAGTCGGGCCACCCCACCGCGACGACGCAGCAGCTCATCGATCACGATCAGCCCCACACCCAGTGCCACGCCGGTGAGCACCATCGGCCAGTTGAGGTCATGGGAGAAGATGCCCTGCACGATGGCGGTCATCAGGGTCGCCTGCGGCGCGCCCAGCGCCTGATTCGGGTCCATGTCGGGGCTCGGCAGCGCTCCGGTAAAGCCATAGGCGTGATACAGCAGTGACAGCACCGGTGGAATCACCAGCGCACCGACGATACAGCCAATGATCAGCGCGATCTGTTGGCGCCGCGGCGTTGCCCCGAGCAGCCACCCGGTCTTGAGATCCTGCAGGTTGTCATTGGAGATGGCGGCCACCGCCACGACCACCGAAGTGGTGAACAGCGCCAGGGCGGTGGGCAGTTTGGCTGCCACCGAACCTTCAAGCTGGCTCAGCGCATCGCTGACGCCGGTAAAGGCCAGAATCAGCAGCGACACCAGGATCACTGCCATGATGCCGATGCCGGAAATGGGACTGCTGGACGAGCCTACCAGCCCGGCCATATAGCCACAGGCGGCCGCAATCAGAAACCCGAAGGCAAAGGCGAACAGCACACAGCCGCCGACCAGCGTCCAGAACGGTAACGCGGCCATGGCAGGCGCTGCATCCCCGAGGAAGTCGGCGAAGACCGCAATCAGGGCCACCAGCAGTACGCCCAGCAGTGCCAGAATGATACGGGGCGAGAGATCCTGCTCGGTACGCCCCGGCGCCTTGCGGCCCGCATCGTTGCGCATCGCGCCCAATGAGGCACGGATGCCGGTCACCATGGGGCCAAACAGCGAGATCAGCGTCCAGACAGCCGCGATACCGATGGTGCCGGCACCGATGAAACGCACATCGCTGGACCAGCGTGCCATCGCCAGCGCCTTGAGCGACTCGCCCTGATCCGGCGCAATGGCCGTCAGCCAGGGCACCGCCACACCCCAGGCGAGCAGGGTACCGATCAGAATCGCCATGCCTCCGACAATGCCGACCAGGTAGCCGGCACCCACCAGTGCCAGCGAAAATCCGGTAGAGAGCTGAAAGGCACTGCGCCCGACGCTGAACCAGACACTGATGCTCTCGGCCAACACCCGAAAGCCACCGCTGCACAGCGAGAACAGCGCCGCCACGAGGCCACCCAGCGCAATTTCACGAGCACCCGGCTCGCTGCCGGAAGCCGCCTGCGGGGCGGATCGTTCATCTGTTGGCGAGGGATCTTCAGCGGCGTGCCGGCTGCCGACATCGAGTATCTCGGCGGCGGCCACGCCTTCGGGATAGGGCAGCGAGCTCTGCACCACCATCACCCGGCGCAGGGGAATGGTATAGAGCACCCCGAGAATGCCGCCAATGGCGCAGATGGCGGCGGTCTGCCAGAACGGGAAGCCCTGCCAGTAGCCCACCATCAGAAGCCCCGGCAGGATGAAGATGATGGCTGACAGGGTCCCCGCCGCCGAGGCCTGGGTCTGCACCATGTTGTTTTCGAGTACGTTGGCACCACGACAATAGCGCAGCACCGCCATGGAAATGACGGCTGCCGGAATCGAAGAGGCGAAGGTCAGCCCCACCTTGAGGCCGAGATAGACATTGGAGGCGGTGAACAACACCGTGATCAGGGCACCCAGCAGTACGCCACGCAGCGTCAGCTCGGGCAGGGAGGTCTCATCGGGAATGTATTGCGGCATGGTCTTGCGAAAGATCCTGACAGGCGAGCGGGCCCGGTGGAGGCCGGGTAACGAATATTCGGGTTATCAACGCGATAACGAGCCGATGCCAGCGGATTCGGCATCGGCTCGGGAGGCAGGCAATCAGCGCGTGTCGTCGCCGTCCTTGCCCGGATGAGGAGACGCAGAGGCGTTTTTCTCGGGCGCATCCGCCGGCGTATTGGTCTGTTCGGCCTGGGCGGTCGTCGTGGAGGCGGTGTGATCCCCCCGTTCATCCAGTGCTGCTTCGAGATCGGCGACCTGCTTCTCGAGCGCTTCAACGCGCGAACGGGTGCGCTGCAACACTTCCATCATGACGTCGAAATCCTCGCGCGAGACCAGCTCGAGCCGGTCGAAGGCACCCCGCATGGCGCCGTGCACCGTGCGCTGAATCTCTTCCGGTGCATGCGAAGCGTCCTGAAGCCGCTCTCCGATCTGCTGCGCCAGACGGCCGAAAACATCCTGTCGTGCCATGAAGCTACCTCACGAGTTCGTGACCAATCTGCCGGACAGCACTGACCTGCCACCCGACTGCTACCTACAAGGATACGCAAGCCCGCGCAGTTACGCATTGATCCCGACATGAAAAACCCTGGATGTCCCGGTGCAGTGCATGGCTGATGCAAATCTGTGCAGAACACGCCCATGAACGCCCGGGCAACCCATACCCACCTGACCGGCGCACCAAAAGAGCGCGCCAGCGGCCCTTGGCCTGCGCCAAAAGGGTCGAAAATGGTGCACCGAGCGCACCGTCGCCATCGGGCGAACCGCGTCGGCAACACTTTTTTACTTTCCAAGTCGCTGATTTTGCTCACTTGTGAGGCTGATGGCACAGCTTCTGCCCTGAGATAGGGCAGGCGCCAGCCACAAGGGAGATAACACGACATGAAACTCATCACCGCCATCATCAAGCCATTCAAGCTCGATGACGTCAGAGAGGCCCTGGCGGATCACGGTGTGCAAGGGATCACGGTGACCGAGGTCAAGGGCTTCGGTCGTCAGAAGGGCCATACCGAACTCTATCGGGGCGCGGAATACGTGGTCGACTTCCTGCCCAAGGTGAAGCTCGAAGTGGCCGTCGATGACGAGCGCGTCGATGGCGTACTCGATGCCATTCGTCAGGCGGCCAACAGCGGCAAGATCGGCGACGGCAAGCTGTTCGTCACCCCACTGGAAGATGTCATCCGTATTCGCACCGGTGAACGCGGCGTCGACGCGGTATAACGCCCAGGGTCAAGGAACCAATCATGAATGATCTGATTCAAGTCCAATACGCTCTCGATACCTTTTACTTTCTGGTCATGGGTGCACTGGTCATGTGGATGGCGGCCGGTTTCGCCATGCTCGAGGCCGGTCTGGTGCGTGCCAAGAACACCACCGAAATCCTGACCAAGAACGTGGTGCTGTTCGCCATCGCCTGCACCATGTATCTGCTGATCGGCTACCACATCATGTACTCCAGCTCATCGGGTGGCTTCTTCCCGAGTTTCGGCTTTTTGCTGGGCAGTGAGCACTCGGTGGATGATGTGCTGGGCAGCAACGGCGATGTCTACTACTCCGCCCGTTCGGACTTCTTCTTCCAGGTCGTCTTCGTCGCCACGGCCATGTCGATCGTCTCCGGCGCCGTCGCCGAGCGCATGAAGCTCTGGGCCTTCATGGTCTTTGCCGTCATCATGACCGGCTTCATCTATCCCGTTCAGGGCTACTGGAAGTGGGGTGGTGGTTTTCTCGATGCAGCCGGCTTCCAGGATTTCGCCGGCTCCGGCGTTGTGCACCTGTGCGGTGCGACTGCCGCACTGGCCGGCGTCATGCTGCTGGGCGCGCGCAAGGGCAAATACGGCAAGAACGGTGCCATCTACGCCATCCCGGGTGCCAATCTGCCACTGGCTACGCTGGGCACCTTCATCCTCTGGCTGGGCTGGTTCGGCTTCAACGGCGGCTCCGAGCTGAAGGTCTCCAATATCACCGAAGCCAACGCGGTCGCTCAGGTATTCGTCAACACCAATGCGGCGGCAGCCGGGGGCGTGATCGCCGCGCTGATCCTCGCCAAGCTGTGGTTCCGCAAGGCCGACCTGACCATGGCCCTCAATGGGGCGCTGGCCGGGCTGGTGGCGATTACTGCCGAGCCACTGGCGCCCTCTGCGCTGGGTGCCACACTGATCGGTGCCGTGGGCGGCCTGCTGGTGGTGTTTGCCATCGTCGCGATCGATAAACTGCGCATCGACGATCCGGTCGGTGCCATTTCGGTGCACGGCGTGGCCGGTATCTGGGGTCTGCTGGCGGTACCGCTCTCCAACGGCGACGCCAGTTTCGGCGCACAGCTGCTGGGCATCGTCTCCATCTTCATCTGGACCTTTGTCGCCAGCCTGGTCGTATGGGGCATCATCAAGGCGGTCATGGGGCTGCGGGTCACTGAAGAGGAAGAATACGAAGGCGTCGACGTTGCCGAATGCGGCATGGAGGCCTACCCCGAGTTCACCGGCGGCAAGAAGTAACCGCCCCCCGTTGTGAGCTGGCGTGCTCCCTGGCACCCCTCGGGGGTGCCTTTTTTGTCTCGGTAGCGCTTTTTCATTCCTTCGGCACGCATTGTATGCTGAAGATACACAGCATCACTCCGAGACGCTCGGTCAAACCGCACTCATCACAGGCAAGGATACAAGTCATGAAACTGGTCTCCGCTATCATCAAGCCGTTCAAGCTCGACGATGTGCGCGAATCACTCTCAGAAGTGGGCGTACAGGGTATTACCGTTACCGAGGTAAAGGGGTTCGGACGACAGAAAGGGCATACCGAGCTCTATCGCGGGGCAGAATACGTGGTGGATTTCCTGCCCAAGGTCAAGCTGGAAGTCGCGGTCGACGAGTCGATGGTCGACGAGGTAATCGAAGCCATTACCTCGGTCGCCAACACCGGCAAGATCGGTGACGGCAAGATCTTTGTCTCGCCGCTCGACCAGGTCATTCGTATCCGAACCGGTGAAACCGGCAAGGATGCCGTCTGAGCACCGGCAGCCACCTACACCCGCCGACCGGCAGAGCCGATCGGCGGTTTTCGTTTCAATGAGGGAACGCTGCAGTAACCGCGCGGCCACATCGGCCGTGGCTCACCTGACCAAAGGGCGAGTTGCACCGCCCCGGGGGCTGCCCATGATCGGAAAACCGCTGTCCCCGGCCTCAACCGGCAGTCGACACGGTCGCCTGTTCGCGTCGACCAACGATGGCGATGCCGGCCAGTGACATCAGAATGGAGATGATCGGCACGCTGTAGTTCAGCACGGCATAGGGCGCATAAGCCCAGGCACTCACGCCCAGCGCACTGTAGACGAACACCGCATCAGTGCTCCATGGCACCAGTGCCGAGGTAATGGTACCGCCATCCTCGAGCGCCCGGGACAGGTTCTTCGGATGCAATTCTCGCTGCTGATAGGCCCTGGCGTACATTCTGCCCGGAAGAATAATGGAGATGTACTGCTCGGCCGTCAGGATATTGGTCAGAAACGAAGACACCACGGTCGCGGCACACAATCGCCGACCGCTGCTGGCCAGTTTCAGCACGCCGCCGACAATAGCGTTCAGCATGCCGGTGCTCTCCATGATGCCGCCGAAGATCATGGCAATGATCGCCAGCGAGACCGTATACATCATCGACTCCAGCCCGCCCTGGCTGAGCAGACCATCCACGGTCTCGTTCCCGGTATGCGCGACATAGCCGCTCTGCAGGATATCAAACAGCGTGGCGATATCACTGCCCTGCACCCACAGGCAGGCCAGGCTGCCCAGTATGATCCCCACAACCAGCGTGGGAATGGCCGGTACCCTGCTGATGGCGAGCAGCGGGATCATCAGTGGCACGACGAAGAGCCACGGTGAGATCACGTAGTTCGTCTGCAGCGCGTTCGTTACCGTCCCGATCGATTGACTCATGTCGCTGGCGGAGTGATCACCCGCCATCAGCACGTAGATCACCAGGGCGAGGGCGAGCCCGGGGAGGGTGGTATACAGCATGTGGCGGATATGCTCGAAGATGTTGGCACCGGCAATGCCCGAGGCCAGCACGGTGGTATCCGATAGCGGCGACATCTTGTCGCCGAAAAAGGCACCCGATACCACCACGCCGGCTATGGCCGCGGGGGCAATTCCCATACTGGTTCCCGCGGCCATGCCTGCAATCCCCAGCGTGCCAATGGTCGACCACGAGCTGCCCATCATCAGCGTACTGATGGCACAGATCACCATCAGCGCCGGCAGAAACCAGTCGGGTGACAGGAATTCGAGTCCGTAATAGATCATGGCGCCCACAATACCGCCGCCGACCCAGGCACTGATCAGCATGCCGACCAGCATCAGGATGACCACGGCCGGCAGCACCTTCCTGATCCCCGTATAAATGGACTCCTCGATCTCGCCCCATGAAAAACCCCGACACCAGGCCAAGAGACCGGCCGTTACTGCGCCGATCAGCAGCGGTATATGGGGACTGCCTTCAAAGACGATGATGGTGACCATCATCGCAATCATCATCACGACAAAGGGAATGGCCGCCAGATATAAAGGAACGTGTTGTCTTTCTTCCGCCATGTTCACGTTGTCCTGTCGCTATTATGCCTGGGAAGCAATCCACGGCATGGCTCAATGCCGTGGGTTACCAAAGATCGGTTTATTCAGTGGACGGGCAGCAGATTGTCAGGCATGAGCGTATTGAGAGGGCGCTGTTTCAGCAGCTCGGTGGTCGTCAGTCCATGGCGCAACTGGCGCAGGCAGGCGCTCATCCGCCGAGGCGAGTCGCGAGTGATGAGCGTCCTGCCATCCATCATGTCGATCATCCCGAATTCAAGGCAACTGCCATCACAACGGCGCCCCTGGCTGGTGTAAACCTATAGCGCCACTGCATCCACTTCGGCAGAGGCCTGTGCCTGCGCGCTGGCCACAGCCTCCTCACCCATGCCAAAGCCCTCGGCATAGATGAACTCGATATCGCGCATACCCAAAAACCCGAAGAAGGTAGTCAGATACGGCGTGACCAGGTCGGTTTCACTATTGCGGTGCAGTCCGCCGCGCGTGGTGATCACGAACACCCGCTTGCCGTGAATCAGCCCTTCAGGACCGTTTTCGGTGTAGCGGAAGGTCAGTCCCGCCCGGGCGATGAAATCGCACCAGGTCTTGAGCTGGGTAGGAATATTGAAGTTGTACATCGGCGCAGTCACGATCAGCGTATCGTGCGCGTGAATCTCATCGATCAGCCGGTCGGACAGGGCCAGCGCTTCAAGCTGCGCCGGCGTCGGCTCACTGACGCTGCCCCGCAAGGCCGCCATCAGCTCACCATCGAGCACGTCCACCGGGGTGATCGCCAGATCGCGAACGGTCACGCTATCGTCACCGTATTCGGCGCGAAAGCGATCCCCCAGCCGTTCGGCCAGTGCCGTCGATTGGGAGGCGTCACCCAGTATGCTGGATTTGAGAATCAGGGCGCTGCTCATGAAAATCTCCATCTGAAGGTCATACGCCATCTGGCGAAAAGCAGCACTGTACTCCGGCCAGAGGAGCTACCAAAGCGAATAGATTGGCCGCCGGCATTCGATTTCTTCGAACATCCGGCGGGCAGTCCCGGCACTTTTGGCACCTGCCTTATTTTTCGACGAAGGCGCGCTCGATGACGTAATCCCCCGGCTCGCCCATGCGTGGCGAGATGGCAAAGCCCAGCTCATCGAGTACGGTGCTGGTCTCATCCAGCATGGCCGGGCTACCACAGAGCATGGCGCGATCATGCTCGGGGTCGAGCTGCGGCAGACCGATATCGGCCGCCAGCTTGCCGGAGCGAATGTGATCGGTGAGTCGACCGGTGGTGTGGAACGCCTCGCGCGTCACCGTCGGGTAGTAGATCAGTTTCTCGCTGATCTCCTCGCCGAGCAGCTCATGCGCCGGCAGTTCTTCGGTGATGAAATGGTGATAGGCCAGCTCGCTGACGGTACGCACCCCATGCACCACCACAATCCTGTCGAAGCGCTCATAGGCTTCGGGATCCTGAATCAGGCTCAGAAACGGCGCCAGACCCGTACCGGTGGAGAGCAGATAGAGATGACGGCCGGCCTTGAGATCATCCAGTACCAGCGTACCGGTCGGCTTGCGGCTGACCAGAATCTGATCGCCGACCTCAAGATGCTGCAGACGCGAGGTCAGCGGTCCGTCCGGCACCTTGATGGAAAAGAATTCGAGCTCTTCCGCCCAGTTGGGACTGGCGATCGAATAGGCACGTGTCAACGGCTTGCCATCGACCTCGAGGCCGATCATCACGAACTGGCCGTTTTTGAACCGCAGGCTATCTTCACGGGTAGTGCGGAAACTGAACAGCGACTCGTTCCAGTGATGAACACTGAGCACTTCGGCAGTGGCAAACTTGCTGGACACGGATGTAACCCCCAAAAATGACTCGCATTTGCGAAATAATCCAATGTACACATTCTAATCGTCACGGCGCAGGGGGGGAACCGCCCTGCCGCAACCGGTCGTGACTCGGCGAAAGGAAACTGCGCCATGATTCGCACGCGCATCCTCAATGAAGGCACGCTGCACTGTTTTCCCACCGGCCTGCGTGATGAGCAGGGCCGCCTGGTCAACGCCGAGATTTCAGCGGCTGTCTTTGATGGCGAGAGATTGATTCTTGCCAGCGACAAGCCGATCCCCGGTGAGTCGCGTTCGGCAGTGTTTGCCGTTCCCATGGGTGAAAACGGCCCACAGGAAGAGGGGCTGGAGTATTTTACCGGCGATGCCATCAAGCGGGCCACCAAGTACGAAGACTTCGCCCTCACCGCGAATGGCCGTCATGTACTGGCGACCACCGGCTTTGATCGTATCGACGAAGACAGCCATGAACTCAATGCCTGGAATCACCTGCTGATCTGGCCGCTGGGCCAGCCGGAACGGATCAGTGTGGTAGACCCCGATCCGCGAGATGATGTCACCGGCTCACTGGAGCTGCGCCGCCGGCTCGATGAAGCCATCGGTCTGCCCTATTACAAGATCGAAGGGCTCGCAGCCATTCCTGCCGATCAGGGTGACGGTCTGCTGCTGTTCGGCATCCGCGAACAGGGTCAGTCCCACGAAGACTTCGATTATGTCAGTCGTGTAGTGGGTGCTCACTATCGCGTTGATGAGCAGGATCGCCTGACATTCATTGATGATATCCGTGAGCTGCTGGCCTTCGACCCGGGCGCTCATGAAGGGGTCCGTCATGTCTGCGGGCTGTCGAGCCTGGAGTATGACCCCTACAACGGACGGCTGTATCTGCTGACCAGCTTCGAGACCGAAGAGGAAGGGCTGCACGCCATCGGCGGCTACCTCTGGGTGATGACGCTCGAGGATTTCCATGCTCGCCGGGCACCAGGCCTGGTCGGCGATGATGAAGGCGCCCCCAGAATCTTCGAACACAAGGCCGAGGGTCTGGCCGTGCTGGATGCCCATCGATTGCTGGTCGCCTACGACAACGACCGGGAGATGGCGCTGGGCAGCCTCGAAGGGGAGCGCGAGGAACGCTATACCAGTGAAGCGCCCTGGACACTGCTCTCCGTTGACTGAGCCCACCGGGGCGTTACGCCCCGGCGGTGTCGGGCTGCCTGTCCAGCCGGAAGGTACTGACCGCCTCGGCCAGGCGGTCGGACTCATCGCTGAGCGATTCGCTGGCAGCCGTCGACTGCTCGACCAGTGCCGCGTTCTGCTGGGTCATGCTGTCCAGCTGGGAAACGGCCTGGTTGACCTGACCGACGCCATCGGCCTGCTCACCGGCTGCCGTACTGATTTCCGCCAGCGATGCACTGACCTGCTCGACCCGGGCGACGATCTCCCGCATCGACGCCTCGGCCCGCCCCACTCGCTCGACACCCGTTTCGGTGCGGGATTCGGCATCGTTGATCAGGGTCTTGATCTCGGCGGCTGCCTGCTTGCTGCGCCCTGCCAGCCCCCGCACCTCTTCTGCCACCACGGCAAACCCGCGCCCGTGCTCACCCGCCCGCGCCGCTTCAACCGACGCGTTGAGCGCCAGCAGATTGGTCTGGAAGGCAATCGAATCGATCATCTCGACGATACCGGCAATCCGACGTGACGCGTCGCGGATTTCATCCATGGTGCTGACCACCTGCTGGATTTCCTCACCGCCACCGCGGGCGGCCGTCGCAGCCTGATCGGCCATCTCGTTGGCCTGACGCGCCGAATCTGCCGCCTGACTGACCGTGCCACTGAGCTGCTCCATTGCTGCCGCCGACTCCTCCAGACTGGCAGCGGTCTGCTCGGTGCGCTTCGAGAGCTCCTGGCCGCCCGAGGCAATTTCGCCGGCCGAGCGACGTACCGACTCACTGCTGGCGCGAATGCCCACCAGCAGCTCGCGCATGCGCTCCACGAAGGCGTTGAAATGTTCCGCCAGCAGCGCCGACTCGTCGCGACCGTGTACCGGCAGCCGCTGGGTGAGATCGCCATCGCCCGAGGCAATCTCGCGCATCCGTTCGGCCAGGTGACGCAGCGGCCGAGCGATACGATGCCCTACCCAGGCAATCGCCATCAGCCCCAGTGCTGCAATGATCAGCCCCACCACACTCATGGCGGTGACCGCCTGATTGCGCTGTGCGGTCATGGTCTGTTCCAGCTTCATCAGCGGCGCCAGTGCCGCAGCACGTGGAATACGCGCCACCAGTGTCCAGTGGCTATCGGTTCCCGCTACGGGGAAGGAAAGATAACGGGCGAAGTCCGACTGCTCGCCACTCTCCGGCGCGACCACCTTGCCGGAATCAGCATGAGCCAGCATCTGCGCCACCTGGTGGCCCATGACCGCCTCAGCCGGCTTGCCCAGCGAAGCAGCATCGGCACTGTTGGCGACGATCCGTCCATTTCCGGCGACCAGTGCCAGGCTGCCAGCGCCATCATAGAGAGACTGATTGGCATCGCCGAGCATCTGCTGGATGAACGCCAGTGACAGATCGGTGCCGGCACTCCCCCGGAACTCGCCATTCACCATGATGGGTACATTGAACGAGGTCACCATCTGCTCGACCCCGTTGTAGTCATACATCTTCGGATCGATCACGCAGCGCTTGCCGGTCTCCTTCGGGCAGAGATAGTACTCGCCCTCGCGAATACCGGCATCGTCGCGTTTGGTACTCTCCATGGTGTCACCCAGTGGCAGTACGGCGAGACTGCCATCAGCCTTGCGATACCACCACGGCATGAAGCGGCCGCTACCGTCATAGCCGTCTTCTTCGCGACCGGTATATTCGGCATCACTGCCGAAGGCATCGGGCTCCCAGCCGATGAAGACATCGAGCAGCTCCGGGTTGGTCGCCAGGGTCTGGCGCACCATCGCCGAAAGCTCCTTGCGGGTCATCATCAACTGCGGCCACCCATCGGCATCCTTCTTGCCCATCAGCTCATTGAGCGCCGCCAGCTGAGCAGCCACGGTCATGGCATGATCAAGCTTGCGCTGAATGCGACTGGCCTGGTCGTTGACCAGGGCATCCAGACGATCACCGATGGCCTGCTCCATGACCTCACCGGTACGCTCGGCCGAGGTCGATTGCATGCGATTCATCGCCATCAGGGCGTACAACACCAGCGCCACCACGACCGCCAGCAGACAGGTGCCAGCGGTCACCACCACAAAGGTACGAATCGATTTAAACGACATCTTCGGCCTCCGGCTGCTTCCGGGACAAAGTCCTGTCAGCGCCTTCTTCACGCAGGCGGAAGGCGGCCACGCTATCGGCCAGCTCCAGGGCCTGCTGATGCAGGGCTTCACTGGCCGCCGCCGACTGTTCGACCAGTGCCGCATTCTGCTGGGTCATGCCATCGAGCTGAGAGACCGCCTGGTTGACCTGGCCGATACCGGTGGCCTGCTCTTCGGCCGCACCACTGAGCTCGGCCAGCATGCCGCTGACCTCCTCGATACGGCTCACGATCTCTCCCATCGCCTTGTCTGCCGCTGCCACTTCGCCAGCACCAGCCTGGGTCTGCTCACCGGAGCGGGCGATCAGCGACTTGATATCGCGGGCGGCTTCGGTGCTGCGATTGGCCAGCCCCCGCACCTCTTCTGCCACCACGGCAAACCCGCGCCCGTGCTCCCCGGCTCGCGCCGCTTCGACAGAGGCGTTAAGGGCCAGCAGGTTGGTCTGAAAGGCAATCGTATCGATCATCTCGACGATGCCCTCGATCTGCTGGGCAGAGTCACGCATGCGCTGCATGGCCTGACTGACCGCCGCCATGCGCTCGCCCCCCTGGCGCGCCATGGCCGTCGTCTCGCTGGCGACTTCGCTGGCACGTCGCGCCGAGTGCGCTGACTGATCGGTGGTGCCGGCCAGCTCCTCGACTGCCGCGGCCGATTCCTCGAGGCTCGCCGCTGTCTGTTCGGTACGCCGCGACAGATCCTGACTGCCCTGGGTGATTTCATCGGACGCCATGCGCACCGACTCACTGCTGCGACGCACACGCAGCAGCACCTCGTTGATGCGCTCGGCAAAGGCATTGAAGGCGTTGGCAATCCCGGCGATCTCATCGCGACCGTGAATGGTCAGGCGTCGGGAGAGATCCCCTTCACCGGAGGCGATATCGTCAAGGGCATCACGCACCCGGGAAAGCCGGCGAAAGCTCGGAGTGAGCGCCGCCCACAGCACACCAGCAGCGATCAGTGCGGTAATCAACAGCGCCACTAGCATGGTGGAAGCAGCGCTATAGAGCCCGGCCAGCGCCTCACGCTCGTTGAGCGCGATCACCAGCGTCCAATTGGTCTCGGGAATCTGCTCTGCCAGCACCCGCTCATCAGTGCCATTCAGCGTGACATCCTGCACCCGGCCACTCTGCGCCGCCTGGGCAAGCCACTGCGCGGTGAGCTTGCTGTCGACCTCAGTGGCCGGCTTGAGCGCCAGTTCGGTATTCGGATGCGCAATCAGCGTGCCCTGGTCATCCACCAGAAAGGCGTAGCTGTGTTCGGTTGGCGCAATCGAGGTGACATTGGCCACCACCTGATCCAGCGGCATGTCACCGGCCACCACGGCCGCCACCCGGCCGGACTGCATCACGGGCGTGGCAAAGGGCACCGCCAGGGCGTGCGTGGCCGCGTCCATGTAGGGCTCGGTTGCCACGGTATGGCCAGCCTCGGCGGCCTGCTGGTACCAGATGCGCTGGGTGGGGCGGAAGTCATCCGGCGGCGTCCAGTCACTGCCCGACACGAAGCTATCATCAGGGTAGCCGGCATAAACCATCGAGAAACGGCTGGCCTGCTGGATCAGCGCCATGGCCGAGGCGGCATCGACACCCAGTGCGCGCTCGCCGATCGATTCAACCAGTCGTTTCTGGTTATCACTCCAATCGGCTATCGCCATCACGTGACCGTTGGCAATCGCCTTCAGATTGCTGGCAATGCTCTGATCGTTATAACGGGCGGTCACCCACCAGGTCGCCGCACCGGTCATCACCAGCGACAGCACAATGATAGCGATACAGATCGCCAGAATACGGGCACGAAGAGAGTGCAGCATGAGAGCCTCGGACCGACAGACAACGGGGGTTTGATCCTGTTAACGACCGCAACCGAGGCAGCTTGAGGGCGTTCTGCCCTCTGCTCTCAAGGAATGAATCGGACGCGCCAGAGGCGGTGGGCCGGCTGCCGAACATGCACTTCATATCTGCGACCACCCGGCAAGCGCGCATATATCGGGATTACAGGGAGGCAGGCGGAATCCAGGCAATCATGTCGACTTCCACATCGGCGCCACCGGCCAGGCCGGTCACACCGATGCAGGTGCGGGTGGGCAGGGAATCACTGAAGTAGCTGCGGTAGATGGCATTGACCTCATCGAAGTGCCCCATATTGGTAATAAACACCCGCGCCTGCACCACATAATCGAAGTGAGTGCCCACTTCAGCCAGCACAATGGCGAGATTCTGCATCACTCGATGCGTCTGCTCGGTAAAGGTACCCAGCAGCATCTCGTTGGTCTCCGGTACGGTCGGCATCTGGCCGGTAATGAATACCAGGTCGTTGACCCGGCAGGCGTGGGAAAAGGGCGCAATCGGCTGTGGCGCGCCGGCACACATCATCTTCTGAATCATGAGGATTCCCGTGACAGAGCGCTGCCGTCAGGGGACGGCAGCGCAGTGGTATCGATCAGTGGCCCAGAATCTGGCTGAGAAATTCCTTCGTGCGCGGCGACTGCGGATTGTTGAAGAGCTCCTGCGGCGGTGCCGATTCCACGATCTGCCCCTCGTCCATGAAGATCACCCGGTCGGCGACCGTTTTGGCAAAGCCCATCTCATGGGTCACGCAGAGCATGGTCATGCCTTCGCGGGCCAGTTCGATCATGACATCGAGCACTTCCTTGATCATTTCGGGGTCGAGCGCCGAGGTCGGTTCGTCGAACAGCATCACCTGGGGATGCATGCACAGCGCCCGGGCAATCGCTACGCGCTGCTGCTGACCACCCGAGAGCTGACCGGGATACTTCTGCGCCTGGTTGGCGATGCGTACCCGCTCCAGGTACTCCATGGCGGTCTTCTCGGCTTCACGGCGCGGCTTCTTCTGCACCCAGATGGGCGACAGGCAGCAGTTCTCCAGCACGGTCAGATGGGGAAACAGATTGAAGTGCTGGAACACCATGCCGACGTTGCGCCGGATCTGCTCGATGCGTTTGATATCGTTGGTCATGTGGACGCCACCCACCGTAATGTCGCCCTGCTGATGGCGTTCCAGATGATTGATGCAGCGGATCAGCGTTGATTTGCCCGACCCCGATGGGCCGCAGATGACGATACGCTCGCCCTTTGCCACCTCGAGATCGATATCGCGCAGGACATGAAAGTCGCCGTACCACTTGTTGAGCCGGTTGATGGTGATCATCGATTGATCGGTGGCGGTTGCGCTGGCTTCACTCATCACAGCACTCCTGTTGTTATCAATGCGGCGGTAGCCATGCGAGCTGCCCGCCGCGGGTTCATCAGTGACCGGTATGCAGCCGCCGTTCGATGTACTGGCTGTAGCGCGACATCGAGAAGCAGAAGACCCAGTAGATCAGTGCCGCGAAGACATAGCCCTCGATGGCGAAACCCAGCCAGTCGGCATCGTTCAGTCCTGACTGGATCACCGCCAGCAGGTCGAAGAGGCCGATGATCAGCACCAGCGAGGTATCCTTGAACAGCGCGATGAAGGTGTTGACGATGCCGGGAATGACCAGCTTGAGCGCCTGGGGCAGGATGATCAGCCCCATCCGCTGCCAGTAGCTCAGCCCAAGCGCGGCACCGGCCTCCCCCTGGCCTCTCGGGATCGCCTGCAACCCGCTTCGCACGACCTCGGCCATGTAGGCGCTCCAGAACAGCATGATGCCGATCAGGGCGCGCAGCAGCTTGTCGAACTCGGCACCGGCAGGCGCGAACAGCGGCAGCATCACCGAGGCCATGAACAGCACAGTAATCAGTGGCACGCCCCGCCAGAACTCGATGAATACCACGCAGACGCCCCTGACCAGCGGCATCTTCGAGCGTCGGCCCAGCGCCAATAACACGCCAATCGGCAGCGAGCCGACGATGCCGACCGCGGCAATGGTCAGCGTCAGCATCAACCCGCCCCACTGGCGCGTAGGCACCGGCGTGAGTCCGAACATGCCGCCCAGCAGCAGAATCCAGGCCACGATGGGAAAACCGATCAGCGCAAACAGTCCCACAAAGCGCTTGAACGGCAGCCGCGGGATCGCCAGCCAGGCCACCAGCAATGCAAACAGCGCAAACACGATATCGACCCGCCAGCGCATCGCCTCCGGATAGAAGCCATAGACGATCTGGTTGAGTCGCACCGAAATGAAGACCCAGCAGGCACCATCACCGGTGCAGGCCTGACGCGTGCTCCCGACCCAGTCGGCCTCTATCAGCGCCCAGTCAATGACCGGCCACAGCAACCGCACCAGCAGCACCAGCACTACGAGGGTCACCACCGAGTTGATCGGTCCGGAGAAGAGGTTGATGCGTAGCCAGCCGATGACGCCATGGCGCTGATCGGGTGCCGGACGCGCAGCAATCATGTCCCGTGAAGAACTCATCTCAGCGCTCCCTGATCGCGACACGCGCGTTGTAGATGTTCATCAACAGCGAAATCAGCAGACTGATGACCAGATAGACCGCCATGGTCATGGCGATGATCTCGATCGACTGACCGGTCTGGTTGAGCGTGGTACCGGCAAAGACCGCTACCAGATCGGGGTAGCCAATGGCCGTAGCCAGCGAGGAGTTCTTGATCAGGTTGAGATACTGACTGGTCATCTGCGGAATAATCACCCGCATCGCCTGAGGCAACACGATCTTGCGCAGGGTCAGCCCCCCCGGCAGCGACAGTGAGCGGGCCGCTTCCGTCTGCCCGCCCGGTACCGACTGAATGCCCGAGCGGACGATCTCGGCAATGAACGACGCGGTGTAAATCGACAGGGCCAGCCACAGCGCCAGCAACTCCGGTACTACATTCATCCCACCGCGGAAGTTGAAACCGCCCAGTTCGGGCATGGACCAGCTCAGCGGGCGACCAGCCAGGAAGTAGACCACGATCGGCAGACCAATGATCAGCACCATCCCGATCCTGCCACTCGGGAGTGCCTTGCCGGTGGCGGCCTGGCGACGCCGACCGTAAACAACCAGCCCCACGGTGGCGACAATCGCCGCCAGCAGCGCGCCCCACACGGCGACAAAAGCAGGCTGAGTGTCGGGGGCCGGCATGATCAGTCCACGCACGTTGAAAAAGAAGGCATCGAACAGGGAGATACTCTGGCGGGGTGAGGGCAGTGAACGCAGTACCGCGAAGTACCAGAAGAGGATCTGCAACAGCAGCGGAATATTGCGGAAGATTTCGACATAACAGGCGGCCAGCCTTGCCAGCAGCCAGTTCGGTGACAGTCGGGCAATGCCGACCAGAAAGCCGATAATGGTCGCCGCCACAATACCGAGCGCCGATACCAGCAGGGTATTGAGCAAGCCGACCACAAAGGTGCGGCCATAGGTGCTGTCACTGGTGTATTGAATCAGTGTCTGCGAAATGGGAAATCCCGCGCGCCTGTCCAGGAAATCGAAGCCGGTATTGATGCCGCGGGCATCAAGATTGATCAGGGTGTTATGAATCAGCAGTCCGATCACCACCACCAGCGCGATCAGCAGGATCACCTGGGTGGCCAGTGCCCGTACGGCCGGGTTACGCCACAGCGGTCCGTGACCGCGGCGGGGAATGGACGTGGAAGGACGCAGCATTGACGGTTCTCCGCCTGGATCGATCCGGCAACCTGTCGGACTTGGCCCGACAGGTCACGAAGCTTGCGACTCGAAACGCCGCATTGGCGATGCGGCGCCAGCAAGTCGATCGTTCAGACGCGCTCAGCGCACTGGCGGGGCATACATGACGCCGCCCTGGTTCCACAGTGCATTGATACCGCGGTCGATCTTGAGCGGAGATTGGGCACCAACGGTTTTGGCGTAGACTTCACCGTAGTTGCCGACCTTCTTGACGATGTTGTAGGCCCAGTCATTGGTCAGGCCCATCTGCTGACCGAAGTTGCCATCCTTGCCGAGCAGGCGCGCCACGTTGGGGTTGGGCGGGTTGTCACGCATCTGATCGACGTTCTGGCTGGTCACGCCCAGTTCCTCGGCGTTGACCATGGCGAACAGGGTCCATTTGACGATATCGAACCACTGGTCATCGCCCTGGCGCACCACCGGACCCAGCGGTTCCTTGGAGATTCGCTCGGGCAGGATCTTGACGCTGTCGGGATCGGAAAGCTGCAGGCGCAGCGCTGCCAGCTGCGAGGAGTCCGAGGTCAATACATCACAGCGCCCGCTATCAAAGCCGGCCGCAGTCTGATTCATCTCATCGAAGCTGACCGCCTGATACTGCATGTTGTTGGCGCGGAAGTAATCCGCCAGATTGAGCTCGGTGGTGGTACCGGAATTCACACAAACCGAAGCACCATCCAGCTCCTTGGCACTGTTGATGCCGAGATCCTTGCGGATCATGAAGCCCTGGCCGTCATAGAAATTCACGCCGGTGAAGTTCAGCCCCATGGAGTTGTCACGCGAGGCGGTCCAGGTAGTGTTACGCGAAAGCATATCGACCTCGCCGGACTGCACCGCGGTAAAACGCTCCTTGGCCGTCAACGGCGAAAAGGCCACCTTACCGGGATCGTCGAGCACGGCGGCGGCCACGGCGCGACATGTTTCGACATCGATGCCCTGCCATTTGCCGTTGGCATCGGGGTTGGAGAAACCGGGGAGGCCATCACTGACCCCGCAGCGCAGTTGCCCACGGCTCTTGACGTCATCCAGGGTAGCTGCCTGGGCGGCGTGCGTCAGGGTGAAGGCAAGCGTGGTGCCAGCGGCCAGCGCCATCAAGGCGGACTTGTAAGTTCCCATGGAAAATTTCCCTGATTGTTCATGTTTGTGGAGGTTCGGGAAAAGCATGTCGCCTGCTCACTGCGACGACTTATCATGATCGAGCAGCAGCATGCCCTGCCACTGGTCGAAAGTTGCAAGGAGTGTTCCAGAAAGGCTCATGACTATAAAAAGCCTTTTTGCTCAATTATTTAATAACTTTTAACAGCCAGGAAAATGCTGCTTTGGGCATGAATCTGCACTGTTAAAGCGCATGAGGACGTGCGGCGATACGCTGGCGCACCAGTTCGGCGCAAAGCGTAACGGCATGTAAAAGGCCGAGCGGAAATCATCTTTGGAGAGTGAAAGATGACCCGGCAATCACCGGGTCAGAGAGGATCAATCAGCGAGCAAACGGGTCATGAAAGGAGGGAGGGTCAGTGCAGCAAAGTGCTGGGCCTCGCTGTAATACTCGGTCGCGAAGGCGCGGTCACGCGCGGCGGCTTCGCGGAAGCGATCGGCCGGGCAGTGTTTGCCGGCCAGGGTTACACTCCACCAACCGGAGGGATAAGTCGGCTGCGGAAAGACCAGAGTCGCCACACTGTCGAATCCGGCCTGCGTCATGGCGGTGCGCAGATCGCGAATGATCGAGCCGCTGTGATAGAGCGGCGATTCACTCTGCTGCACCATTACGCCGCCTTCACGCAGCAGGCGCTGACAGCGCGCCAGGAAATCCTGCTGAAAAAGCCCTTCCGCGGGCCCCACCGGGTCCGTGGAATCGATGATCAGGACATCGACACTGCCTTCCGGACAATCATCGACCCACTGGACACCATCAGCAAACAGCAACTCGGCGCGCGGATCATGATTGGATTCGGTCAATTGGGGAAAGAAGCGTTCGGCCGCACGGGTCACGGCTTCGTCGATATCGATCTGGGTGACCTTTTCGACCCCGGGATGGCGCAGTACCTCACGTAGCGTACCGCAATCACCGCCGCCGATGATCACGACCCGCTTCGGATCGGCATGCGTGAACAGCGCCGGATGAGCGATCATCTCGTGATAGAGGAAATTATCCCGATCAGTAAGCATCACGCAGCCATCGAGCACCATCAGATTGCCGTAGGTCTCGGTTGCGTAGACTTCGAGATGCTGCCAGGGCGTGACTTCATCGTGCAGTTTTTCATGCACCTTCAGACCGATGGCACTGCCCTCACGATCGAATCGCTCGATGAACCAGCCATCAAGGGGCTGTTCACTCATCTCACTCTCTCCTGCCGGTCGCTACCGGTCACTACTGCTGGCGATAACGGGCCGGATGACCCGCCGGGGCGGGCAACATAGCCTGCCAGCGACAGGATGAAAAGCACCCCGTTCAGACGCATGCTGCCAGGGCCTCGGGCAGGTCGATAGCCCGGCACTGTGCCGGGCTCAGCCCGGCCAGCAGCCGTGCCTGTACGGCCTCATCCAGCCCCGGGTCACGCGCCAGTCGATGACGATAGCGTCCGATCAGGGTATAGCAGCCATCACGCAGCCCCTGGGGCAACCAGCGCAGGTATGCCAGCAGCTGCAGCGGCGACTTCAGCACCTGCGCCGTGCGCCACAGCGCTTCGCTGTCACGATGCAGTCGCCCCGCCCGGATCAGCCAGACACTGTCGAGCGCATCGGCGTTCTCGCCGAAATGTTCCCCGAGCCGATGCCCCAGCGTGGATTGCAGCGTCACCAGCGCGGTGATGGGAGCGCGCTCATGACGCAATAGCCAGGCCACCGACCGGCGACAGAGCGGGCAGCCGCCATCGAATACGATCAGCTGTGTGAAGAGGGGCTCAGCCTTGCGCCCCGCCTTGTGACCGCGAAGAGGCGGCGTTTCATTCATGCCACTGCGGACTCAGCTCATGCAGAGCCTCGATGAAGGCCGTCACGTTTTCCGGTGGGGTGAACTGGGAGATGCCATGACCGAGGTTGAAGACATGGCCGGAACCGGCGCCAAAGCTCTCCAGAATACGAGCCACCTCGGCACGGATGGTGGCCGGGGCGCCGAACAGCGCACTGGGATCGAGATTGCCCTGCAGCGCTACCTGATTACCGATGCGTGCCCGGGCGTCACCAAGCTCGGTGGTCCAGTCCAGCCCGACGCCATCGCAGCCGGTCGCAGCGATCTGCTCAAGCCACTGCCCGCCATTCTTGGTGAACAGGATAACCGGTACACGGCGGCCTTCATGCTCGCGGATCAGGCCATCAACGATGCGCTGCATGTACGCCAGCGAGAAGTCGCGATAGGCCGGCGTGGTAAGCGCGCCGCCCCAGGTATCGAAGATCTGTACCGCCTGGGCCCCGGCGCGAATCTGGGCATTGAGATAATCGGTCACCGCATCGGCCAGCACTGATAGCAGACGATGCAGCGCCTCGGGATCGCTGTAGAGCAGCCCCTTCACATGGCGGAAGTCCTTGCTCGGCCCTCCCTCGACCATGTAGGTCGCCAGCGTCCAGGGGCTGCCGGAGAAACCGATCAGCGGCATGCGCCCATTGAGCTCGCGACGAATGGTCGACACTGCATTCATGACATAATCGAGATCGCGCTCCGCGTCTGGTGCACTCAGGCGATCAATGGCCGCAGCATCGCGCACCGGGTTGCGGAACATCGGTCCCTCTCCCGGCACGAAGTAGAGCCCCATATCCATCGCATCAGGGATGGTGAGAATATCGGAGAACAGGATGGCAGCGTCCAGATCGAACCGGTCAATCGGCTGCAGGGTCACCTCACAGGCCATCTCGGCATTGCGACACAGATCCATGAAGCTGCCGGCACGTTCGCGCGTGGCGCGATACTCCGGTAGATAGCGCCCCGCCTGACGCATCATCCAGACCGGAGTACGGTCGACGGGCTGGCGGGCCAGCGCCCGCAGAAAACGATCATTTTGAAGAGCCATGCGCTTGCCGTCTCACCGCGAAAAAATGTACCCCCGATTGTAGCGGATCGACCGCACTGCCCTCACCCACTGCGCATCGATGAAATCGAATGGAGGCGATGGAAAAAGACATTCGACCTCGGGATGAGCCATCCACGCAGGCCTGCTAGACTGGGCACCCCCGAATGATGATGCACCGCCATCACGAGATCTGACGTGACGATTCGATTCATTGCGGCTTCCCGCCTGCCAACGCCCTGGGCCACCTTCACCCTCCACGGATTCGAGGATGACCGCAGCGGCAAGGAACATGTGGCTCTGTCACTGGGCACCATCGACGATGGCGCGCCGGTACTGGCCCGAGTGCACTCCGAGTGTCTGACCGGTGATGCCCTGTTTTCAATGCGCTGTGACTGCGGCTATCAGTTGCAGGCCGCCCTCAAGCGTATTGCCGACGAAGGGCGTGGCCTGTTGCTCTACCTGCGTCAGGAAGGTCGTGGCATCGGCCTGCTCAACAAGATTCGCGCCTATCATCTGCAGGATGAAGGGGCCGATACGGTCGAAGCCAACGAGGCACTCGGCTTCGAGGCCGACATGCGCCGTTACGACCTCTGTCTGCCGATGCTCGAACACCTCGGCGTACACTCGCTCAAACTGATGACCAACAACCCACGCAAGGTCGAAGCACTGCGCGCCGATGGCATCGAGATCAGCGAGCGACTGCCACTGACCACCGGCCTCAATGCGCACAACGAGCAGTACCTGACGACCAAGGCAGGCCGCCTGGGTCACATGATGGCGCTCGATCAGTTTACGTTCGCCGGCCCCGTGGATGAGAATCGGCGCCGCTAGCGTCTGCCTCGTTACGCGCCGCAGACGCCAGACAGTCGCAGCGCGACGTTACGAGTGAATGCGAAAGGTATGATAGTCGGCCGTCACCCGGCCGCTATAGGGTGCGCCAACGAGATGATGGACGCGCTCGGCCATGCGGGTGAACTCGGGCTTGCGTAGCCAGGCTTCAAACCCATGGCTTTCATCGTAGCCCTTCTGCGTGCTGATCATGACCAGCCCACCCGGTCGAGTGATACGCAGCAGCTCACTGAGCGCTTCGGGATCCACATTGTCATCGCAAAAGACCCCACAGCAGACCACGACATCAAAGGTACCGGTGTCATAATCCAGTGCCTGATTCATGTCCACACCACCGCGCAGCTGGTCATAGACCTCGCACTTGCGCGCTTCGACGATGACACTATCGTTGAGATCGAAGCCATCCAGCCATGTGAAACCATGTGTCGACAGCATCTGGCCCACCAGACCGGTCCCGCAGCCGGCATCCAGAATATGCAGTCGGCCCGGGGCCCCCATTGAATAATGCTGGGTCTGGGCCGTCATGAAGTCGCACAGCAGGCCCGGCACATGATAGGCCTCGTCGCCACCCTGGGCCCACTGACGATAACGGGCCTTGAGCTTCTGGGCCTCGCCATCCAGCGCCAGCATCTGCTGAACGTGATTGCGGCCGTCTCGCTCGGTGCGTTCGGCCGGTGTAAAAGAGTGATGATCCACCATCGGTAGCCCTCATTTTGGTGGAGGCAATTGCTGAGCGTAGCGTGCGTCAGGCGTCAGTGCCAAGGGCGCCGGCCACCTGGCAAGAGATGATCGACGCTGACGAGGGCATGGCGCCGCCTCAATCAATCAGACGGCTATAACGGGCGGGATCGAAACGGGTGCTGATCATCAGCATCCAGGCAAACAGGATGATCAACGCCAGCCAGGCGGGCCCAAAGCCCGAGAGCAGATCACGCGCCACGGCCGCCCCCATCGTGCCGGCCGCAGCAATCAGATAGCCGTAGCCCTGCACAAAGGCGGCCAGATCGCCGGCCCGCGCCGGATCGCGATGGTGATCCATGGGCACGAGTACCGACAGAGGAAACACGCCACCGATCCCCAGGCCCAGCAGGGTGGCCCACAACCAGGCTGCCGCGCCGGCAGGCGCCATCAGCAGCCCCATGAAGCCCGCCAGTGACGCCCCGACCACGCCATATAGTGCCGGACGCCGATCGATGCGATAGCGCATCAGCCAGGGCAGTGCCACGCTGGCCAGCACCTGCAGCAGGGTGGCATACCCCAGCAGCCAGCCGACACCGCCTGCCGACCAGCCTCGCGTCAGATAGTACGGCGGCAGCCAGGCCAGGACACAGGCATAACCGGCCGTACCGAACCCGAAAAACAGGGTCAGCGACCAGGCACGAGGCAGCCGATGCAGCGCTGTATTGTTGCCCCGCCCCTCACGCGGGACCGGCGAAAGCATGGCGCCCCCATGGCGATGCCACTGCCAGAGCGCCAGCGGCCCCAGCAGACTCCATGCCGCCAGCCCCACATGCCAGCTATCCAGCAGGTTGGTCAGAGGGGCTGCCATCATGGACGCCAGCGCCCCGCCACCGAGAATGGCGCCAATGTACAGCCCGGTCGCCGAAGAGACGCGATCAGGCAGGGTCGCCTTGATCAGGGCAGGCATCAGTGCCTGGATCACGGCAATACCGACGCCCCCGGAGAGTGCTGTCAGCGCCAGCCCGAGCAGGCTGTCAGTCCAGAATCGTGCCAGATTCGCCAGGGTGATCAGCCCCAGGGCCAGCATGATCAGCCGGTGGCGATTGAAACGCCGTACCAGGCGCATGCCCTGGAAGCAGGCCAGTCCCATGGCCACGAATGGCAGGGTCGTCAACAGCGATGCCTGACTGTAGCTCATCCCCAGCGAATGCTGGATGCGATCAAGCAAGGGGCCTACCGCAGCAATCGACGGACGCAGATTCAGCCCTACCCACATGATCAGCACATAGAGTGACAGATAACGGGCAGAATGCTGATGGCTGGTCGATACAGCGGTCATGAAGGCGCTCCACGGGCGCAGGGGGTGAACAACAGACGCAGCACACCGCCGCAACTCGGTGGGCAGCGTCACGAAGTGGTCATCGGCGTTACAGGAAACAGACCTCTGCCAGGGCAATGCCAAAGACTGCAGCACCGGCAGCGACGTCGGTATTGCCGTCATGCGCATGAGGCTCCTGTCCCGGAAAATGCTCGGGAGACGATAACAAGGGCCTACAGCATAGCGCGCAGACACAAGTGTGCGAATACAATGAAGCCGGCGCACAAGCCGGCTTCATGCAAGAGAGGCTGACTGCGAACTCAGGCGTGCTCGGCGCGTGCCTTGCGAATGCGCTCATAGGCGTTACCGATCTCCCGGGTACGCTTTTCCGCCATTTCGCGCATGTTCTCCGGCAGTCCCTTGCCGGCCAGCTTGTCGGGGTGGTTCTGGCTCATCAGCCGGCGATAGGCACGCTTGACCTCGGCATCGCTGGCGCTCTGCTCCACACCCAATACCTCATAGGCCTCCTCGAGTGATGGCCCGGAGGTATCAGCGCCTGCCTGACCGGCGCCGCCACGCAGCATGGCTTCGATCTGACGGATCTCCGCCTCGGAGAAGCCCAGCCCGCGCGCCACACGCAGCAGCATGTCATGCTCGGCCTGGTGGAGTTCGCCATCGGCGGCAATCGCCGAGAGCTGCACCTGCAGAAAAACCTGCAACAGACCACGCTGCAGGCCCGCCACCTGGCGCACCCGGGCCAGCTCGGCATCAAGATCGAAATCGGGCTGCTGGCCGCGATTGAACGCGGCCCGGCAGCGCTCACGCTGGGCGTCATTCAGGCCGAGACGATCGAACACGGCCTCGGCGGTGCGGACTTCATGATCGGATACTTCACCATCCACCTGACTCAGGCAGCCCATGACAGCAAAGGTGGCGTCCAGAAACTGCGCCTGTCGGTCGACAATCTTCTCACGCACCAGCCGCTGCAACCGGCGTACCAGCCAGTAGCCCAGCAGCCCGCCAATGATGAGTCCCGGCAGGCGCGCGAACAGATAACCGAGCCCCGCCGTGATGATGATGACAATCAGCATGAAATATCCACTACCCGATGAATGGGCCGACCCTCTCACCCGAGATGGCCGGCAATGCGACGTGGGTTACTGCGTCACTCGAGGCACATGATGCGACATTTCCGTCAGGCGTGCCTGAATGGAAGCTTCAATCCCATCAGCATCCAGCCCGCACTCGGTGAGCAGTTCCTTCGGTGTGCCATGTTCGATGAACCGATCGGGAATACCCAGGTTGAGCACCTCGACCAGCACCCGCTCGGCCGCCAGCAGCTCATTGACACCACTGCCGGCACCCCCCAAGACCGCACTCTCTTCCAGCGTCACCAGCAGCTCATGGCCGGCAGCTGCCTGAAGTATCGCCTCGCGATCGAGCGGTTTGACGAAACGCATGTCGTAGACGGTGGCATCAAGCCGATCGGCCACTTCCATTGCCGGCCCCACCAGGCTGCCAAACGCCAGCAGTGCCACACGCGGTTTGCTGTCGCTCCCGGCTTCGCGTCGCAGCTCGGCACGACCAATCTCCAGCGGTTCGAGCGAGCGATCAATGGCCGCGCCAGGGCCGGTCCCCCGGGGATAGCGCACGGCGGCCGGCCCTGGATGACGGTAGGCCGTGGTCAACATGCGATAGCATTCACGCTCGTCTGAAGGGGCCATGATCACCATCTCCGGCAGACAGCGCAGATAGGAAAGATCAAAGGCACCGTGGTGAGTCGAGCCATCCTCGCCCACCAGGCCGGCGCGATCGATGGCAAAAGTGACATCAAGCCCCTGTACCGCCACATCGTGAACCAGCTGATCGTAACCACGCTGCAGGAAGGTGGAGTAGATCGCCACTACCGGCTTGCCGCCTTCGCACGCCATGCCTGCCGCCAGAGTTACGGCATGCTGCTCGGCAATCGCTACATCGTAATAACGCTCGGGATACTCCTTCGAAAACCGGATCAGGTCGGAGCCTTCGCGCATCGCAGGCGTAATGCCGATCAACCTCGGATCAGCAGCTGCGGTATCGCAGATCCACTCGCCGAAGACATTGCAGTACTTGAGCTTCTTCGGTGCCGGCGGCGCGCTGAACTGCTGCTGCTCCGCACCGGAGGGCGCAGGATCGGCGGGCTTCTCTCTTTCCAGCTTGGTGATGGCATGGTAGCCGATGGGATCGCCTTCGGCCGACTGATAGCCCTTCCCCTTGCGGGTCACGATATGCAGGAACTGTGGGCCCTGACGGTTCTTCAGATCACGCAGGGTACGAATCAGCAGTGGCAGATCATGGCCATCGATGGGACCGACATAATTAAAGCCCATCTCCTCGAACAGGGTCGCCGGACTGAACATGCCCTTGACGTGCCCCTCGGTACGCCGGGCCAGATCGAGGGCACCAGGCAGATGCGACAGGACCCGTTTGCCGCCCTCGCGGGCCGCCACGTAAGGGCCGCTGGTGAGGATGCGCGACAGGTAGGTGGCGATCCCGCCGACATTCTCCGAGATCGACATCTCGTTGTCGTTGAGGACCACCAGCATGTTGGCATCGACATGGCCGGCGTGCGCCAGCGCCTCGAACGCCATGCCGGCAGTCAGCGCCCCGTCACCAAGCACCGCGCAGACCCGACGGTTATCCCCCCGGGCGCGCGCCGCCAGTGCCATGCCCAGCGCTGCCGACAGCGAAGTGCTGGAGTGTCCGACACCAAAGGTGTCGTACTCGGATTCGGCCCGGCGCGGGAATGGCGCCAGGCCCCCGTACTGACGCATGGTGTCCATGGCGTCGCGCCGACCGGTAAGGATCTTGTGCGGATAAGTCTGGTGACCGACATCCCAGACCAGCCGATCATGCGGTGTGTTGTACTGCTGATGCAGCGCCACGGTCAGTTCGACGACCCCGAGACCGGCACCGAAGTGGCCGCCGGTACGCCCCACGCTATACAGCAGATAGGCGCGCAGCTCATCGGCCAGTGTCAGCAACTGGGTCTCGTTGAGACTGCGCAGATCCGAGGGTTCCCGAACGCGATCCAGCAGTGGCGTCAGCGGGCGAGTGGTGGGGATATCATCAAACAGCTTCATATTGGCTCGAAAATCCATCCATGGTCCGCACGATGCCCATGGCATCGGGACACTGCAGTAAATGAACGCCGGTCAGTGATTGCGCTCGACCATGTAGCGGGCCAGATCGATCAACGGTTGTGCATCGAGTCCGGCCAGTGACGAGCAGGCTTCATCAACCAGCGCCTGCGCCTGGCGGTTCGCTTCATCCAGTCCCAGCAGAGCGGGATAGGTCGGCTTGTCGCGCGCGGCATCCGCGCCCTGGGTCTTGCCGGTCACCGCGGCATCGCCGGTGACATCCAGAATGTCGTCCTGAATCTGAAACGCCAGCCCAATGGCTGCCGCATAGCGATCCAGCGCCGCGAGGCGCGGATCGTCATCGGCTGCCGCGGTCAGGCCACCCAGCCGGACGGCGGCCCGAATCAGCGCCCCGGTCTTGTGACGATGCATCGCCATCAGCTGTTCGACATCTGCACGGCGACCCACCGCCGCCAGATCGAGCGCCTGGCCACCCGCCATGCCGGCCCGGCCGGCAGCATGAGCAAGTGTGGCCACCATGGCGCCAGCGCGGGGCGGGTCGCCCGCCGTCAGGACCTCGAAGGCCAGTGATTGCAACGCATCGCCGGCCAGCAGCGCCGTGGCCTCGTCAAATGCCCGATGACAGGTTGGCTGCCCGCGGCGCAGGTCGTCATCATCCATGCTGGGCAGATCGTCATGCACCAGCGAATAGGCATGAATCAGCTCAACCGCTACCGCCGGCGCATCGAGCGCTTCATCATCGGCGCCAAGGGCCCGCCCGGCGGCATAAACCAGCACGGGTCGCAACCGCTTGCCACCGCCCAGCACGCCATAGCGCATGGCCTGCTCAAGCCGCTGTGCCGGACCCGCGGCATCCTCGAACAGCTGCTCCAGGCCGCGCTCGCAGCGTGCCCGGCAGTGCTGCACCAACGCCTCGATGCGCCGCGCCGCAGGGTCCTGCATCGTCCGACTCATGGCGTCGACTCTCCCTCGTACCCTGTCGCGCTGTCAGGCGCCTGTTCAAGCGTGGCGTCACTACGCTCCAGCAATCGGCTGACGCGCAACTCGGCCTGATCAAGACGGGTCTGCGCCTCACGCGTCAGACGGATGCCGCGCTCAAAGGCACCCAGCGAGGCCTCGAGACTCAGTTCGCCACCTTCCAGTTGTTCTACCAGTCGCTCGAGCTCGGCCAGCGTGGCCGCAAAATCCCGATCCCCACCGGAGTGCTCATCGCCTGGGACGGTAGTATGATCCTGCTCCGTCATTGCCTCTCGCCTCCACGTTGCATCAAATGCCGTCACAAGGGCCTGCAACGCTGATGAATGGCGGGCAGTGGGCGGCGCCGACCGCCCTGCTCCCGAACGCCTCAGTATACACGTCACAACCGGCTTTGACGCCGCCATCACATGGATGACAGGGCATGCACGCAGGCGCGGCGCTCGCGGCCCGGTTGTGTTAGGATACGCCCCCCGAATCATCGCGCACCGTATCGGCATGACACGCCTTCACTATCGCGACCTGCCGCTGACAACGGGTGTTGCGAGCACACCGTTACCGAAGACACCGTCGGTCCTGCCGACCCAAGGGTTGATGCACAATGGCTAAAACGTCTCTGGACAAGAGCAAGATCCGGATTCTGCTGCTCGAGGGCATTCACCAGTCCGCCGTGGACAACCTGCACAACGCCGGTTATACCAACATCGAGCGACTGTCGACGTCACTGAACGAAGAGGATCTGATCGAGAAGATCCACGATGTTCATTTCATCGGTATCCGTTCGCGGACGCAATTGAACGAACGCGTCATTGCTGCGGCGGACAAGCTGACCGCCATCGGCTGCTTCTGCATCGGCACCAACCAGGTCGATCTCGATGCAGCACTGGAGCGCGGCATCCCGGTCTTCAATGCCCCCTTCTCCAATACCCGCTCGGTAGCAGAACTGGTGCTCGCCGAAAGCATCATGATGCTGCGAGGTATTCCCGAAAAGAATGCCCGCGCTCATGAGGGCGGCTGGCTGAAATCCGCCAGCAACTCGTTCGAGGCACGCGGCAAGACACTGGGCATCGTGGGCTATGGCAGCATCGGCGCCCAGCTCTCGGTAATGGCAGAATCGGTTGGCCTCAATGTCATTTATTATGACGTGGTGACCAAACTGGGCATGGGTAATGCCCGTCAGGTTGGTAGCCTCGAGGAGCTGCTGGCCCGTGCCGATATTGTCACCCTGCACGTACCGGAAACACCTTCCACCCGGTGGATGATCGGGCGCGAGCAACTGGCACTGATGAAGCAGGGCAGCTATTTCATCAACGCCTCGCGTGGCACCGTGGTCGATATCGAAGCGCTCGCCGAAGTGCTTGATTCCGGCCAGCTGCTGGGCGCCGCTGTCGATGTCTTTCCGGTCGAGCCCAAGGGCAATGGCGAAGAGTTCGTCTCTCCGTTGCGCCGTTTCGACAATGTCATCATTACGCCGCACATCGGTGGTTCCACAGTAGAAGCCCAGGAGAATATCGGCGTCGAAGTCTCCGAAAAACTGGTCACCTTCTCCGATAATGGCACCACCATTACCTCGGTCAACTTCCCCGAGGTGGCCCTGCCCTCCCACCCCGACAAGCACCGCCTGCTGCACATTCACAAGAACGTGCCCGGCGTACTGTCCGAGATCAACCGGGTGCTTGGCAACGAGGGCATCAACATCTCCGCCCAGTACCTGCAGACCAACGAGAAGGTCGGCTATGTCGTCATCGACGTCGACAAGGCCTATGGTCAGCAGGCGCTGCATGCGCTGCGCGAGGTCGAGCATACCCTGCGCACGCGGGTGCTCTACTCGGGTCTCGACCACCACTGATCCCGTAACAGGATCGTCGATCCGACAGCGCCGTCCGGTTCAGGCCGGGCGGCGTTTTTCAATGGACTGCCGCCGCAGCCTTTATCCAGGCACTGGCTGTCCTCTGGCAGGCCTGAATGCCACGTTTGGAGGATCGGCAATCGCTGACTCACGGCCTACCCTGCCCTGAAGCATCCCGAATGTGACATCGGCCGATTCGACCATGACGACATATCGCGATTCACGCTCGTCGCTATCGTGCTTTTGACGACCGATGGCGCCCTGCCAGCGGCATTTGCTGCATATGAGCTCATATAATATCGTCGGCCCCGCTCCCCCCATCATCCAGACGAGGAACCGGAATGAATCCAGAGGCACAGCGCGGCGCCGATCCTGACAAGGGCGCCGAGCTGCCGACGCTGAGTTTTCGACTCGGCGCTCTTGGTGCAGCCATCCCCCTGATCTTTTTTGTCATCTGGGCCATTACGACCAGTATCCTGAAACTTTCCTCGGAAATCGGCCTGGTCATGGGGGCCATTCTGGGCCTGACCCTGGGGCTGTTTTTCTGTAAAAGTCGCTGGGAAGCCTACGCTCAGGGGCTTTTCAGCGGTATGACCCAATCAGTCGGTGTCGTGGCCGTGGTGGCCTGGTTTTATGCCGGCATGTTTGCCCAGGTGCTGCAGGCCGGCGGACTGGTTGACGGTCTGGTCTGGCTGGGCGGCATATCGGGGGCTACCGGTGGCTGGTTCACGGCGCTGACCTTTCTGCTGGCCGCGATATTTTCGACCGCCGTGGGTACCGGTTACGGCACCACGGTCGCCTTCTGCACGCTCATGTATCCGGCGGGTGTGGCACTGAATTGCGATCCCGTCATCCTGTTCGGCGCGATTCTGGCCGGCGCCATTTTCGGGGACAATCTGGCGCCCGTCTCCGATACCACCATCGTTTCCGCGGCCACCCAGGAGGCTGATGTCCCGGGCGTGGTTCGCAGCCGCTTCAAATATTCCATCATGGCCGCCCTGCCCAGCCTGCTGCTGTTCCTGCTGCTGGGTGGCGGGGGTCACAATAATGCTGCCGAAGCCGGCGCATTACAGGATGTCATGCAGTCGGTCGATCCCTCCGGCCTGATCATGCTGATACCGTTTGCACTGGTGCTGGCTCTGGCGCTGACCGGGCAGCATCTGATCACCTCGCTGACCTGGGGCATTCTGGCTGCCTCGGCACTCATCATCCTTCCGGACTTCGGGGCCGCCGACCGGATACTGGCCTTTGATCGCAGTAGTGACAGCATGATCACCGGCGCCCTGGTCCAGGGGGTGTCGGGCTACGTCAACATGGCCATTCTGATCCTGCTGATCGTGGCGGCATCGCACCTGATGAAGCTGGGCGGCACCATGGAAGCCTTGACCCAGCGCCTGATCCAATGGATCAAAACCTCGGTACGCCGGGCAGAACTGGCCAACTGGGCCATCGTGGCGCTACTCAATACGGCCATCACCATCAATACCGCAGCCGAAATCGCTGCTGCCCCCTTCGTTCGGGAACTGGGCAAGCGCTACAACATTCACCGCTACCGGCGTGCCAACATGCTGGATGCCGTGACTTCGGCCCTCGGCTATATCTTCCCCTGGGGCGCACCGGTACTGCTGGGCTGGAGTACGATCCAGACCATGCAGCAACAGTATGACTGGCTGCCGGTGGTTGCGCCGACGTCGGTCTTCCCGTTTGTCTTTCAGGGCTGGTTTTTGCTGTTCATCATGCTGTTTGCCGCTTTGACCAGCTGGGGATTGACGTTCGAGGATCGCCAGGGCAACGAGATGAGCACACGTCCGGTCACCGACTCATAACGCAGCCCCACCCTTGAGCGGGGCTGCGGCCAAAGGCCGGGCCTCGCCATGCAGTGTGCGCACAAGGCCTCCGCCTGCCCCCGCTGCAATGATCATCATGTCTCCCTCCTTTCTGTCCGGACTGGCCGAATTGCCCCGAGCGGGCCAGACTGTTCGGCGAGAGAACCGTTACCGAGAGGAGTTCATGAGTACACAACCCACCGTGGCCGTACTGGGCCTGGGCGCCATGGGCTACGCCTTTGCTGCCAACCTGATCAGTGCCGGCCTGCCCACTCGCGTCTGGAATCGCACCCGCAGCAAGGCGGAGAACCTCGGGCGCAACGGCGCCACCGTCTGCAACAGCCCCCGTGAAGCGGCTGAGAGCGCTGATGTGGTGATCACCATGGTCCCCGACGCGCCTACCACTGAAGAAGTGCTGCTGGGCGATAACGGCGCCCTGGAGGGTCTGAAACAGCAGGGCGTGGTCGCCCAGATGGGCACCATCGGCGTTGAGCCCACCGAACAGCTGATTCGCCGGGTCAAGGATAAGCGCCCGGATGTAGTGTTCATTGATGCCCCCGTGTCGGGCACCAAGGCACCGGCCGAACAGGGCCAGGTGGTGGTGCTGGCCAGCGGTGATCGCGACGCTGCACCCGGCATCGAACCGGTATTCGAAGCCATCAGCAAGGCCGTCAAATGGCAGGGTCAGGCCGGTGCCGGCTCACGCATGAAGCTGGTCGTCAACGCCTGGCTGATCCACATGATGGAAGGCGTGGCCGAAACCGCGCAGCTCGCCGAGCAGCTCGGCTTCTCCATCGATGATTTCTGGAACACCCTGGACGGCGGGCCGCTGGCTGCACCCTACGTGAAGGTCAAGCTGGGCATGATCGACAGCGGCAATTTCGACGCTCAGATGGCGCTGGAGTGGGGCCTCAAGGACGCCCGACTGGCCCTGGAAGCAGCCGGCGATCTCGACATGCCTGCGCTCAGACGCATCAGCGAGACCTGGTCGAAGGCCGTCGATGCCGGCCATGGTGACGCCGATATCTCGATCATCTATCACTACCTGAAAAACCGCGGCTGAGCGCGGCGTTTCAGCCTCCCCCCTGATTGCCCGGCGCCCTTCAGGCGCCGGGTCAGGAATACCTTCAGGTCGGAATGACGCGCCCTGATTGCGGCCATGGCTTCCCGATAGAGTTCATGATCATGCACGGCATAGCAGCCCGAGCATAAACGCGGTGTATACCCATTACGTAAACCGGCCGGCTCGTCGGTTCAGAGATGTGCGAACAGGCCGGAGATCACCGAGCGCAGCCCGATGAACAGGGTGGCAATACCATAGGCCATCATGAAGGCAAGCGCATAGAAGGCACCGGGGCGGGTGCGGCTGAATTGGGCAATCCAGCCTCCGATCTGCTGGAAGCCCTGCCAGCTCGCAATACAGACGGTCAGCATGCCCAGTGCCGCGCCACCAATGATATCGGTAATAAAGTGGTAGCCGAGATAGATGCGAGTGAAGCACAAAAGGGCCGCCAGCAGTACGGCAAATGTCGCCGGCAATCGCGGTAGAGTGCGCCACAGTACCAGCCCCAGCCCGGCGTACACGGCAGCATGATCACTGGGGAACGAACTCCAGCCCTGCAGCGTATCGGCATGTACCGTGTAAGGCAGGGTAAAATCCAGCCCCTCGGTATGAATCGGGCGCGGATGCTGCGGCATGAACATCTGCATCAGCCGCGTCAGCGCTGCCGAGCCGAAAGCCGCCACAATGCCGGTCAATATCCGGGTTCGTTCAGCAAACTCTTCATTATCGAACCAGGCCCAGCACACCAGGGCCAGCAACGGTGCCCCGGAGAAAAAGCTGTAGCCGGAAAGGACGCCAAAAAAGTGATCCACCAGCACGCTACGATGGGCAAACTGGTTGATAAAGAGCATGGCATCACGCTCAACGGGCAACAGCGGCAGTGCGACGGTGACAAAGGTCGTCAGGATCACCAGTGCCAGTGCCACGGAGCCAGTACGTAAATCGCGAGAATCGGCTGGGCGCTTCACCGTATGCTTGATATGGGTGATCGACGACATGGGTCGAACTCTTGTCAGTGGATTTGTGACAAACAGATTAAAGTTTTATTAATTTTCTCATTATGCTCAATCGCTGACCTGTCACATCGGGTAGTATTTTGTTTCCTCGCAGCATATTGAAGTGGCTGGTGTGGTCCCTTTTTCTGTACCAACCTCTCCCCCTGGAGACTGACAGGCCGGCATACCCAAACCACAAAAGACGCCTTGATCAGTGCAGATAGCGAGACGTTGCCTGCCGGTCGTGCCACTTTCTTCCTTCAGCTGATGGGTACTGACACCCTGCCGCAAGACGCAACCGAGTGGGCTGCCTCGTTCGGATGGGTCATCTGATGGCAAGTGCGCGAATCGAAACATCAGCAGGCACGCTGCTGTGCCGGAGGCGATCCGGCGCGGGGGCCGGATCGGCGGGATATCAGCCGTTGACGATCATGCCGCCATTGACGTGAATGGTCTGACCGCTGACATAACTGCTGTCCCGGCTGGCGAGATAGACATAAGCAGGTCCCAGTTCACTGGGCTGGCCGGCGCGGCCCATCGGCGACTGGGCGCCGAAATCCTCGACCATATCAGTATCGAACTGCCCCATGGTGGAAGGAATCAACGGCGTCCAGATCGGTCCCGGGGCGACCTGATTGACCCTGACACCATCCCCCACGGTCATCTGTGACAACGCCCGGGTGAAGCCCGAAATCGCACCCTTGGTCGTGGTATAGGCCAGCAGTTTCGGATGGCCGGCGTAAGCGTTGACCGAGGTGGAATTGATGATGGTACCGCCGCTGCGCCGCAAATGCGGCAGCGCTGCCTTCGCCATGTAGAAGTAGGCGTGGATATTGACATCGAAGGTGGTCAGCCACTCTTCGTCCGAAGTCGCCTCGGGATCATCATGCAGCTCCTGACGCGCTGCATTGTTGACCAGGACATCAAGCCGGTCGAACTGATCGATGGTACGCGCCACCACATCGCGGCAGAATGCCGCCTGGCTCAGATCGCCATCGAGCAGCAGACAGTGCCGGCCTTCCGCCTCGACCCGTCTTTTCGTCTCGCTGGCATCTTCATGCTCATCGAGATAGGGGATCACGACATCCGCCCCCTCACGGGCGAAGTGCAGTGCCACGGCCCGGCCGATGCCGCTATCCCCACCCGTGACGATGGCGACCCGTCCACGCAGCTTGCCACTGCCCTGGTAATCATCGCGGATGAATTCAGCCGGCGGCGTCATTTCACCTTCCACGCCCGGCTGACGATCCTGTTGCTGAGGTGGAATCTGCTCACTCATGACGGGGCCTTCTTGCAGCTTTTCAATTGGATTCTCCCCATCCCGGATCAGCCAGCAGAGCGCCGCAACTGATCAACACGGCGCTCTTTGAAGACCGGGCTCGGGGAGTCGATTGTCCGGCAGTGATCAGTTGATGATGGCGCCGCCATTGATGTGCAGCGAGTGACCACTGATATAGGACGCATCCTTCGAGGCCAGAAAGACATAGGCCGGCCCCAGTTCACTGGGCTGACCCGCTCGTCCCATCGGCATTTTTTCACCCAGGGTTTCCATCAGCGTGGGATCGAAGCGCCCCATGGTGGAAGGCTGAATGGGGGTCCAGATGGGGCCCGGAGCCACTTCGTTGACCCGGATGCCTTCGCCCACCAATGCCTCCGAGAGCGAACGCGTAAAGCCGGTGATCGCCCCCTTGGTCGAGGTATAGGCCATCAGCTTTGCGTTACCCACGAAGGGATTGATCGACGTGGTGTTAATGATGGTGTCACCGGCCTGCAGGTGTGGCCGTACCGCTTTGGTCATGTAGAAATAGCCATGGATGTTGACGTCAAAGATATGCCGCCATTCATCATCCGGGATCTCGGTAATATCCTCGCGCACCACCTGCTGAGCGGCGTTGTTGACCAGAATATTGATCGCCCCGAACGCCTTCAGGGTCTGCTCGACCGACTGCTGGCAAAAGGCACTATCGGTGATATCACCACTGATCAGCAGTGCCTGGCGTCCTTCTGCCTCGACCAGTTGTTTCGTCTCTTCGGCATCAGCGTGCTCGTCCAGATAGACGATGGCCACATCGGCGCCCTCACGGGCGAAATGTACGGCGGCGGTACGTCCGATACCGCTGTCACCGCCGGTAATCAGTGCCTTTTTGCCCTCGAGCTTACCGCTGCCGCGATAATCCGCACGAATGATTTCAGGCTTCGGCGTCATCTCCTGCTCGATGCCGGGCTGCCGTTCCTGGTGCTGCGCCGGAAACTGTTTACTCATATCGTCAATCTCCCTTTCACGAATCGACGGATTCAAACCCGCCGGCATGTCTGCATTCCTTCATCAAGCGTAGTGCAACCCACTTTCGTCTCAAGTCGTATCGCTGCACCGCTTGCGGGTGTAATGATGGCATGTTGATTTCTTTACACTGCCTGTAATCAGCGGCTCCCGGATATTACGTAACTAATTATCATATTTTGTATTGTCGATTAATTGACACTCATTCAGGTTATCTACACGCTCGAAAAGCGTAAAAAACTGCCCCGAGAATCGACCCCTGGCTGAGAAAAAACGGAAAACAAAAAAGGCGCTGTCGAAGAGATCGACAGCGCCGAAAACAGGCCCATCACATTCAGATATCAGGTATTGAGGATGACGCCCCCATTGAGATGGATGGTTTGGCCGGTCATGTAGGAAGACTCTTCACTGGCCAGATAAACGTAAGCCGGCCCCATTTCGGCAGGCTGGCCAGCGCGTTTCATCGGGACCTGCTCACCAAAACCTTCCACTTTTTCCTCATCCAGGGTGGCAGGAATCAGGGGCGTCCACACCGGCCCGGGGGCTACCGCGTTGACCCGGATGCCACGTTCGACCAGCACCTTGGAGATCGAACGCATGAAGCCCTGGATGGCCCCCTTGGTGGCCGTGTAATCGATCAGCGAGTTGTTGCCCTTGAAGGCGTTGACCGACGATGACTCGATGATGGTGTCACCCCTGTTCATGTGTGGCAGCGCCGCCTTCACGGTGTAGAAGTGACTGAAGATATTGGTGCGAAAGGTACGCTCGAGCTGCTCATCGGTGATATCGGTGATGTCATCCCAGTCATGCTGCTCCGCAGCGTTATTGACAAGGATATTGATCGCGCCGAATTCGCTGACGGCTCGTTCGATGAGCTCGCGGCAGAAGGCCGGCTCGGCCACATCGCCCTTGAGCACCACGCAGCGCTGGCCCTCGGCCTCTACCAGCGCCCGAGTGTCCTCGGCATCCTGGTCTTCGGCCAGATAAGCCATGACAATATTGGCGCCTTCACGCGCATAGTGCACGGCAACCGAGCGGCCGATACCGCTGTCACCGCCGGTAATGACTGCCGTCTTGCCGGCCAGCTTGTCGGTACCGCGATAACTCTTCCGGATGTACTCCGGCTCGTCGCCCATTTCATGCTCACGCCCGGGCTGCGCCTGGGGCGGAGAAGCGTGTTGATCGTTCATTTCAAACTCCTTTTGAATGTCTTCCATGTGGGCTGGTCCCCACTCTACTCAGCGTAGAAGAGTACTGCGCCGGTCATCTCACCGGAGATGATGCAGGGCCCGGCTGCGGTTACACTGTCGCCCGATTCGGGTAACGTTCGGCGCTTGCCGCCCGACGTTGCCGACATTTGTCGCCCCGCCTGTCGACCACGAGGCACTGCTCATGAGTCCCCACCTGCTCTCCGTTGATGACCTCTCGCTCGAAGCCGTCGAGCACCTGTTCACCATTGCCCGGCGTATGGAACCCGTTGCGCGCCGTCAGAAGATCACCCGGGTGCTGGAAGGCGCCGTACTCGGCAATCTTTTCTTTGAAGCCAGCACCCGTACCCGCATGAGCTTCCACGCCGCCTTCAGCCGGCTGGGCGGCAGCGTCTGCGATACCACCGGGTTCACCTTCTCCTCGATGGCCAAGGGTGAATCGCTCTACGACACCAGCCGTGTGATGGCCGGTTATGTCGATGCCATTGTGCTGCGCCACCCTGATCAGGGCTCGGTGGCCGAATTTGCCCGCGCCATCAACGTGCCGGTGATCAACGGCGGCGATGGCCCCGGCGAGCACCCCAGTCAGGCATTACTCGATCTCTATACCATTCGTCAGGAATTCGAACGGCTGGGCAAATCACTCTCCGGCGCTCACCTGCTGTTGACTGGCGACCTCAAGTACGGTCGTACGGTGCACTCACTGATGCGCCTGCTGTCCCTGCATCCGCCATTGCGCATTACCCTGGTGGCACCGCCAGGCCTGGAAATGCCTGGTGAACTGGTCGATCTGGTGGCCAGCCGCGGACATCGCATCGAAAGCCGGGAAAGTCTCGAGACACATTTCGAATCGGTCGACGTGGTCTATACCACCCGCATCCAGAAGGAACGCTTCACGCAGGAGTTGCTGGAACGTTTTCAGACCCTCTCGGATGAATTCCGGGTCAATCGGGCCTTTCTGGACCGCTACTGCCCACCCGACACCATCGTCATGCACCCACTGCCACGCGATAGCCGTCCCGGCGCCAATGACCTGGATGTCGATCTCAACGGCGATCCGAGGCTGGCGATCTTCCGTCAGACTGACAACGGTATTCCGGTGCGCATGGCCATCTTTGCCTGGCTGATGGGCGTTGATCATCTGATCGAGCAGTCGATGCGTGATGTCAGCTGGCGAGTGCCGAGCCAGCTGAGTCCGGATGATGCCTCCTTCGACGCCCTGTCCTGACCCTGTCAGAGTCAAGAGGCAACAGCCGGGAACACACGAGTCGGCAGGCGCTACCGGCGCCTGCAGGAACAGCAGGAAAGGGACATCCGGGAGAGGGCTCGGGTATCCGCCCGGCAGGGCGGGGCGCCCGCGCGCTTCAGTTGTGCTCGAGGTGGGAGAGGTATTGGCTCAGGATCAGTTCGGCTGCAATGCCATCGACACCATGTTGGCGATAGTTACCCGCATGCCCCTCTTCATGCGCAATGCGCTTGGCTTCCCGGGTGGAGCCCCGCTCATCGAACATCTCGAATGGCCGGCCGAAACGACCGTTCAGACGACGGGCAAACTTGCGGGCCCGCAGGCTCATTTCGGATTCACTGCCATCCATGTGCAGCGGCAGTCCGACCACAAACAGTGCCGGCTGCCACTCATCGATCAGTCGGGCGACGCGCTCCCAGTCAGGAATACCATCACGGCAGGGCAATGGCGCAAGCTCGGAAGCCGAGCCCAGCAGCTCGTTGCCCACCGCCACCCCGATCCGACGTGAACCGAAGTCGAAGGCCATGATCAGCCGCTCGCCCGGGCGGCTCATGATCGCCTCCGGGTGCGAGCGCAAAACAGCGACTGCTCAGCCATGACCGGCATGGCGTGACAGCAGCGCCAGATCCACGCCCAACCGGTTGGCGGCCGCCTCCAGCCGGGTTTCCGGCGGCGTACGAAAGAGAATCTCATCCGTTGCCGCCACGTTCAGCCAGGTATTCTCCTTGATCTCCTCGGCCAGCTGATCGGGCTGCCAGCCGGCACAGCCGAGACAGACCAGAAACTCTTCCGGTCCGCGCCCTTCGGCCAGCGCATGGAGAACATCCATCGAAGTCGTCAGCGCACGCGATTCACAGACCTGCAGGCTGGAGTCCCACTCATCGGCGTTGCCCCGATGCAGGATGAAGCCGCGATCACGATGTACCGGTCCCCCGTAAAGCACCGGCATCTCGAGATGCGGGCAATCGGAGACGTCGATATCGAGCTGCTCGAACAGTCCTTCGAGCGTCAGTGACAACGGGCGATTGACGATCAGACCCAGCGTGCCGGTCTCATCGTGATCACAGATGTAGTTCAGGGTGCCAGCGAAGTTTTCATCTTCCAGATGTGGCATCGCCATCAGGAAATGATCGCGCAGGGTTTGCATAGATCTCCCGGACGTGGCGTCAGGCCAACGCAGTGTTGGAGTCACGGGACGGCGCGGCGCCATCTGGGCTGCCTGGCCGTCATGGTTAATGCGTCTAGTGTAACACTTGTCGGCAACCCGGGGCGTTACCCATGGATCTGTTCAAAAGCGAGCACTCACCAACGCTGGAGACATTGTCATCAGTGGATGAAGATCATGCGAATCGTCGGGCGATAGCATCCATCAGCATGCCGGCGATATCGCTGCCGGTCTGGGCATCAATCTCACGCACGCAGGTCGGACTGGTCACGTTGATTTCGGTAATGTAATCGCCGATGACATCCAGCCCGACGAAGATCAGGCCCTGTTCGCGGATCGAGTCCTTCACCTGATCCACCAGCCAGTAGTCACGCTCGGTCAGTGCTCGCGCCTCACCCCGGCCCCCGGCTGCCAGATTGCCGCGCACCTCTCCGGCAGTAGGGATACGCGCCAGTCCATGCGGCACCGGTTCGCCGTCGATCAGCAGAATGCGGGTGTCACCACGACTGATCTCGGGAATATAGCGCTGGGCCATGATCTGACGGGCACCACGATCGGTCAGCTGTTCGATGATCGAGCCGATATTGCGCCCGTCAGGGGTGACGTGAAAGATGCCATTGCCGCCCATGCCATCAAGCGGTTTGAAGATGGTGTCACCCTGCTCGGCGTGAAACTCGCGCAACACGGCCTCGTTACAGGACACCACGGTGGGCACCAGGCATTGCGGAAACTGCTGGGCGTAGAGCTTCTCGTTGCAGGTCAGCAGGGCCTTTGTGGGATTGACCACCAGTACGCCTTCACGCTCGGCAAAGCCAAGCAGATGTACGGCATTGATGAAGTTACTGTCCACCGGCGGATCCTGACGCATCAGGATGACATCCATTTCCGCCAGCGGTCCGGCTTCGACATCACCCAGCCGATACCAGTGTGCCGGATCCTCGAACGCTTCCAGCCGGCGCAGTCTCCCCATGGCGCGCCCCTCCTTCAGATAGAGATCTTCCGGCTGCAGATACCATAACCGATGACCTCGCTTTTGCGCCGCCCACAGCATGGCCAGGGTGGTGTCCTTCTTGTAGGCAACATCGGCAATGGGGTCCATGACCACTGCCATATCCAGCGTACGTGCACTCATGTTCGACTCCTGCTGACCGGCATCCCGGTGATAAACGGCGCCAGTATGGCGCAACCCTTCGGTCGCGACCAGGCACGACCCCATCATGGGCATTTACGAAAACTATTGTTCGAATGCTAACGGCTTGCCAGGCTTGCCTCACACCGAGGGCCGGCGTCTTCTGCGCGCGGCCTGTTCCAGTCACCGATGGAGGATGGCATGAGTACACTCTTCGAGCCCTATGACCTGGCCGGCATTCAACTCGACAACCGCATCATCATGGCGCCGATGACCCGCTCGCGGGCGCCGAACGATATCCCCAATGAAATGGGCGCCCTCTACTATCGTCAGCGCGCCAGTGCCGGACTGATCATTTCCGAAGGGACACCGGTCTCCCGTCAGGGCACGGGCTATCTCTACAATCCCGGCATTTACGGCCCCGATCAGCTGGACGGCTGGGCCAAGGCGACCCGGGCGGTACATGAGCGCGGAGGTGTCTTCTTTGCCCAGATCTGGCACGTCGGCCGAGTCTCGCACACCTCGGTACAGATCGCCGGTGCCGCACCAGTCGGCCCCAGTGAACAGCAGGGCGGCATGGCGTTTGGCTATAACGAGCAGGGCATCCCCGATATGCTGCCGGCAAGCACGCCACGCCGGCTGGCCACCCGTGAAGTCCGCGAAATTGTCCGCGACTTTGCCCAGGCCGCGGTCAACGCTCGTAATGTCGGTTTTGATGGCGTGGAGATTCACGGTGCCAACGGCTATCTCTTCGAGCAGTTCCTCAACGCCGTGGTCAATGATCGTGATGACGAGTATGGCGGCTCGCGCGAGAACCGCTGCCGACTGCTGATCGAAGTGGTCGACGAGGTCTGCGCGCTGATCGGCAGCCACCGCGTTGGCGTGCGCCTCTCGCCCCACGGTCAGCTGTTCGATATGCCGGAGTACGACGACAACGGCGAGACTTATCTCTATCTCGCCCGGGAGTTCAACAAGCGCAATCTGGCCTATGTGCATCTGCACGATCAGGGCGGACAGGGCATGCCACCGCTGCCGCGCGACTATCTCAAGCAGTTCCGTGATACCTACCACGGCAACCTGCTGTTCGCCGGTAACCTGGACAAGACCGAGGCCGAGAAGCTGGTCAATGACGGCACCATCGACCTGCCGGTCTTCGGACGGTTGTTCACCTCCAATCCCGACCTGGTCGAGCGGATGAAAAACGACTGGCCGCTGGCGGAGTACGATCCGAATACCTTCTATGGCGGCGATGCGCGGGGCTATGTCGACTTCCCCTCCTACGCCGAAGAGCAGGAGCGCCAGGCCCGGCAGCGCCTGATCGACGAGAAATCCTGAACGCCACGGGCTCTGGCCCACTGCGCGATCAAAAACGCCCCGGCCATCAGGCCGGGGCGTTGCATTTGCAGCCTGGCAAGTACTTACTTTTTGCGCCGAAACGGCCAGTTGGTCTTCGCCAGATCGATGACTTCGTCGCCACGACCGCTCATCACCGCGCGTACGGTGTAGAGACTGAAGCCCTTCGCCTGCTCGGCCTCGATCCGCGGGGGGATCGAGAGCTCCTGTTTGGCAGTGCGCACATCGACGATCACCGGCCCATCGTGGGCAAAAGCATCTTCCAGCGCCTCATCGAGCCGCTCCGAGGACTCCACCCGGATGCCGCGAATGCCCAGCGCATTGGCCAGCTCGGCAAAGTTGGCCGCGGAAAGATTGGTCGTGGTATCAACAAAACCGGCGGCCTTCATCTCCAGCGCCACAAAACCCAGCGTCTCGTTGTTGTAGACCACCACCTTCACCGGCAGCTGCTGTTCCACCATGGTCAGCAGATCGCCCATCAGCATGGTGATCCCGCCATCGCCGGCCAACGCCACTATCTGACGCCCCGGGCAGGCCGCCTGCCAGCCCATCGCCTGGGGCACGGCGGTTGCCATCGAGCCGTGCATGAACGAGCCGGTCAGCCGGCGCCGACCGTTCATCTCCAGATAGCGCGCCGCCCAGACCGTGGGCGTGCCAACATCACAGGTAAACACGGTATCCGCGGCGGCATGTGCGCTGACCCGCGCTGTCAGATACTGGGGGTGCAGCGGCTCGCCGGCTTCCCGTGGGGTGGCAAGCTCATCGAGTCCGCGGCGGGCCTTGCGGTAGTGCTGCTGGGAGTCATCGAGAAAGTCGCGATCCTGTTTCTCTTCCAGACGTGGCAGCAGCGCCTCGAGGGTCGCGCCAACATCGCCGACCAGCCCGCGCAGCAGAGGACTGCGCCGGCCGAGATGGGCCCCGCGCTCGTCGATCTGCACGATCCGCCCATGCTCGGGGAAGAAATCGCGATACGGGAAGTTGGTCCCCAGCATCAGCAGAAAATCGCACTCCTTGAGCGCGTGATAACCCGAACTGAAACCGATCAGCCCAGTCATGCCGACATCATAGGGATTGTCGTACTCCAGCGACTGCTTGCCCCGCAAGGCATGAATGACAGGCGCCTTGAGCCGTTCGGCAAGCGCCACCACCTGGTCGTGATAGCCATCACAGCCATAGCCGCACAACAGCGCCACACGCCCCTGCTCGTTGAGCATGCCAGCCAGCTCGTCCAACGCTTCCGGCGGGGGGACCGGCACCGCACGTACCGGGTTCGACCACTGCACTCGCTTCACCGGTGCCGGCTGCAGGGCGACATCGCCGGGCAGTACGATGACGGCCACGCTGCGCTGGGTGATGGCGGTATTCATCGCAGTTTCCAGCACACGCGGCATCTGCTCGGGCGAAGAGACCAGCTCACAGTAGTCACTGCACTCGCGGAAAAGCTGCTCGGGGTGGGTCTCCTGGAAATAGCCCAGCCCCACCTCGCTGGAAGGAATCTGGGCGGCAATGGCCAGCATCGGCACGTTGGCACGCTGGGCCTCGAACAGACCATTGATCAGATGCAGATTACCGGGACCACAGGAACCGGCACAGACCGAGAGTCTCTTCGTGGCATCCGCCTCGGCGCCTGCCGCCAGCGCGGCCACTTCCTCGTGGCGCACACCACGCCAGCGGATGCGCTCCTGACGGCGCAGGCTTTCGGTCAGGCCATTGAGAGAGTCGCCCGGCAGTCCCCAGATGTTCTGCACACCGGCCTGGGACAGGGTTTCAACCAGAATATCGGCTACGGTCGGGTCAGCCACGGGCACCTCCTTGTCGGCAAAGAACGGAACACTGGCCAATGAACATGCTGCCAGTGCGCTCTACCACTTTAGTCAAGAAGCGCGGACATGAGGTGTCATCAGGACCATCAATGGCCCTGAAAGCGGACCAGGGAGGGAAGCTAGCGGCTCAGATCACCATGGAGATACTGCAGCAGTGACAGCGCCACCACCGGCGCCGTTTCGGTGCGCAGAATGCGCGGCCCAAGGCTCAGTGGGGCAAAGCCATGAGTGCGGGCGCCAGCCATGTCGGCCTCGCTGAGCCCACCCTCGGGGCCGATCAGCAGCGCAGCGCGCGCGATCGTCGTGGTGCTTTCCAGCCTCGCCTCACCCGGATGAAGCATCCAGCGCACCGGCTCGTCACGCATCGCCAGCCATTCGGCAAGCTTCATGGCCGGGGCAATGACCGGCACGGTTGCTCGGCCGCACTGTTCGCAGGCGCTGATTGCCACGCCCTGCCAGTGGGCCAGTTTCTTCGCCGCCCGCTCACCCTTCAGGGCGACATCGCCGTGTTCGGTATAAAGCGGTGTGATCGCCGCCACACCCAGTTCGACCGCTTTCTGGATGGCGTAATCCATGCGATCCCCCTTGGAGATCGCCTGGCCGAGATGCACTGTCAGCGACGACTCTGCCACCGGTGTCAGTAGCGCATCGATATGGACTGCCACCTGTTTGCGCTCACTGCGTGCAATGTGAGCGCTTACTTCGGTACCCAGACCATCAAACAGGCGAATTTCATCGCCCACGCCGCGTCTGAGCACTCGGGTGAGATGATGGGCCACCCGTTCTGGCAGGATCAGCTCACTGGCCGGCGTCAGCGCGGCATCGACGTACAGGCGTGGTGCACCGGCGGCCAAGGGATCAGCTGTCCATCTGCTGCTGGCGCTGCTCCTGCTTCTGAGCATACATGGCATCGAAGTTGACCGGTGCCAGCATCAGCGCCGGGAAGCTGCCACGTCCGACCATGTTGTCGATGCACTCGCGCGCATAGGGGAAGAGTACATTGGGGCAGAAGGCACCCAGTGTATGGCCAAGCTGCTCGTCGCTCAGCCCGGCAATGGTGAACAGCCCGGCCTGCTCGACTTCGGCAAGAAAGGCGGTGGACTGCTCATCGCCATTATAGACATGCGCCGTTACTCGCACGGTGACCTCATACATCGACTCGCCCAGCATGGTGTGCTCGGTATCGACGTCCAGCTTCACGCGCGGCTGAAACTGCTGCTGGAAGATCTGCGGCGAATTGGGCGCTTCGAAGGAGATATCCTTGACGTAAATACGCTGCAGTGCGAACTGGACTTCGCCCTGACCGTTCTCGGCTGTGCTGTCGGTGGCGTTATTCTCGGACATGGTAGCGATTTCCTGCGGTGACGGTTGAATTCGACGCTGTGCAGAGGCGGTGGATCAGCGACGAGCGGTGGGCAGATTGTCGGCCTGCCACTGCGAGATGCCGCCCTTGAGGCGAACTGCCCGCGTAAAGCCGGCCTTTTTGAGCTTCTCGACCGCGGCCCCGGACTGCTGTCCCATCTTGCAAACCACGATGATCGGCTTGTCCTTGTGCTCATCGAGTTCCTGCATGCGATCGTCGAGACGATCATTGGGAATATTGCGCGAGCCGGGGATATGCGCCTTGCGGAACTCGCTCTTGTCACGCAGATCGACGATCACACCATCCTCGCGGTTGATCAGGGCGGTCGCCTCACCGGAAGAGACTCCCCCGGCAGCGTTACGTCGGGCTTCATAGGCCATGAAGGCCACACCCACTACCACAAAGGCACCCACCAGCAGAGGGTGATGGCTCACGAACTCCAGAAGCTGATCAATCATGACAAACTCGTACTCGTTGCGTGTCCCGGCAAGGGTCTGCATCGACGCACCCGGCAGGGCCTGCCGTACGCGCCGCTCCGGTGACCGGATTCCGGAGGGGCCCAGTATACATGAGCAGGCGCATGGATCATCCGGGGAAGCATACGATCATGCGCACTGCCCATCGGCTGCGTTATGATGACGCCAGCCGCCGACTCTGCTTGATGACGCATTCTCACGTCGGCACGCCTGCTCCTTCACCGTTAGCGAGGCTTTCCATGTCACAGGAACGGACCGATCGGCCCCGTCCGGTCGCCCTGATCATCCTCGACGGCTACGGTCGTAACCCGAACACCGACGACAATGCGGTCGCCCTGGCGAACACGCCCGTCATGGATCGACTGCTTAGTGAGCGCCCACACACCCTGATTCATACGGATGGCGGGCATGTAGGTCTACCAGAGGGGCAGATGGGCAACTCCGAGGTAGGGCACATGAACATCGGTGCCGGCCGTGTGGTCTTCCAGAGTCTGACCCGTATCTCCAATGCCATCAGCGATGGCGAACTGGCCGACAACACCGCGCTGACCGGCGCCATCGATGCCGCCATCGAGCGCGGTCGCGCCGTACATCTGCTGGGCCTGCTCTCACCGGGTGGCGTCCACAGCCATGAGGATCATATTCTGGCACTGGCTGAGCTGGCGGCCGCCCGGGGTGCAAAGCGGGTCTACATTCACGCGTTTCTCGACGGCCGCGATACCCCGCCACAAAGCGCCCACGAATCGCTGGTGCGTGCTGACGAAAAGCTCCAGCAGCTGGGTGTCGGCCATGTCGCTTCAATGGTGGGTCGCTTCTACGCCATGGATCGTGACAACCGCTGGGAGCGGGTCGAGCAGGCCTGGCGCGTGGTGGTCGATGGCCAGGGCACCCATACCGCCACGACCGCCGAGGCCGGCCTCGAGGCCGCCTATGAGCGGGGCGAAACCGATGAGTTCGTCGAAGCGACCAGCCTGCGCCCCGAGGATGCCCCGGTCACCATCGAGGATGGCGACGCCGTGCTGTTCGCCAACTTCCGCGCCGACCGCGCCCGCGAACTGGCTCGGGTCTTCGTCGATAATGACTTCGACGGTTTTGCCCGCGAGCGCCGGCCGCAGGTTGATTTCGTGATGATGACGCAGTACAGCGATGGCCTTGATGCTCCGGTCGCCTTCCCACCACAGGATCTGCCCAACACCCTGGGCGAGTTCACCAGCGCTCGCGGCCTCACTCAGCTGCGCATCGCCGAGACCGAGAAGTACGCCCACGTCACCTTCTTCTTCTCCGGCGGACGCGAAGAGCCCTTCGAAGGCGAAGAGCGTATCCTGGTGAATTCGCCCAAGGACGTGAAAACCTACGACGAGAAGCCGGAAATGAGCGCCGGTGAAGTGACCGACCGTCTGGTCGAAGCAATCGATTCCGGCCGTTTCGATCTGGTCATCTGCAACTATGCCAACTGTGACATGGTCGGTCATACCGGCGATCTGCAGGCCGCCATCGGCGCTGTGGAGGCCGTTGATACCGGTCTGGGCCGTGTGCTGGAAGCCATCGAGCGTGCCGGCGGTAGTGCGCTGGTGACGGCCGATCACGGCAATGCCGAGCAGATGGTCGATCCGGAGACCGGCAAGCCGCATACCGCCCATACCACCTTCCTGGTGCCGCTGGTCTATGTCGGTCAGCGCCCGGCGCAGCTGCGCGATCACGGGCGGCTATGTGACCTGGCGCCCTCGCTGTTGAGCATGATGGGCGAGCAGCCACCGCAGGAAATGACCGGCCACAGTCTGGTGGATTTCAGCTGAGTGCCGACTCGCCGGGCAATGGCCCGGCGAGCCCGGTCGGATGATGAGCAGCACGAGGGAGATGTCAGGCCAGTGTCGTGTTTCGGATTGCGGTCCTCCAGCGGCCGCGGTAAGCAGTGCTCGGCCATGCGAGGCCGATGGACTGCCATGGCAACGGCGCTACTGCTGAGTGCACTGCTCCCTCTATCCGGTCGGGCGCATGCTGCCGAGCTGGAGGCGTCAAAGGCGCAGCTCAAATCGATCCAGCAGCGTATCAGCAATACCCAGCAGCGTCTGGACAGTACCGGCAGCGAACGTGGCGAAGCTCAGCGCACCCTGCGCAAGGCGGAACAGGCACTGGCCGACACCCATCAGCGCATCGATCAGCTACAGCAACAGCAACAGCAGACCCGTCAGCAGCTCAAACAGCTCGGCCAGCGGCAAAAGGCCCTTGAAGCGCAACGTCACGCCCAGCAAAAGGCGCTTGGCGAACAGATGCGCGCCCTCTATGAGATGGGGCGTCAGCCGCGTTTCAAGATGCTGCTCAATGGCGATGATCCCACTGAACTGGAACGCTTTCAGCGCTATCTCGACAGTCTCAACGAAGCGCGCGCCAAACAGCTCGCCAGACTCGAGACACTCAACCAGCAGCTCGCCGACAACCAACGCGACACCCGCAAACAGCAGCAGCAGCTCAGCGAGCTGCTCGCCAATCTGCAGCAGCGCCAACAGCAGTTGACCGAGCAGCGTCAGCAGCGTCAAAAGGCGCTGGCCAAACTCGATCAGCGCTATCAGAGTCAGCAGTCCCGCTTGAGCGACCTGAAATCGGAGCGCGAAGAAGCCGAATCAATGGTTGATCAGCTACAGCAGCAGCTGGCCCAGGCCCGACGCGAGCGCGAAGCCGAGGCGCGACGCCAACAGCAGGCATCAGCGAAATCATCAACATCAAAAGCCGGCGAATCCGGACTGACCCAGAGTGAGCTGGCCGCCGAACCTGCGACGACTCACCACCGTGCCAGCGGGGGACAGCACTCGAAATGGCCGGTCGATGGCCGTCTGCTGGCGCGCTTCGGTCAGGGAGACGGCATCGACCGCAATGGTGTACTGATTGCCGCCAGCGCCGGCACGCCGGTGCGGGCAGTCGCCGCCGGTCAGGTGGTGTTTGCCCACTGGATGCGCAGCTTCGGTAACCTGGTCATCATCGAGCATGACGGTGTACTGACGCTCTACGCTCACAACCAGAGCCTGACCGTCTCGGCCGGTGATCGGGTCGATCGTGGCGCGGTCATTGCCCATGTTGGTGACAGCGGCGGTCGGCATCGTCCGGCGCTCTATTTCGAGGTTCGTCGCGGCGGTCGGCCGATTGACCCCGACCATTGGCTGGCTCGGCGCTGAACGCCCGACCCTCAACCCATGGCATGCCCGATACGGATCGGACTATGCTGACTCAGTGGCCCTCAGGTCACCGTCGTTGCCGAACCATTCAGGAGACGCCATGCGCGTGCGTCGCACTCCGCTGCTGTTAATGCTGAGCCTTGCTCCCTTAACGCTACAGGCGCCAGTGTGGGCCGAAGCCGATACGCCCGCCGAGATGCCTGCCGAGTCGTCATCTGCACCGGCGTCACAGTCGGCGCCCGAGATCGATATCGAGGAGGTTCAGACCTTTGCCGAGGTCTTCGAGCGTATCAAGCGCACCTACGTCGATCAGGTAGATGACGCCACGCTGCTGCGCAATGCGATGCGCGGCATGCTCTCCGGGCTGGATCCGCACTCGGCCTATCTCGATCAGGATGAGTTCGAGCAGCTACAGGAAGCGACAGAAGGCGAATTCAGTGGTATCGGCATTCAGATCGGCGAGGAAAATGGCCAGCTCACCATCATTGCCCCGATTGATGATACCCCGGCCGCACGCGCCGGCCTGCAGCCACACGACCGCATTCTTGCCATCGACGGAACACCCACCGAGGGCATGTCGCTCGAAGAGTCGGTGGATCGGCTGCGTGGCGAAGCCGGCACCTCGGTAACGCTGACCATCCGCCATGAAGGCGCTACCCAGCCACGCGAAGTGACGCTGGAGCGCGCCGAAATTTCGAGCCAGAGCGTCAGCTCTCGCATGCTGGCGCCGGGCTATGGCTATTTGCGCATCAGTCAGTTCCAGACGCGCACAGCCGAGCAGGCACGCAGCGCCATTAAAGCGCTCAAGGACGATAGCCGGAACCCGCTGCGCGGCGTCATTCTCGATCTGCGCAACAACCCAGGCGGCCTGCTCGATGGCGCCGTGGATGTCGCCGATCTGTTCCTGGATCACGGCCTGATCGTTTACACGCGGGGGCGCCTGCCGGATTCAAGAATGTCGTTCTCCGCCCATGCCGAAACCGCCCTGGAAAGCACCCCCATGGTGGTACTGATCAACGGAGGAACGGCCTCGGCTGCGGAGATTGTCTCCGGGGCCCTGCAGGACCAGCATCGGGCAATCGTGATGGGCAGCGAAAGTTTCGGCAAGGGCTCGGTGCAATCGGTCATGCCGCTTAATGATGGCACCGGTCTGAAGCTCACCACGGCGCTCTATTACACCCCGGCCGGCCGCTCCATTCAGGCGGAGGGTATTGTCCCCGATGTCGATGTTCGTCAGGGACACCTTGAAGTTGCCCAGGGAAGTGACTGGCAGGTCAGGGAGTCGGATCTGAGCGGCCATCTGCAGAATGCTGCCGGGGCCGGCCAGGGCGAGGCTGCACAGGACAGCCCGGCCGCCGGAAGTGACTACCAGCTTGGTGAAGCGCTCAATCTGCTGCGCGGGCTGAACGCCATCGGCCAGCGCGATCAAACCAGCTCCCGGGAGGCACCCGGCAGCCGGGCGAAGAGGCCCGAGTAATACAGTGACGTGCTTCCAGCCGGGGCTCGAACAGGTCAGTACGGCCAGCAGGCGCGCAAACGCCCCGGCAGATCGTCACGCGCTCCCATGGCCTGACGCATCATCATATCCTTGAGCGGTCCGCCGGCATCCGCCAGCGCAAGACCACGATTGCGTAACAGGCGCAGGGCCGGCAGACGGCTGCCAAACCCCACCCTGAAGGCATCCATCAGCATCAGCATGGTGGCGTTGTCACCCCGTCGGCGACGCGTATAGCGCGCCAGTATGCGCTCATCTGCCAGCGGGGCACCGCGCTGCCGGGCCCGCTCAAGCTCCTCGCCAAGCACTGCTACATCCAGCAGACCGAGATTGACGCCCTGCCCGGCGAGCGGATGCAGGCGGTGGGCCGCATCCCCGACAAGCACGACACCATCAGCGGTATAACGCCGTGCGTGATGCTGTACCAGCGAGAAATCGTAACGTGTTTCGATCGCCTCGATATCATCGGCTGGCAGCTCGAAGGCATGCGTCAGCGCCCTTTGAAAGGCATCGTCATCGAGAGCCATCAGCCGATGGGCTTCATCGATCTGACACGACCAGACGATTGAAGAGCAGTGGCGCGCGCCATCGGGACTCAGCGGCAGGAAGGCCAGAGGGCCGGTCGGCAGGAAGCATTGACGGGCACTCGCATGATGATCATGACGATGATGCACCGTAGTGACGATGGCGCGCTGCCCGGTGGCAAACTCGCGTCGGCGAATCCCTGCCAGCGCTCGAGTGGTCGAATTCGCGCCATCGGCAGCCACTACCAGCTCGGCCGTCAGCTGACGATCTTCCGTCAGGGTTAATGTCGTCCGCCCATTGTCGCGGCTGAGCGCCTGCGGCGTGGCGTGTTCGAAGAGCGTCACCCCGGGATGCGTGTGCAGCCGCTCGCCCAGCGCGGCCAGCATCACGCCATTCTCGACGATATGACCCAGCGCCGACACACCCAGGGCTTCGGCTTCGAACGTGATCCGACCGGTGCCCTCGGACTCCCAGACTTCCATGAGGCGATAGGGGCTGATCCGACGCCCGGCCATGGCCGACCAGACACCAAGCGACTCGAAAAGCGCCTGAGAAGCGGGTGTAATGGCACTGACCCGCGGATCGATCCGCGCCGGTGTCCAGTTGCCACCGAGCTGTCCGGCCTCGATCAGCGCCACGCTCATGCCTGCCTCAGCCAGGATCAGGGCCTGACTGGCCCCCACCAGGCCGCCACCGACGACCACCACGTCGAAATCCATTGCTTCCTCGCCTCATGACGCGCCGCTCTGATGGCGGCTCGCCTCGATTCATTCATGATCTGCTCATCCCGGGCCTGATCACCCGCGCCGGTGGAACAACCCCATGGCACGTCGGGTGACCAGCCGCTTGAGCGGCGCACTCACTTCCAGCCCTGCCAGGCCGGCACCCCGCAGATGCCCCAGTCCCGGCCACTGATGCTCGAACAGGGTGACCAGAGAATTGCTGGCCGGCATGATCAGATCGCGGTCGGCACCGCGTCGGCGTTCGAATTCGCGCATCATGGCGGCACTGCCGGGCGCTTTCCCTTCGGCCAGATGGTCAGTCAAGGTATCGCGCAGGGTCATGGCCCCGCGCAGGGCAAGGTTGAAGCCCTGACCGGCGACCGGATGCAGCGCATGGGCCGCATTGCCGAGAATGGCCAGATGCGGGCGCGACTGCTCGCGTGCCCGGGCGGTTGACAGGGGATAGAGCTGACGCGTCCCCAGCTTTCGAAAGCGGCCCAGCCGATCACCGAACTGCTGTTGAAGGGTATGCAGAAAAGGGCTGGGCGCCATCCGGGCCAGCTGTTCGGCCGCTTCGGGTTCACGCGTCCAGATCAGCGCCATGCGCCTTGAGGTCAGCGGCAGTAGCGCCATCGGCCCTTCCGGCGTGAATCGTTCGAACGCCCAGCCCTGGTGGTCGCGCCCGGTTTCGACATTGGCGATCAACGCATGCTGACCGAAGTGATGAACATCGGTTTCGATGCCCAGCTGCTGCTTCAACGGCGAACGTCCACCATCGGCCAGCACGGTCAGGCCGGCATTCAGCACGATACCGGAATCCAGCGTCAGCTGATGGCCGCCCGGCTGCGGCTCGATCCGGTCGACGCGGGTCGGACAGTGCCATTGAAGCGACAGCGTCGCCAGCCGCTCATGCAGCACTCGCCCCAGCCAGGCATTGGGGAGCACATGACCCAATGCCGGAAGATGGACATCGTCCCGGGAGAGTCGGGTGGTCCCGAGATGGCCACGCTGACTGATGTGAATATGGTGAATATTGCCGGCACGTTCGGCCAGCTGTGACCAGATCCCCATGGCTTCGAAATGACGACGCGAGCCATAGGCAATGGCGCTGGCGCGTTCATCGAAACTGGGCTGATAACTGCGGGTGTCACTGCCATCAAGTGCAGCCGCCTCGATCACGGCGACCTTCAGATCAAAGCGCTCGATCAGTGGCGCCAGCGCCAGCGCCAGGCTGGCACCGACCAGCCCGCCACCGATAATGGCAACATCGACCGTTTGTGTTTCATCACGATCTGCCAGGGCATTACGCATGTGGACTCCCGGACGACACCTTCATCGCCCTAATGGCGAGTGGCGGAATGACTGTCATCTTCAGGCTGCTCGACCTGTGGACGCCCCGGATGCTGCTCGGTATACAGCATCAGGGCCGCCATGCGGGCATGATCGGTCAGCGCAAACAGATCGTTCTCGTTCTCCCGGGTATCAGCCAGATCGGTCTCGATGGCCGTCATCTGTCCCAGATCCCCGAGCGCCTCGGTCAACATGGCCGGCCACTGTCCGCGCTGCTCTTCATCCACGTCTTCGACCACTTCATTGAAGCCCTGACACCACTCTCTCAGGGCCTGGGCACGTTCCGAGAGTGAAAACAGCTCATCGGGCAGTAACGGCTCGAAGCTCATCTCGGCAGCACTCAGGCGTTCTCGTGCCTGGGCTCGCCAGGCCAGCAGCACCTGTGCCTCATCACGGGAGCGGGGCTCTTCCACCCCCAGCGACTCACAGACCAGGGTCAGCCATGCTTCGGCATCGATATCCGCCAGTGCCAGTCGGGCGCTGAGCTGACCGTCGAGAAAGGCGGGAGACTGCAGGCTGCCATGAGCCAGAAAAACATCGGCGACGGTGGCAAAATCCACCGGCGGCTGATCGGTCGACATCCGGACCTCGATTACGGTAAGGAGTACAGCTGCCACCCGGCCAGCGGTCGCGTTGACCGCCATCGAGCGGCTCTCTATAGTGGCGACGACGGGTGTTCACGGCGTCCTGATCGCGGAGAACCGTCATCACGTCAGCGTTCACCATCTTAGCGCAACGGCCACCACTTGGCCCGTACCGGAAGTGATGTCATGTCCGAGGGACCACGTCAGACCGCCGAAATTACCCTCATGGGTCAGACCTATGTGGTCAGCTGTGCGCCCGGCGAGGAAGAGGAACTCGCCCAGGCTGCCCGTTATCTCAATCAGGCCATGAATGGTATCCAGTCCCGGGGGCGCACCATCAGCATCGACAAGGTGGCGATGATGGCCGGCCTCAATATCACGCACGAGCTGATCCGCGAAATTGCCGCACGCAAGGCGCTGGAAGAGCGTCTTGCCGGTCTTGCCGAACGGCTCGAACAGGCGCTTGATCAACCGGCCCGGCAGCGGAACGACAACGACTGAAACTTCATCAGACTTTCGCCGCTGCGGTCACGATCTGTTAGAATGGAATCGTTCTCTGGGTTGTTCGCCAGTTGTTTATAGACCCTCGAGCCTATACTGACCTCCAGGGAGGCCAAACGCTAGGCGGGTCTGTGTGCATGTCCGCGCGTCGGAAAGCCTGATGACCCGTCTGCGGCCACCCACCTGAACCAATAGGTTCAGGGCCACAACAACAGCGGCAGCCCGGAGAACTCCTCATGCCACTGCGCAATGAGCCCTCACCCCTTCGCACATCCCGATCCAACGTCACCATAGCGCCCGTAACCGCCGGTCACGATCGCCGCGCTCTGCGTCGGATGCTGCGTCATCGTCGTCGTACGCTTGCCCCGGGCGAACAGCGCCAGGCTGCCCTGGCTCTGCGTCAGCAGCTGTTGCGCATGCCGGAAATCATGCGGGCCACCCATCTGGCCTTCTATCTGCCCAACGATGGCGAGATCGACCCCGGCCCCCTCATCGCCACCCTGCGCCGCCGTGGTATTCACGTCTACCTGCCGGTGCTGCGGCCTCTGGTCCATAACCGGCTATGGTTTGTCGAACTGCGCCAGGACACGCGGCTGGTTTCCAATCGCTTCGGCATCGCCGAGCCAGCGCTGCAGCAGAGTGCCCAGCGTCACCGTCGGCTGCCGGCCTGGGCTCTGGATACGATCCTGATGCCACTGGTGGGGTTTGATGCCCGCGGGAACCGCCTGGGCATGGGGGGAGGCTTCTACGATCGCACTCTGGCATTTACGCGTCATCGCAGTACCCGACCCACCCTGATCGGCCTGGCACACGGCTGTCAGCAGGTCGACAGTCTGCCGGCCGCCGAGTGGGATGTCCCGCTCGACGCCGTGGTCAGCGATCGCGCCATCATTCGAGCGCAGCGCTAGGCCGCTGACACCTGCCTCGCGGTACTCAGGAGCCCATCAGGGTCTGAGCATAGCCGGTGGCTACCATGCCGATACCAAAGATAAAGACCAGAGTCAGCACCAGATCAGGCTTGCGTTTCATTACGGCTCCATCGGGGAAAAGCCGTCTCCAGCGACGGCGTCGCCGATCATAGGACGCTCCCGATTCATCGACAACACGCCAAAGCGACAATTATCCCGGTTATCAGGCGTTATTTCAGGTCATGAACAGCCGATAGGCCGGATTATCGGTTTCGCGCCAGTAGCGATACCCGATGGTATCCAGGTGATGCTCGAGGCCCGCTTGATCCTCGGTAACCTGCATGCCGATCAGTACCCGGCCATAGGCGGCACCGTGATTGCGATAATGAAACAGTGAGATGTTCCAGCCCTCAGGCATATGATCGAGGAAGTTCATCAGCGCACCCGGGCGCTCGGGAAATTCGAAACGATAGAGCTGTTCATTGGCCGTCCAGGGCGTACGGCCACCGCCCAGATGGCGAATATGCAGCTTGGCGAGTTCATTGTCGGTGAGATCTTCCACCGGATAATCCGCGGCTCGTAACTGCTCGATCACCGCTATCCGATCACTGCCGCCCGGTCGTACCCGCAAACCGACAAAGATGTGCGCTCGCTCACCATCGGCATAGCGATAGTTGAACTCGGTCACCATGCGTTCGCCGATCACCTGACAGAAGCGCTTGAAGCTGCCCGGCTGCTCGGGAATGGTCACGGCCAGGATGGCCTCGCGCTGCTCGCCCAGCTCTGTGCGTTCGGCAATATGCTGCAGCCGATCGAAATTGATGTTGGCCCCCGAGTTGATGCAAATCAGGGATTTGCCTTCAACACCCTGCTGCTGCACATACTTCTTCAGTCCTGCCAGCGAGAGTGCACCGGAGGTTTCCGAGACTGCCCGGGTATCCTCGAAGATATCCTTGACTGCGGCACACATCTCATCGGTGGTCACGGTCACCACACCATCGATGTACTCGCGCAGAATCTCGAAGGGCGCCTCACCAATCTGGGCCACGGCCACCCCTTCCGCGAACAACCCTACCTGCGGCAGCGTTCGACGCTCACCCGTTTCCAGTGCCAGCTTGAGACAGGCCGCATCCTCGGGCTCGACGCCATACACACGAATATCAGGCCTTAAATATTTCACATAGGCCACCACCCCCGCGGCCAGTCCTCCGCCGCCGACCGGTACGAAGATCGCCTCGATCGGTTCGGGATGCTGACGCAGGAGCTCCATGGCGATGGTGCCCTGACCGGCAATGATATCGGGGTCGTCGAAGGGTGGAATCCAGCTATAGCCTTGTTCTTCCATCAGCTCACGGGCTCGTGCCAGGGCCTCGCTGAAGGCATCACCATGCAGGATCACCTCGGCCCCCCGGGCCCGTGCCGATTGCACCTTGATCTCCGGGGTAATGCGCGGCATGACGATAACCGCATGCACGCCCATGCGCTGGGCCGCCAGAGAGACCCCCTGGGCATGGTTGCCGGCCGAGGCAGTAATGACCCCCACCGCTCGCTGATCCGGCGTCAGCTGTGCCATGCGATTGTAGGCACCTCGCAGCTTGAAGGAGTAAACCGGCTGCAGATCTTCACGCTTGATCCAGACCTGGTTGTTGAGCCGCCGGGACAGAAAGGGGGCGGCTGACAGCGGCGTTTCAATGGCCGCATCATAGACCCGCGCCTGAAGGATCTTCTTGGCGTATGCTTCCAGCATGCTCGTGTCCTGAAAATAAGGTAAATACCGAAGCAGTGCACTGGTCGGACGATCGATGGATCGATCGGAGCAGGATGCTACTGTTTCACGTGAAACATGCACTGCTGTAACGTACTCATTGTCGGCAAAGCGCCCCATCGGCGTCTACAGGCGCTGACAGGTTGCTTATAATGCCGTGCAGGAACCAAAAGGTTCATTTCGACACCCCGCTTCGACGCCCTGGAGATCTCTTCCATGACTTCCCGCCATCAGGATGAAATGAAGCGCGCCGTGGCCCAGGCGGCCCTCGACGAGATTCGCGCGCAGCTCGACCGGCAAACCGTACTCGGCGTGGGCTCGGGTTCCACGGTCAACCATTTCATCGATCTGCTGGGCGATTACCGTCACTACTTTGATGGGGCCGTGGCCAGCTCGGAGGCGTCTGCCGAGCGGCTACGACGCAATGGCATCACGGTACTGGACCTCAACAGCGTCGGACCACTGCCGCTGTATATCGATGGTGCCGACGAGATCGACGATGATTTTTGCATGATCAAGGGGGGCGGCGCAGCGCTGACCCGGGAAAAGATCGTGGCCGCCTGCTCCGAGCATTTCATCTGTATTGCCGATCAGACCAAACGTGTCCCCCAGCTGGGCACCTTCCCTCTTCCCATCGAGGTGATCCCCATGGCGCGCTCACATGTTGCCCGCCAGACAGTTCTACTCGGTTTCGATCCGGTTTATCGGGAAGGCGTGATCACGGATAACGGCAATCAGATTCTCGATTTACACAGCCTCATGATTGAAGACCCGGGCGCCATGGAAACCCGACTCAATGACATCACTGGCCTGGTCACCAACGGCATTTTTGCTCATCGTGGTGCCGACACCCTGTTACTGGGGACCGAACTGGGCGTTGAACGTCATGTCAGGCTTTGAAGCCCGATAATGACAAGGATTGTTTCACGTGAAACAGGTTTGTCATCATGGCTAAGACTTATGCATGATAACCTGAGTTAACCGTTTCTCACGCTCGGCAACCCGTCGTAGTGGTCAACGGTTTCCGCGAATGCCAGCATTCAGCCTCTGTCAGGTAACCGGAACATGCCCAAGCCCGAACGTGCGAAAGGCTGTAGCGATGAACAGCCTGATTTCGATCAATCGGCCACTCCTGGCCCAGCGCATCATTGGGATATGCCTGTGCACCCTGGAAAGACTCCGCTCACATTACGCCTTCTCCAGCGCTTTGATTTCGGAGCCTTGTTCGGCATCGGTCATGCCAGTCGTGGCAGATCGGCCCCCGGCCCTCTCATCGATGCCCTGTGTCGGGCCCCGCTACCAGCCGAAGCACTGCGCATTCAGGCACGCGAGCAGGAAGTTCGCTTTCGGCTCGCCCCCTCGCCACACGCAACCCGGCGTACCGAAATTTCCGTCTGGCTCAATGTCGAGAACTGTCAGGTTTTCGTGGTGCGCTTTGATCGCCCGGTGGACGATCCCTGCGCCCCACCTACCCAGCAGACCATGTCTCTGAAGAAGATTCGGGCACAGCTTGAGCAGCACATTCGTATTCAGTGCCGTCATCACGGCTGGCAGCAGGTAGACGGCCGCTGAACGGCAGGTATCAGGAGGGCGGCTCAACGCCCTCCTCTTCCATCAGGTAAGCGAGACGCCTGGCTTCTATCAGCCGCGCCACATGACGCCGTGTCAGTGCCAGCGCGCCACGATGAGCATCCACGAGCGAGCGGGCTACAGTGCCCAGGCGCTCCCGCTCGGCCGGGTTGTCGAACAGTTCCAGCAGCACCCTGCCAAGGGCATGGCCATCGGCCACTTCCCGGCGGGCTTCCTCCACGACCAGGGCATCGGCGACCTCGCGCAGGCTTTCCAGACAGGGGCCGCTGAGTACCGGCACGCCCAGGGCCGCGGGCTCGAGCAGGTTGTGCCCACCCACATCCTCAAGCCAGCTGCCGCCCACAAAAGCCATGTCAGCGCAGGCATAAAGCAGCATCAGCTCACCCATGGTGTCACCCAGATAGACCTGCGTTTCAGGCCTGACACCCTCCTGTCGGGAGCGACGTACCGTGGTCATGGCCTCGGCCAGACACGTTTCGTATACGGTATCGAAGCGCTGCGGGTGACGCGGCACCAGAATCAGCAGCGCATCGGGAAGCTGACTCAGCACCTGGCGATGGGCTTCAAGGATGGCCTGCTCCTCCCCATCGTGAGTCGAAGCGGCAATCCAGACCGGTCGATCCCCCCAGGAGGCTCGCAGCGCCTCACCAGCGCCGAGCCGGGTTTCATCGATATCGAGATCGAATTTCAGTGCGCCGGTCACGGTCAGATTGCGCGCCTCCACGCCCAGCGTCCGAAAGCGTTTGGCATCCTCACCGGATTTGGCCCCCACCCAGACCAACCGACTCAGCGATTCGCGCATCAGGGCATCGAAGCGACGATAACGCCTGAAGGCTTTGGGCGTGATACGTCCATTGACCACGGCCAGCGGGGTACCGGCATCACTGGCAGCATGAATCAGATTGGGCCATAGCTCGGTATCCACAATCAGCCCCAGTTCCGGCTGTAACCGCTCGATGAAGCGGTGGGCAGCGCCGGGAAAATCCAGCGGCAGAAAGTGATGGGTCACCAGATCGGCAAACAGGGTCACCAGCTGTCTTGCGCCGGTGGCCGTCATGGTCGTCACCACCACCCGGTGTTCGGGATAATCATCAATCAGTGAACGGATCAGGCTACGGGCCGTGGTGACCTCACCCACCGAGGCAGCATGTACCCAGAGCACACGCTCCTCGCGATAGTCAGGGATGTGGCCGAGCCGTTCACGTCGCGAGCGTTCGGGTAACGATTCACGCCAGACCCGCTGCCAGATCAGCGGCATCAGCGCATAGAGTGTCGTGCTGTAAAGTCTGCGTCCCACGCGATCAGCGTTCCCGATCCAGAATGGTAGCAATCATGGCCGTGGTCGACACGCCATCCTCGAAGCCGAGCACTCGCACCTCGCCACCGGCGCGTCTTACGGCTTCTCCTCCGGCGATCTGTTCGGGCTGATAGTCACCGCCCTTGACCAGCACATCAGGCAGGACCGTTTCGATCAGCCGCTGTGGTGTGTCCTCGCTGAAGGCAACCACCCAGTCGACGGCCCGCAGGCCGGAGAGCACTGCCATACGACGCTCCAGCGGATTGATCGGCCGCCCGGCCCCCTTCAGTCGAGCCACCGAGGCATCATCATTGACCGCCACGATCAATCGATCGCCCAGTGCCGCAGCCTGCTCGAGATAGGCGACATGGCCGGCATGCAGGATATCGAAACAGCCATTGGTCATGACCACGCGTTCACCACGGGCCTGAGCGGCGCGCACCGCATCGATCAGGGCCCGCTCGCCGGTTATGCCGTACTCGGCCAGATGATCGCTCTGCAAGGCGCTGTAAAGCTCGGCTACGGAGAGTGTGGCAGTCCCCGGCTTGGCCACCACCAGCCCGGCGGCAAGGTTGGCCAGCACCACACCTTCGGCCAGGTCGTGCCCGGCTGCCAGCGCCAGGCCCAGTATCCCGATAACCGTATCGCCGGCACCGGTGACGTCATATACCTCGCGCGCTCGGGTGGGCAGATGCAGCGGCGAGCGGCCTTCCCTGATCAGGGTCATGCCCCGTTCGCTACGAGTCACCAGCAACGCTTCAAGCCCCAGCTCGAGACGCAGCTGCTCGCCCTTTGCTGCCAGTGTGTCATCATCCGGGCAGGGACCGACCACGGCTTCGAACTCGGCCAGATTGGGGGTGATAACACTGGCGCCACGATAACGGGTAAAATCGCGCCCCTTGGGATCAACCAGCACCCGACGTCCGGCGCGGCGCCCGGCGTCAATCAGCGCCTGCACCCGCGAGAGCGTGCCCTTGCCGTAATCGGAGACGATCATCAGCTCACTACCTTCGAGCTGACGCTCCACGCACGCCTCCAGTGGCGTGGTATCAACATCAGCCAGCGGCGATTCGAAATCGAGCCGGATCAGCTGCTGATTGCGGCTCATCACCCTCAGCTTGGTAATGGTGGGTACCGTCTCGCTGACCTGAAAATCGCTCTCGATGCCCACGACAGCGAGTCGCTCGCGCAGAATGGCCGCATTGTCGTCATTGCCCACCAGTCCGACCAGTCCGACCCGGGCCCCCAGGGCCGCGATATTGAGCGCCACGTTGGCCGCCCCGCCGGGTCGATCCTCGGTTTCATCCACCCGGACCACCGGCACCGGCGCCTCCGGAGAAATACGAGAGGTCGGCCCATGCCAGTAGCGATCAAGCATCACGTCACCCACCACCAGTACCCGAGCGCGCTCCAGCGCTGCAAGATCGAGCTTCATGAGCCAGCCTCCTGACGAGCATCATCAAGGGGTTCGGGGGCGTCCATCAGTCGATCGAGTGCACCGATTACATCCTCGAAGGTAATCAGTGACATGGCATCGGCATGACGAACCCGACTCCCCCAGACAATGGCCTCGGGGGATTTGTGCATGTAGGTACTTACCGCATCGGGGTAGCGGTTGACCACGTGTTGACGCCAGCAGTATGGCGCCGCCCGTTCGGGGTTGGTCGTGGCATAGAGGCCGACGACCGGCGTTCCCATGGCATTGGCCATGTGCACCGGGCCGGAATCGGGCGCAATAACCGCCGCCGCACGATCGATCAGGGCCAGCAGCCCCTTGAGCGAAGTGGCCCCAATGGCATCGACAGGTTCGGCGGTGCTGCAGTGACGCAGTATCTCGGCGCCCATTTCACGCTCCTGAGCGCTGCCTCCACCGGTCAACAGGGTCGTCAGACCATGCTGAGCCCACGCATGCTCGATGACGGCGGCATAGCCGGCGGCCGACCAGTTGCGGAAATTGCGCAGGCGAGGATTGGCACAGGGACTGATGACCAGCACGCGACGGCCATCAATCCACTGCTCGGCCTCGGCTACTGCCTCGGCGGGGAGCGGAATATCCCATTCAAGCCGGGTGTCCTCGACCCCCATGGCACGGGCAAAATCCATGAAGGATTCCAGTACATGGGCCCGTGGATGAGGGTCGAGCTGACGCTGGGTAAACAGGGTCTGCCAGTCCTTGGCGCGGGCCTGATCGAAGCCCAGCCGGACATTGGCGTGAAGACCCAGCGAGAGCATGCTGGCGCGAATCGATTGCTGCATGTGCAGCAGCGCATCGAAGCGCACATCGCGCAGCTCTCGCCAGATGCGGCGCATACCGGCCAGACCGGTGTCCTTGTCATACACCACGAACTCGACCCCGGAGAGGCCGGTCAGTAAACTGTGCTCCCCCCGGCCGATAATCCAGGTGATCCGCACCTGGGGCCATTGACGCTGTAGCGCACGCACGGCAGGAACCAGATTGCAGACATCACCCAGCGCGGACAGGCGCAGTATGCAAAGATGTGCCGGGTGGGCGGGCAGAGGATGCTTCATGCGGATGGCAACGTCCCGAAAAGCGAATGCGCACATTCTATATGACCCTGAATCGGCGCCACAAATGAACGCCGACTGGTTCCGGAGTGAATACTGGCGATACAGGGATGCCGTCACCGGTGAAGCCCCCGGCCGCGGCGCCAGCCTGTTCATTGCTCATGCGGGCCAGAACTGGGTACTACGCCACTATCGGCGTGGCGGTCTGATCGCTCATCTCTCGCGCCAGCGCTATTTCTGGCAGGGCGTGGAGCGCAGCCGCCCCTTTCGCGAGTGCTGTCTGACCGCCACGCTACACGATGCTCAACTGCCGGTCCCCCGGCCGATTGGCGCCTGTGTCTGGCGTTTCGGTGGACTGTATGAAGGGGCGCTGATGACCGAGCGCCTGATCGGCACCCAGGCTCTGGCCAGCGTGATCGATGCCCCTGACGTCAACCCGGCGTTGCTGGAGGTGACCGGGCGCGCCATTCGACGCTGTCACGCCGCCGGTCTCGACCATGTCGATCTCAATGCCCGCAACCTGCTCATCAGCGAGTCACCCGAGCCACAGGCATGGGTTATCGATCTTGATCGCTGTCGCCTGCGCGCACAAGGGCGCTGGCAGCAGCGCAATCTCGACCGCCTGCAGCGGTCATTACAACGTTTCGCTCCCGAGCGTGCCGACTCACTGATGGCCGGTATTCTCGAGGGATATCACGCTGAATTCTCCACGGCTACGCAACAGGTCTGAAGCTTCGCTCATGGCATCCACTACCTCGTCTTCGCGCACACCTCCCCGAACATCGCACGATTCGCGCAGCTTCCGGCTGCGCGCCAGTGCCTTCTTCACCCTGATCAATCTGGTCATTGTCTGGCTGGTGGCGCTGCGTTACCTGCCCTGGCTCAATGTGCCGGATACCGGACTGGGCTGGGTATTTCTGATCACCACCTGGCTGGGCCACTTCGGTATGCTGGCCATGCTCGGCTGGCTGCCGATGGGCCTGTTCAGTCTGTTCCTGCGCCGCCGCTGGATGATCTGGCCCGCCGCCGTGATCGCCACTGCCGGGCTGTGGGTGCTGGCACTGGATACCGTGGTATTTGCCCAGTACCGTTTTCATATCAACCGCTTCATGCTGGCGATGTTCCTGCATGACAGCAATGGCGACACCTTCAGCTTCTCGCTGTACTCCTGGCTGATTGCCATTGGTGTCGGCGTCGGCCTTGCACTGATCGAGCTATGGCTTGCCTGGCGACTCTTTGCCCGCGCTCGCGAGGTACGCTTCCCGGTCTGGAAGAGTTTTATCGTGCTGCTGGTAATGGCCATCGCCAGTCATGTCATTCATCTCATTGGTGACGCACGCTACGACCGCTCGGTGACCCAGCAGACCAGCATCTATCCGCTTTTCTACCCTGCGACGGCCAAGGGATTCATGGAGAAGCACGGCTGGCTGGACCCGCGCGCCGCCCGCGAGCAGGGCCTGAAGATGGATGGCCATCATGACAACGCCAATCTCGACTGGCCGAAGGCACCACTGAATTGTTCGCCGGGGCCGGATGCGCCCAATGTACTGATCGTGCTACTCGACTCCTGGCGCTTCGATGAGCTCGATGACAAAACAACTCCCAACATGTTCTCGGTCGCGCGTGATGGCGCTCGCTTTACTCATCACTACAGTGGCGGCAACGGCACCCGCACCGGCACATTCAGTCTGCTCTACGGGCTTTCGGGCAACTACTGGCAGTTCATGGAGAACTCCCAGACACCCAGCCTGCTGATCCGCACCCTGCAACAACACGACTATCCGCTGGGTATTTTCTCTTCTGCCAGTCTCGATGGCGTCGGCCTTGATCGCACCGCCTTCGCCTCGGTGCCCGATCTGCGCCTGCGTACTCATGAAGGCGCCACACCGGCCGCCCGCGATGCCAACATGACCAAAGACTGGCTGAACTGGCAACAGCAGCGTCGCCAGACCCGGCCTGACAAGCCCTGGTTCGGCTTCCTGTTCTACGATGCCCCCCATGGCTATAGCGTACCGCAGGATGCCGATATGCCCTGGCAGCCTTCGGCCCGGGAAATGGAGTATGCACGTCTGGGTCCGGACACCGACCCGATCCCGATTCGCAATCTGCACCGCAATGCTGCCCACTATGATGACCGCCTGATCGGCAAGGTCATCGCGGATCTCAAGGCGCACGGAGAGTGGGACAATACGATCGTGGTCTTCACTTCCGATCATGGTCAGGAGTTCAACGACTCAGGACACAACTACTGGGGCCACAACAGCAACTTCACTCGCTGGCAGACCGGAGTCCCGCTGGTGATCCACGGCCCGGGGGTGCCTGACGAAGTCCACAACGGTCGGACCAGCCATTTCAGCCTGGCGCCAACCCTGATGACGCATGCCCTGAACTGCAGCAACCCACCAGGCGACTACAGTCTCGGTCAGGATCTGCTGGGTCAGAATATCGACCGTAACTGGGTCGAGGCCGGCAGCTATACCGAGTACGGGATCATCGAATCGGATCGCATTACCGAGATCGATCAGAGCGGGGACTGGACCGTCTATGATCGGCAGATGAACCCGCTGCCCGAGCAGGATTTCTCGCCGGCGGTTTTTGATGCCGTTCAGTCCATGAAACGGTTCTTCCGATGAGACGCCGCTCATGAACGACACTCCAAAAACCACCCTGCCGATCAGCGGGGTGGTCATCACGCTTGATGAAGCCGACAACATCGAGGGCTGTCTGACCTCGCTGTCACAGGTCTGCAGTGAACTGATCGTGGTCGACTCCGGCTCGTCGGACGATACCTGCGAGCGCGCCCGGGCGATGGGCGCTCGGGTGATCCATCAGCCCTACCTCGGTGACGGCCTGCAGAAAAATGTGGGTCCTCGTCATGCTGCCCATCGCTGGGTACTTTCGCTGGACGCTGACGAACGACTCACCGAGCAGGCCGTCAGCGTCATCAGGGCACTCGTTCTTGCCGAAGACGGGCCGGACGGCTATGCCCTGCGTCGCCGCAACTTCATCGGTTCGCGCTGGGTCAGGGCCTGTGGCTGGTACCCGGATTACTGCATCCGCCTGTTTGATCGTGATCGCACCGCCTTTTCCGAAACCCGGCAGCACGCTTCGGTCCAGGCAGGACAGGCAGTCCACCTTGACGCCGATCTGGAACACTACTCCTTTGCCAATCTTGGCGAACTGTTTACCAAGGCCAGCGGTCGTTTCTCCAATCGTGCCGCCAAGATCATGTATCTCAAGGGAAAGAAAGTGAACGCTTGCTCACCCTGGTTGCATGGTAGTAACGCCTTCGTACGCAAGTACCTCTTTCAGCGCGGGTTCACTGCCGGCGTTGATGGGCTGTCGGTGGCGCTGTCGGCGGCACTCAATGCCTATCTGAAATATGCCAAGCTGCTGGAGTTTCAGCGCGACGCAAAGGTCCGGGACGCCGAGGATTTCGATCGCATCTGGTAACATGCGGCACTGCCTGCGCCGCTTACAGCCACTGCAGACAAGGTGAGTACTCACTTGCATATTCGACACGTCAATCTCGCTCGGGGGTTTCGCGGGGGCGAACGCCAGACCGTGCTGCTGATCCTTGCACTGGCCGCCCATGGCATCGAGCAGAGTCTGGTCTGCCGGCCTGACTCGCCCATGCGCGAAGAGCTGAACGGTTTGCAAACACTCACTTTCATTTCTACGACCCACCCTCTGGCCGGCCACTTTTGCGGGCGACGTGCCGACCTGGTACATGCCCATGAGGCCCGGGCGGTGCACTGGGCCTGGCTGCATCGTCAGCTGCGACGGACCCCCTATCTGCTCACCCGCAGGGTGCCTCAACCGGTACGCGACAAGCCCTTCAATCGCCGTACCTATGGCGATGCCGCGACAGCGGTGGCGATCTCTTCCCCGATCGAAAGCCATCTGCGTGAACGCCACTGGTGCCCGGTCGAGCGTATTCCCAGCGCCCTCTCCCACCTGCCGCGCCATGCCGTTATCGGTGAGACGCTGCAGGAGCGTTTCAGCGGCCGCTTCGTGGTCGGTCATGTCGGCGCACTGGTCGATCGCCACAAGGGGCAGCGCCTGATCATCGAGGCTGCCCGACAACTGCGCCATGAGCATCCTGATCTGCTGTTCGTTCTGCTCGGAGAGGGCGAGGATGGTGAAGCACTGCGCGAGGAGAGTCGCGATCTCGACAATGTGCTCTGGGAGGGGTTTCAGCCTCACGTGGGCGACTATCTGGCCGCCTTCGATCTGTTTGTCTTTCCTTCACGCAACGAAGGTCTGGGCTCGACCCTGCTCGATGCCATGGATGCTGGCGTGCCGATCATCGCCAGCCGGGTCGATGGCATCCCCGATATCGTTATCGATGGCCGCAGCGGCGTCCTGATTCCCCCCGATGATGCCCGCGCCCTGAGCGAGGCCATCGTGGACCTGCGCCATGATCCGGCGCGCCGCACCCGACTGGTGGGCGGTGCCCGGCAGCGATTGGCCGAATTCACGCCCGAAGCGATGGGTGAGACCTACCTGACGCTGTATCAACGGCTGCTCGCAAAAGCCTGATTGGCGTACCCGCCATTGCATGGGCGGTGTCGCAGCCGACAGGGGCCGGTGAACATGGCATCATGCGCCCACGCAATCATGGCCAGTACGATCAGAAGGAGCACCCCATGGGCAGGATCAGAGTCGGCGTTATCTTCGGCGGCAAGTCGGCCGAGCACGAAGTATCCCTGCAGTCGGCCCGCAATATCGTCGATGCACTCGACCGGGAACGCTTCGAGGTCACCCTGATCGGTATCGACAAACAGGGACAGTGGCACATCAACGAGGCCTCGGATTTCCTGCTCAATGCCGATGATCCGGCGCGCATTGCCCTCAATCGTTCACAGCGCGACGTCGCCCTGGTACCGGGTCGCGAACGTGAGCAGCTGATCGAACCCGAACGGGCCACCCACCTCAATCAGCTCGATGTCATTTTTCCCATCGTCCACGGCACCCTGGGCGAGGATGGCTCACTGCAGGGGCTGCTGCGAACGGCCAATCTGCCCTTTGTCGGCTCCGGCGTGCTCGGCTCTGCCGTGGGCATGGACAAGGACATGACCAAGCGCCTGCTGCGTGATGCCGGGCTTAACGTGGCGCCTTTCGCAACCTTTCATCGCCATGATGTCGAGCGTGCCGACTTCGACGCCCTCGCCGCCCGGCTGGGTACCCCTCTGTTCGTCAAGCCGGCCAATCAGGGCTCTTCGGTAGGCGTGAGTCGGGTCGATGACGCCGCAGGCCTTGCGCAGGCACTCGAACTGGCCCTGTCGTTCGATCACAAGGTACTGGTCGAAGCGGCGGTGCAGGGTCGAGAGATCGAATGCGCCATTCTCGGCAACGAGACGCCCGAGGCGAGCGTCTGCGGCGAAATCGTGGTCAGCGGCGACAGCTTCTACTCCTACGACACCAAGTACATCAGCGATGATGGCGCTACCATCGCCGTGCCGGCAGATATCGATCAGGCGAGCAGTGACGAGATTCGCCGGGTCGCGGTGCGCGCCTTTCAAACGCTGGAGTGCGCCGGGCTGGCACGCGTGGATGTCTTTCTTACGCCACAGGGGCAGGTGGTCGTCAATGAGGTCAACACCCTGCCCGGCTTCACCCGCATCAGCATGTATCCCAAGCTGTGGCAGGCCAGCGGTCTGAGTTATTCGGCACTGGTCGGGCGACTGATCGATCTGGCGCTGGCGCGTCACGGTCAGGACATGCAGCTGAAAAGCTCACGCCACGACGACTGATCCGACGACATGGCCGTCCCTGATGGGTTCGGCCATGCCACGTATGTCAGGACTCGGACGATAAGCGAGCAATCACTCTGGCAGGGTCCAGCTGATTAAGACAGTTGGTGTGCCCCAGCGGACAGGTGCGCTCGAAGCAGGGCGAGCAGGAGAGTTCCAGCCAGTGGATATCGGCCCGCCCGGTCAGTGGCGGCGTATAGCGTGGGCTGGAAGAGCCGTAGATGGCCTGTAAGTGAGTACCCACCGCGGCGGCGACATGCATCAGGCCGGAATCGTTGGTCACTACCTGTTCACAGCAGCCCAGCAGATCCACGGCATCCGCCAGCGTGGTCCGACCACAGAGATTGACCACCCCCGCGAGGCGCTCACTGATGGTGTCACCCGCCGGGCGATCCTTTGGCCCCCCCAGCACGACCACCTGATAGCCACGATCCACCATCTGCTGCGCCACACGGCGAAAGTAAGCAAGCGGCCACTGCTTGGCAGGACCATACTCCGCACCAGGCATCAGCCCGATCAGGGGCTGGTGCAGCTCATGCTCGCTCAGCAACCGGCGCTGACTATCGGCATTCAGCGTCAGCTGCGGATGCGGCACCTGGGGCAGTGGTGCGGACTCGTCAGCGGGGACGCCCAGCGCGACGAAACGCTTGACGGTCTGATCGAGCACGTCCCGATTGCGCTGCCGACGGTCGTTGAGCAGCACATAACGCTGCTCGCCGGTAAACCCGGTGCGGTGTGGCACACCGGCAGCAAAGGGCACCAGCGCCGACTTCCAGGACCGGGGCAGGACAATGGCACGATCATACTGCCCCTGCAGCGAGCGCCCCAGCCGCCAGCGGGAGAGCAGATCGACATCGCCATGACCGACATCGAGGGTAATGGACCGGCGCACTTCGGGCATGCGCTCGAGAATCGGCGTCGACCATTTCGGCCCGATGACATCGATCACCGCTTCGGGATCACGCCGGCGCAGGACCATGAACAGGCTCTGCGCCATCACCATATCGCCGACCCAGGCGGGTCCAACAACCAGAATACGTTCGCCACGTACTGCCGAGGGAGAGAGAATACCCGCCTCACCCATGATCAGCGCGCGTCAGCCACTGCAGGTATTCGGTGACGCCGGTATGCACCGTGCGAAACTCACGCTCGTAGCCGATGGCCCTCAGCCGGCTGATATCGGCTCGGGTAAAGCTCTGATAACGCCCCTTGAGGTGCTCGGGGAAATCGATGTAATCCACCTGGCCTCGGCCATAAAACTCGATGACCGCATCGGCAATCGCCTGAAAGGGTTCAGCGCGCCCGGTCCCCAGGTTGAAGATGCCCGAGCACTCGGGATGTTCGAGAAACCACAGATTGACATCGACCACGTCATCAACGTGGATAAAGTCACGGCTCTGCATGCCGGCCTCATAGCCCTCGTGAGCGCCGAACAACTTCGGATTCTGGCCACGTTCCATCTGGCTGTAATGGTGGTAGGCAACGCTGGCCATGCTGTCCTTGTGCTGCTCACGCGGGCCGTAAACGTTGAAGTAGCGGAAACCGGCCACCTGGGTAGTCAGCCGGTCCCAGCGCGCACGAACGTGCTGATCGAAGGCCAGCTTGGAGTACCCGTAAACGTTGAGCGGTCGCTCGTGTTCCGGAGCCTCGCTGAACACGTCACTGCCACCATAAACGGCCGCCGACGAGGCATACAGGAAGGGAATCTGATGGGCCTGGCAGTAATCGAGCAACACCTTCGAGTATTCGAAGTTGTTGGCCATCATGTAACGACCATCCCACTCGGTGGTATCCGAACAGGCCCCCTCGTGGAAGATCGCCTCGATGGCCGGTAGCCGCGACTCGTGGCGTATCCGGGTCAGGAAATCATCCTTGTCGAGATAATCGGCAATCCGGCAGTCGGCAAGATTGACGAAGCGACGTCCGTCGGACAGGTCATCGACGACCATGATGTCACTGCGGCCGCGCTCGTTGAGTGCCCTGACGATATTGGCGCCGATGAAACCGGCACCCCCTGTGACCACGATCATTGATACTCTCCTGCAACTGCCGTATCCGAAAGGCCGCCAATGGCGGAGCGACACAGCGTAACACCGCCGATGCGGCACACGCTGCCCCGGCCCGCGGGCGCACTGACACCGGCTGCGGCCCTATAACCCAATGGTCGCTGATTGTATACTTGCCGGTCGATGAATTCATGGGCCAACGGTACCTTTCGATGACTGCTCAAGCGACGACCGCGTCGACGCCCGACGTGAGCACCTTTCAGGGCCTGATTCTCGCCCTTCAGCAGTACTGGGCCGAGCAGGGATGCGTGATCATGCAGCCGCTCGACATGGAGGTCGGCGCCGGTACCTTTCACCCTGCCACCTTCCTGCGCTCGATCGGCCCGGAAAGCTGGAATGCCGCCTACGTGCAGCCATCGCGCCGCCCGACCGACGGCCGCTATGGCGAGAATCCCAACCGGCTGCAGCACTACTATCAGTTCCAGGTAGTGATGAAGCCCTCCCCCGAGAATCTGCAGGCGCTCTATCTGGGGTCGCTCGAACGACTCGGGCTGGACCTGCTGGTTCACGATGTACGCTTTGTCGAGGATAACTGGGAATCTCCCACCCTTGGTGCCTGGGGGCTGGGCTGGGAGGTCTGGCTCAACGGCATGGAAGTCACCCAGTTCACCTACTTTCAGCAGGCCGGCGGCATCGAGTGCTATCCGGTCATGGGCGAGCTGACCTACGGACTGGAACGCATCGCCATGTACCTGCAGAACGTCGACAGTGTCTACGATCTGATCTGGGCGCGCGGGCCGGACGGTAGCGAAGTGACCTATGGCGATGTCTATCTGCAGAATGAACGCGAACAGTCCGCCTACAATTTCGAGCACGCTGATGTGCCCACGTTGCTGGCCGACTTCGAGCATTGCGAGCGTGACTGCGCCACCCTGCTGGAAGCGGGGCTGCCGCTGCCGGCCTATGAGAAGGTGCTGAAGGCATCCCACACCTTCAACCTGCTCGATGCCCGCCATGCCATTTCGGTGACCGAGCGCGCCCGCTACATCCTGCGTGTGCGCACCCTCGCCCGCAACGTGGCTCAGGCCTACTACGCCTCGCGTGAGGCCGCCGGTTTCCCCATGGCGCCCGAAGCGCTGCGCAATGAACTGATCGGTCAGAAGGAAGCGAGCTGATGGCAGCCGACAATACCCTGCTGGTAGAACTGGGCTGCGAAGAGCTGCCCCCGGAAGCCCTGGCGCCGCTGGCCGATGCGCTCGCCAGTGGTCTGCGCCAGGGGCTGATCGAGGCCGACATCAGCTTCGGTGAGATTCACCCCCACGCCACCCCACGCCGCCTGGCCGTGACCATTACCCACCTGGCCGATCGCCAGCCCGATCGCGATATCGAACGTCTCGGCCCGGCCGTCAGTGCGGCTTTCGATGCCGAGGGGCAGCCCACCAGGGCTGCCACCGGCTTTGCCCGCTCGCTGGGCCTCGAGGTTGATCAGCTCAGCCATATCGAGAGCGACAAGGGGCTACGACTGGGGCATCGCTTTACCCAGGCAGGCGAAATGACCGCGGCCCTGCTGCCTGCCATGGTACGTAGCGCCGTGGATAGCCTGCCGGTGCCCAAACGCATGCGCTGGGGCGCTTCCCGGGTCGAATTCTCACGGCCGGTGCACTGGCTGGTGCTGCTTTATGGCAACGACGTCATCGACGCCGAAGTGCTGGGTGTGAAGGCCGACCGCTTCACCCGTGGCCATCGGTTCCATCATCCGGACCCGATCGAGCTCGCTCACGCCGATGACTACCTTGCTCGCCTGGAATCCCCGGGCCGGGTCATCGCCGATCTGCCACGACGGCGCAACATGATTCTCGAGCAGGTCCGTGCCGAGGCCGCCCTGCTGGATGCCACAGCCGTGGTCGACGAAGCCCTGCTCGATGAAGTCACCGGCCTGGTGGAATGGCCGGTCGCACTCACCGGTCGCTTCGATGAGCGCTTTCTCGAAGTGCCGGCGGAATGCCTGATCTCGTCGATGAAAGGCAATCAGAAATACTTCCACCTGCTGGGCGACAACGACCAGCTGCTGCCGGCCTTCATCACCATCGCCAACCTCGAAAGCCATGACCCGCAACAGGTCATCGAGGGCAATGAGCGCGTGATCCGCCCCCGGCTGGCCGATGCCGCCTTTTTCTTCGAGACCGACCGCAAGCAGCGTCTCGACGAGCGTTTCGAGGCGCTCGAACAGGTGGTCTTTCAGCAGCAGCTGGGCACCCTGGCCGACAAGACCCGGCGCGTGACCGAGCTGGCTGCGACCATTGCCGAGCAGAGCGGACTCGATATCGAGCAGAGTCGCCGTGCGGCCCATCTCGCCAAGTGCGATCTGGTCACTGAAATGGTGCTGGAGTTCCCTGAACTACAGGGCATCATGGGAGCACATTACGCTCGTTTTGATGGCGAACCGGAAGCCGTCGCCCGGGCACTGCACCAGCAGTACCTGCCACGCTTCGCCGGGGACGAGATTCCCGAGCAGGGCCCCGCCCTGGCCGTGGCACTGGCCGATCGACTGGACACCCTGACCGGTATCTTCGGCATCGGCCAGAAACCTTCGGGTACCCGTGACCCGTTTGCCCTGCGCCGCGCAGCCATCGGCGTGCTGTCCATCCTGATCGGTGCCCGGCTCGATCTCGATCTGCGTCAGTTGCTGAGTGCGGCCGCTCATCGGCATGCCGTCATCGAGCATCCTGAGCAGGTGGTCGAGGAAGTACTCGATTACATGCTTGATCGCTTCCGCGCCTGGGCCGACAGTGAAGGCATGGCCACCGAGACCTATCTGGCCGTGCGCGCTCGACCGGTCACCCGACCGTTTGACTTCGAGCGCCGTCTGCGTGCGGTGCATCTCTTCACCCATCGGCCCGAGGCTCAGGCACTGGCCGCCGCCAACAAGCGTGTGGCCAATATCCTCGCCCGTCAGAGCGACGATATCCCTGATGCCATCGATGCTTCCCGGCTGGTCGATGACGCCGAACGCGCTCTGTTCGAGGCACTTGAAGGCAGACAGCAGGAAACGGCGCCACTGATCGAAGCTCAGCAGTATCAGCAGGCGCTGGATTCGCTGGCGGGACTCAAGGAACCGGTCGACACTTTCTTCGATCAGGTCATGGTGATGAGTGATGACGAAGCGCTGCGACGCAATCGACTGGCCCTGCTGGCCCGTTTGCAGGCGCTTTTCCTTGCCGTTGCCGACATTTCACTGCTGGATGTCTCATGAGCCGCGTACCGCTTCTACAGTTCCGCACTGCCACGTCGGAGGATATTCCGGCGCTGGTTGAGCTGGTCACCACCGCCTACCGGGGAGAGGCCAGTCGAGCCGGCTGGACCACCGAGGCCGATCTGCTCGATGGCACGCGTATCGTGCCGGAAGTACTCGCCGACGATCTCGCCCGGCCTGATAGCCGGGTTTTGATCGGCGAGGATCGCAGCAGCGGCGAGCTGGTCGCCTGTGCGCATCTGGAGGCCGTCGAGAAGGCTGCCTATTTCGGCATGTTTGCCGTGCTTCCCGACTGCCAGGGCGCCGGTGCAGGGCGCGCCCTGCTGGCCGAGGCCGAGCGTGTCAGTCGTGATGAACTGAAGCGGCACCGTATCCGCATGACCGTCATCGATGTACGCCATGAGCTGATTGCCTGGTATGAGCGGCGTGGCTACCGAAAGACCGGCGAAAGCCATCCCTTCCCCTACGGTGACACGCGCTTTGGTACACCGAAACGCGATGACCTGCAGTTCACGGTGCTGGAAAAAACGCTTTCCGGCGATTGAGTTGAGGTCACAAGCGGTTGTTTCATGTGAAACAACTGCTTGTCACGCCACGTCCTTTTGCCATATGTCCTATCCTTCCCTGACTGACAGGGCGTCCTGCCTGCAATGGTACGGCGTCTCATTTCATGGCAAGGAGCAGGCATGGCAGAACACATGAAGGCACTCATTGCCGGCGCCAGCGGCATTATCGGTCACGGCGCAGCCCGGGAGCTTGAAGCCTACGGAGCTGATGTCAGAGGGCTTGCCCGGCATGACATCGAAGGCATGACCACCATTCGGGCCGATCTGACTGATGCCGAGGCAACGGCACGCGTCATTGCCGAACAGGCGGCTGACACGACTCATCTCTTTTATGCCGCCCTCTCCCCGGATGGGAATCTCTCCGTCGAGGCCGAGCGTAATGGGCAGATGCTGGCCAATCTGCTCGACGCCCTCGAAGCGGCCGGAGCGCCACTCGAGCGTGTGGTGATCTATCAGGGTTTCAAGATCTACGGCATTCATCTTGGTGCCGATGTGCCGACCCCTGCCCGGGAGAGCGACCCGGGGCATATGCCACCCAACATCTACCAGGCGCAGGAAACACAATTGGCCGCGCGTGCCGAGCGCGCCAGCTGGGATTATGTGGCACTGCGCCCCGATGTGATGGTTGATGGCCATGTCCATGGCAACCCCATGAATATTGCGCTGGTCATCGGCGTGTTTGCTGCCATCTCGAAGGAGCTCGGCATTCCGCTGCGCTTTCCTGGTAGCGAGCGTGCCTACCGGGTGCTGATGCAGTTCACCGATGCGGGGCTGCTGGGGCGGGCCAGTGTCTGGGCGGCTACCACCCCGAATATTGCCGGTCAAGCCTATAACATCACCAACGGCGATGTGTTTCGCTGGGAGCGGCTCTGGCAGGACGTGGCCGGGCATCTGGGTATGGAGACGGCCTCACCGGTACCGCTTGATCTGCCGACTCACATGGCTGACAAGGGTGAGGTGTGGCGCCGTCTGGCCGAGCGACATGATCTCGTCGAACCCGATCTGGAACGCCTGGTCGGCTGGGGTTTCGGCAATTTCGTTTTCAATACCGAGACGGATGTCATCTCCGACGTCAACAAGATACATCAGGCCGGATTCGGTGAAACGCTGCCGGCTGGTGATACCCTGCTTCAGGCGCTGGACGACCTGCGAGCCAATCGCATCATTCCGTGATCACTCTTTGATCGATGTTTCACGTGAAACATTCCCCGGGGCCATGGCGCCCCGGTTGCTCCACCCCAGACCGCACCTTACACTTGAAACTTGCACCCGATGGGACAGGCATAATGAGCGAAGGACTGGTCATTCTTGATCGCGATGGCGTCATCAATGAGGATTCGGAGGTTTTCATTCGCTCTCCCGAGCAGTGGGTGGCCTTTCCTCAGGCACTGGAAGCGATCGCTCTGCTGCATCAGGCAGGCTGGCAGGTCGCCGTAGCGACCAACCAGTCAGGCATTGCTCGTGGCTACTTTGACGAGTCCGTACTGACGGCCATGCATGACAAGATGTGTCGTGAGGTACGAGCCCGCGGCGGCGAGCTGGTCCATGTGGCCTGGTGTCCCCATGGCCCGGATGATGCCAGCGACAGCCGCAAGCCTCGACCCGGCATGCTCTTCGAGATTCGCGATACGCTTGGATTATCATCACTCGATGGCGCCTGGATGGTCGGTGATAGTCTCCGTGACCTTCAGGCGGGTCGTAACGCCGGCTGTCGCGTGGCTCTGGTACTGACCGGCAAGGGACGCATTACCCTGAGCGATCTCGAACAGGTGGAGCGTCCCGAAGACGTGGTTGTGGCCGATTCCCTGCTCGATTTTGCGCGCCGACTGCTGGCCGGCGAACTGCGCAATGTTGCGCCCTGACCCTCGCACCCTCCCCTTATACAATGGCGGACGACACCATGGCAGACACGGACCTTCAGCGCTTCGATGTAGTGATTCAGGGGGGCGGCATCGTGGGGCTTGCCATGGCGGCCCGGCTGGGCGAGATCGAAGCCCGCTCCCCCATTGATGGACATCCCGGGCTGACCATCGCCGTCATCGATGCCGATCAGGCACCGGAAGCACTGTCGGAAGACACCCTTGCCCTGCGTACCACGTCACTCAATGCCGGGGCCATCAACCTGCTCGAACGCAACGGCGTACTGGCACATCTACCGGAGTGGTTTCTGACCACTTTCGACCGTTTGGAGGTGGGCGATCGCACCAGACCGGTAGCCCTGAGTTTTGATGCTTCCGATATCCAGCTCCCCCGGTTCGGCGTGTTCGTCGAGAATGATCGGCTGCGATATGCATTGTGGCAGTTGCTCAAACAGCGCGAGCGCGTCTCGCTGCTGGCAGAGAGCCGGGTGCGCACACGCGAAGTGCTGCCGGACCGCCAGCGGCTCATACTGGACAATGGTGACATCATCGAAGGCGCGCTGCTGATCGGTGCCGATGGCGCCCGCTCGATGGTACGTCGGGATGCCGGGATCGATGCACGCTCCCGCGATTATGCGCAGAATGCCCAGGTCATCAATGTGCGTCTCGCCGAGCATCGTGACATTCACACGACCTGGCAGGTGTTCGCTCCCGAAGGACCACTGGCACTGCTGCCGCTGCATGATCGTCAGGCCTCGCTGATCTGGTATGACCGCCCCGGCACCGTACAGAGCCGCATGGCCATGGATGACGAAATGCTGAAGGCCACGATCCGTCAGCACTTTCCGCCTCGGCTGCCCGAAATCGAGACCATTATCGAACGGGGCCAGTTCCCGATCGCCCGTCAGCATGCCCAGCGCTATATTGCGCCGCGACTGGCCCTGATCGGTGACGCCGCACACGTCATTCATCCCATGGCAGGTCAGGGCGTCAACCTGGGCCTGGCAGATGTTGAAATTCTCGGCGATCAGCTGGATCGGGCGCTGCGATATGGCCGTGATCTCGGTGACCAGCGAGCACTGAAGCATTATCAGCGCCATCAGTGGCCCCGTAATGCCGCCATGCTGACCGCCGTTGATCAGCTCTACGATATTTTCCGTTCACCCATGGCCGATCTTTTCGGGCGAGGTCTCGGAGGCGCCAATCACATTACGCCGGTCAAGCGACTGATGATGAAGATGGCCGTCGGGCCGACATGACTGCGGCGATGATCTCACCAGCCGAAGTCCTCGATTTCTGGTTTGTTCGATTGCGTCCGCGCCAGTGGTTTCGCCGCGATGAGCAGGTGGATCACATCATCCGCGAGTGCTTTTCAGCGTTGCATGCCAGCGCTGCGGCCGGGGAGCTCTGGCACTGGCGCGACAGCGATGAGGGCCGTCTGGCAGAAATCATCGTGCTCGATCAGTTCTCCCGTAATCTCTTTCGCGATGACCCGCGAGCCTGGCAACAGGATGCTCTGGCACTGATACTCGCTCAGGAAGCCATCGACCGAGCTGTCGATCACCGGCTTGATCCTGTTCGACGTCCTTTTCTCTACATGCCGCTGATGCACAGCGAATCCCTGATCATTCAGCGCCAGGCGCTCCGTCTGTTCGAACAGCCGGCACTGGAGCGCCATCTCCCCGAGGCCCGGCGCCATCATGACATCATCGAACGCTTCGGCCGCTTCCCCTGGCGCAATGCTGCTCTGGGAAGAGAGACCCGGCCCGAAGAGCAGAGCTACCTTGAAACGCCCGGCAGCCAATGACTGTTTCACGTGAAACACGTCACATCCTTTCAGCTTTCCCATCGCTTCTGACGCCAGGGTTCAGCGCTCGCGAATCATGATGCCCGCCTGCTGATTGCCGAGCCGGGGGCGAGTGCTGGCGTCCGGATGGTTCAGGCAATGGCGACGATAGCTGTTGTAGCGATAGGCATCACTATCGAAGCCATCAATCGTGCCGCGCCGGCCATCCTGCAGGGTAGTCATGGTGCACTGATCAAGATCAGCGACGGTTCCTACACCTTCGATGGATAATTTGTGACGAGCCATACCGGCCAGATCGAGCCTGCGCCACTGTGGTGAGATGATGGACTCGGGAATGCTCAACTCCTGACAGAAACGTGCCACCAGAGTCTCACTGACTTCATAGGCCTGCATGCTGGCAGCCGGTCCAATGACAGCTACCCACTCCTCGGGGGGCGCCAGGGTCTGCATGCACTCGATCATCCGCTCGATAATGCCCGCCAGCAGCCCACGCCACCCGGCGTGCAGGGCAGCGACTGCCTGTCCATTGCGATGTGCCAGCAGTATCGGCAGACAGTCGGCGGTCGCAATCCCGAGCGGTATGCCGGCCCGAGTGGTCAGCAAGCCATCCGCTTCACCACATGCCTGGCCTGGCCGGGTCACAGTCACCACGGTGGTGCCATGAACCTGCCGACATTGCGGTCGGGCCGAGGGACGCTCGGCCAGTACCGGTGGCACGAGAGAGTGTCGAGTGCCAAACCCATGCTCGATAGCTGCAATATCATCCAGTCGAGCGTGCGTCATGATCCGGGCTATCATGGTCGTCTCCTGTGGCGCAGTGGAGGCAGGTATCGGTGCGCAAGTCGAGCGAGCTATCGACGGTATGGCAAGCCTGATATCACTCAGCTCGATGTGGGTGAGTACTCACTTAACAGGGGCCATTGCTGTAGCCAGCCTTTCTCGTGCCATCGCCGCGCGAAGGCCTCCGGTCGGGGGCGATAAGGATTCGGCGTCACCCGCCCTGCCATCAGCGATTCCAGGCCGAACGGTGCCGCGAGCTGCAGCGTATCCGCCCTTGTCAGGCGAACGGCGACGGCGGTTTCCACTTCCACCCAGTAACACATGGCATCGATGCTGTCCTGATAGGGCCTGTCCCCGTTGCGTCGATGCATACGGGCCTGGTTGCGCACTGACCAGGGGTGATCGAGTCGCGCCCGTAATGCCACCTCGAACGCCTGCTCGGTGGGGCGCGATACATCAACCGCATCGAAGTAGATCACGTCCAGATCATTGAGCGGCGTGGGCACCGAATAGCCGTGCAACCGATCCCAGACGAGATTGCGCACGAACCCCGCCGCCAGCCAGGCATCCGGCGGTGCAACGGTAGCCAACACCTGCAAGGCAGCCATGCGCGCCTCATCCTCGCGCAGCCACTGCCGAATACGCACCCCGGATGGGGTCTGTGTCACGTCTGCTGTCATACCCCACCCCCTGCGACACTTCGACACTGAGTACTGGCAATCTGGCGCGACTGTTTTAGTCTGGAGACAGACATGTTCCAGGCAGCCATTACGCCTCTGATCACGGAATTGTTCCATGACCGACACTTTTCACTTTTATGAACCTGCTCAGGGCCATGGCCTGCCACACGATCCCTTCAAGGCGATCGTGGCGCCGCGCCTGATCGGCTGGGTGTCATCGATGGACCAGAGCGGCACACTCAATCTGGCACCTTACAGCTTTTTCAACGCGCTCAACGCCGAGCCACCGATGATTGGCTTCTCCAGCTACGGCTACAAGGATAGCGTCACCAATATCGAGCAGACAGGCGAGTTCTGCTGGAATCTGGCCACCCGGGAACTGGCCGAGGCCATGAATGCCAGTTCGGCATCGGTTGATGCAATGACCGATGAATTCGCGCTGGCCGGTTTGACCCCGGCTCCCTCACGGGTGATCAGCGTTCCGCGGGTGGCGGAGACCCCTGTCTCCTTTGAATGCCGACTCTGCCATATCCTGCGTCTTGATAGCGCCGATGGCACACCCACCAACAACTGGCTGATCATCGGTGAGGTGGTCGGAGTCCATATAGCACAAGACATGCTGGTCGACGGCATCTACGATACCGCGCGGGCGGAGCCGATCATGCGCGCCGGTGGGCCGGCAGACTACTTCAGCGTGAGCGATACCCAGCGCTTTCGCATGAAGCGTCCCGACTGAGCGGCGTGAGACCAATGACCCGGCCACCCGGATCATGACAGCGGATAACGGGAGATCTCATGGACGTGCAACGGGCAGTGCAGCGCTTTATCGACAGCCTCGACGAGGATGTGCCGCCGGAGACCCTCAGCACACCGCTGCGCGCCCTCTGGTGGGCCGGCAAACCCGATTGGCACCAGGCTCACGATCAGGTCGATACCGCCACCGGTCTGGACGAGGCCTGGGTGCATGCTCACCTGCACCGTCGGGAGGGCGATCTGGGTAATGCCGGTTACTGGTATCGGCGTGCCCAGCGTCCGGTCGCAACCACTTCGCTGGATGAGGAGTGGCACGAGATTGCCGAATATCTGCTGGGCCGAGAGCGTGCCGCAGCCAAAGGCCGTGACGTCTGATTTGCAACCGGGGTCAATCATTGCAAGGCCGGTTGTTGCAAATTGCCGATGGATCGACTTCCATAACACCATACAGTACCAATGTGGTACTCATTGCACACGGGAAGCGTCTGCTTTCCACGCCACGGAGAGACCCTGTCATGGCTACCGCTCGGGATGCCCGCATCGACCTTCATGAGGTCTATTACAATACCCGTTCGATCCGCACCTGCAGTCTTGATCCGTCCATTCGCTGTCTCGCGGAACTGCGCGCCTCGCAGATCAATGGCTGCGAAAATTGCCAGCATCTTCGCATTGCCGAAGCGATTGACATGGGGGTTTCCCGGGAAAAGATCGATGCGCTGGCCGACTGGTCGGCCTCCGACAAATACAGTGAGCGTGAGCGTGCCGCCCTGGCCTGGTGTGAAGCCTTCACCCATTTTCGTCCTCGCGACAATCAGAGCCGTCTGCTGGCGATCCGCCAGTTCAGCCCTCGCGAGCTGGCGGATCTGACGCTGGCCATCGAGTTGACCGGCACGCTGGATCGCGTCTCCGATCGCGTCGTCAACGACGCATAAACAGGCTTCTTCTTATCGTGGCAGGCATGTAAGCAACCACTTGCAAACCTGAAACGGCTTTCATAACGGGATTTGCAACTCGAACAGGGAGGATGGCATGACGGCCTCGACCTACCGATTGAAGACAGGACTGATCGGTTACGGGACGGCTGGTGCCGCCTTCCATGCCCCGCTGATCAGCGCCGAACCCCGGTTGGAGCTGACCGCTGTGGCCAGTAGCCGGGCCGCGCAGATTGCTCATGATCTGCCCAGCGCAACCCGCACCGATCCGACGACCCTGATCGAAGATCCCGCCATCGATCTGGTGGTGATTGCCACGCCCAACGACAGCCATGCCCCACTGGCTGAACAGGCGCTGCGTGCCGGCAAGCATGTCGTAATCGACAAGCCCTTCACCGTAACCTCGGAAGAGTCCCGGGCACTGATCGCCCTGGCCCAAAAGCACGACCGGCTACTCAGCGTCTTTCAGAATCGCCGCTGGGATGGCGATTTTCTAACCCTGCGCCAGCTTATTGACGCTCACCGACTCGGTGAAGTGCTGCACTACGAAGCGCATTTCGACCGTTTCCGCCCTGTGCCCAAAACGGGCTGGCGGGAAACCACGTCGCCGGGCGCCGGGGTACTTTACGACCTGGGCGCCCATTTGATCGACCAGGCCGTACAACTGTTCGGCTTGCCCGAGGCGATCACGGCCGATGTACAGACCCAGCGGCCTCAGGCCAGCGTCGATGACTGGTTCCATCTTGTGCTGCGTTACGGCCGCCTTCGGGTCATTCTCGGCGCCTCCTGCCTGATGGCCGGGCCAGGCCCTCACTTTGCCGTACACGGCGATCGTGGCAGCTTCATCAAGTACGGCCTGGATGTGCAGGAGTCCCAGCTCAAGGCCGGTCAGTGGCCCGGCCAGCCGGGTTGGGGTGAGGAGCCGGAGGCACAACGAGGGCTTTATACCGACGGAGAAGGCCATCAGCGCACGATGGCCACCGAGCGTGGCCGTTATGAGGCTTTCTATGCCGGCATTGCCGCTGCTGTACTGGAGGGTGCACCACTTCCGGTCACGGCCGAGCAGGCCCATGACGTCGTGCGGGTCATCGAGGCCGCCCACCAGAGTGCCCGTGAGCGCCGCGAGATCGTACTCGATCAGTGATCGATTGCCTGACAGGCGAGCATGAAAAAGGCCCCGAATGGGGCCTTTCTCGTTTTGGCTTACCAATATCAGCGGGCCAGTTCCGAGAGCAGCGATTCAATGATATCGAGCCCCTCGTTCAGAACCTCGTCGCTGATGGTGACCGGCATCAAAAACCGGATGGTGTTGCCATAGAGACCACAGGATAGCAGGATCAGGCCGCGCTCACGGGCCTGCTTGCACAGTGCTCCGGTCAGCTGGGCATCCGGCTCACCATCGGCACCGACCACATCAAACGCCGCCATGGCCCCCAGATGCCGCGAATTGCGCACGCAGGAGAAGGAGTGCTCCCAGCGCTCGAAGCGCTCGCCCAGCTTTTCGCCCAGTGCCTGACTCTTCTCGAGAATCTGCTCCTGCTCGAACACTTCCAGCACCGCCAGTACTGCAGCACAGGAGACCGGGCTACCGGTGTAGGTGCCGCCCAGCGAATTACTGCCCGAGGCATCCATATGTTTGTCAGTACCCACTACGGCTGAAATCGGCATACCATCGCCCATGCTCTTGGCCATGGTGATGATATCCGGTTCGACCCCGGTGTGCTCGATGGCAAACATCTTGCCGGTGCGACCGAAACCGGACTGGACTTCATCAACGATCAGCAGAATGCCGTGCTCATCACAGAGCTCGCGCAGCTGCTTCATGAAGCTCGGCGATGCCGCGTGGAAACCGCCCTCGCCCAGCACCGGCTCGATCACGATGGCGGCAGTATCGCGGGGGTTGGCATCGGTCTTGAGGGTCATTTTCAGACCATTCAGCGCATCTTCCTCGCTGATCCCGAGGGCATCGATCGGATAGGGTGCACGATAGACCTGCCCCGGCATGGGCCCGAAATCGGTACGATAGGGCGCCACCTTGCCGTTCATGGCCATCGTCATGAAGGTCCGGCCATGATAGCCGCCGGAGAAGCAGATCACGCTGGAGCGGCCGGTCGCAGCGCGTGCCACCTTGACGGCATTTTCCAGCGCCTCGGCACCGGAATTGGCCAGCATCACCTTGCCATGACCACGCACCGGCGTGATCCGGCTGAGCTGTTCGGCCACCTTCACATAACCCTCATAGGGCATGACCGTCTGGCAGGTATGCATCACGCGGTCGAGCTGCGCCTTGACGGCTTCGACCACCTTCGGGTGGCGATGACCGATATTGAGCACCCCGATGCCCCCGGCGAAGTCGATGAACCGCTTGCCATCGGCATCCCAGAGCTCGGCATTCTCGGCTCGTTCAGCGAAGTGCTGATCCGGGCTTGCAGCACCACTGGCCACATAGCGCTGTTTCAGCTCATTGAGTTCGGCGTTGGTCATTTCACTGCTCCTTGTCGTGCCACCGCAGCCGACTGCGGTGCGAGATTGCCGATCCGCATACCCTTGCGCGCCCTTACTCTTCGGCGCGCTCCTGCTGCAGTTCGGAGTGCATTACGCGGGCGCTGTAGTCGCGCCCGTAGCGGGCAAGCGCAAAGCCGTACATCGCCAGCCCTGCCAGCATCCAGAGCCCGAAGATCACCCATTCGGTGCCGGTCAGGGCCGATGGGCTACCAGGCAGATAGAGACAGACCATGCCCAGCGCCAGCGCCACCGAAATGCCACCGACCCACTTCCCTCTCCCCACCAGAAAAGGACGAGACATCGATGGCTCACGATGACGCAGCACCAGAAACGATAGTGCCACCATCAGATAGGCGATGACGATCCCCAGCCCCCCGGCATCCACCAGCCAGACCAGCGCCGGCCGGCCAAGAAAGGGGGCAATGGTCGACAGTGCCCCGATCAGCAGAATGGCGTTGACAGGGGTACGATGCTGCGGATGCAGACGACCCAGAAAGGCCGGCAACATGCCGGCGTGCGCCAGCGCATAGATCGCCCGAGAGCCACCGATATAGAAGGCATTCCAGCTGGTAATAATGCCGGCAATGCCTGCCAGCACCATCAGGTTACCGCCCCAGGCACTGCCGAAGACCGCTGTCATGGCATCGGGCACGCTCAGCGAACTGCCACTGAGCGCGTCGTGATCGAGCATCAGGCTGGTCCCCAGGATGATCAGCGAGTACCACGCCACCGCCAGCAGCACCGAAGTAATCAGCACCTTGCCGATATCGCGAAATGGCAGATCGATCTCTTCCGCCGCCTGAGGGATGACATCAAAGCCGACGAACAGAAACGGCACCATCACCAGTACCGACATGATGCCGCCCACCAGACCGCCGTCGATATTGAACAGAGGTCTCATGTTGTCGGTATGTCCGGTAAACAGGGAGCCGGTAATGAACATGACGCCGGCCACCAGAATCAGTGCGGTGACGACCTTCTGCAGCAGCGCCGCCGTTGAAATACCGACATAGTTGATCGCCATCATCACGATCGAGCCGACGACCCCGACCGCCACCCAGGTCGCCTTGACCTCCCAGCCGGCGACAGTCCAGAGATGACCGATGTCATAGCCCGGCGCCAATTGCTCGACCACGGTCGGCAGGGCCACCGCTTCGAACGACACTACGCTGACGTACCCCAGCACGATGCTCCAGGTACAGAGAAACGAGGCGAAATGCCCCAGCGCTCGATAGCTGTAGACATGCTCGCCACCGACCTTGGGCATCGCTGCGGCGAGTTCGGCGTAAGTCAGCCCGATCAGGGCCATGGCTACGCCGCCGATCAAAAAAGCAATAATGGCACCGACGCTGCCGGCGTTGAGAATGGCGGTGCCGGTCAGCACGATCCAGCCCCAGCCGATCATGGCACCGAACGCCAGGGCCAGTACATCGGTCCGGGCCAATACCCGAACCAGCTCACGTGGTTGTTGTGTCGTCATGATTGTTATCCACCTTCGCGTTGACTGGAATCGTCACCCTGAAGCCTCGGCCCGACCGGGGGCAAAATCGATGCCTCATGCTGTTCACTGTAGCCGCCGCATTCACACATCACGAACTCTTCAATGGCGCCTGTCGCAGTGCCTTCACTCCCTCCATGAGCCCGATCCGCACGTCAACGTTCAATGGCATCCAGCAGTGCCAGCGCATAGCCTTCGAGCCGGGTCAAACGATGCTCAAGCCGGGTGAGCCGTGCCCGACGCGCCCCATCCGCTTCGCCATCGGCCAGCTCGCGCAGCTCATCACGCACCTCATCCAGCTCCTGCAACATTTCAGGGCGCTGTTCTGGCGCCGGTGGTCCATTGGGCATGGCTCTCTCCTGTCAATCGAATGATTCCCTGAGCGCCGGCCCGATACGCGGTTCCCGAGTGTCCCCTGGCTCATCGAGCAGCGACTCGCCCTGCTCATCGCACGCCCCACACCCCGGCCCCGGCGCAGAGCGCTTCATGGTTGACGCTGGCACATCCCGCGCCATTCGTCGACTTCAGCAGCAGTGATCAGACAACCGATGGTCACGTAGCGCTGCCACATAAGTAAACATGTCATTCTATATATAAAGATATTCCCATGTAGATACATCTCCACCTATTGATCGAAAATCCCACCAATATCGACATAAATGGGATTTCAACTTGACCCTTCGATAGCACCCGGCCAATCTGAGTATACAAATCGTTCTACTCTGACAGCTTCATATGGAGAGCTCATGTCCAGCAAACGACAGGACCTGATCGATACCGGAGAGCGCCTCTTCCACGAGGAAGGCTTCTTTGCCACCGGGGTGGACCGTATCGTCAGGCAGGCCGGCACCACCCGCCGGACCTTCTACCAAAACTTCACTTCCAAGGAGTCATTGGTAGAGGCCGTACTGCGTCAGCGTGATCGGTCTTACTTCGATGCCATCGATCGCTCGCGCCCCGCCCCCGAGGCAGGCGCGCTGGCACTGGCGCTGCATGTGGCCGAAACCCATCTCCAATTTCTGTTCCACGGCGCTGTGCATGGCTGTCTCTTTATCAAGGCGCTGGGTGAGTACGAGGCACACTCGACGACGATCAGTGCGCTGGCCACCGAACACAAGCGCAGCCTTCACCGCTATCTGACCCGGTTGCTGGCCGACGCAGGCGCCACCCAGCCCGAAGCGCTCGCCCTCGATCTCGCCACCGCTCTGGAAGGAGCCACCCAATACGCGCAGCTGATGCCACCCGAAGTCATTGGTGAGTCGCTCAGACGTCAGATACACCGCTGTTTCACCGACAAGGAGGTCGTCTCATGAAACAGGACAATATGCCACTGATCGCTGCCGGCACCCTGCTGATCGGCATCTGTTACGGATTGGCCCGCTTCGCTTATGGCCTTTTCCTGCCGCAGATCCGGGCCGATGTCGGGCTGGATGCCACTATTGCCGGCGTCATCGGCAGCGGGGCCTATCTGGGCTACTGTATGGCCATCGTGGTCAGCGCCCTGCTGGTCGAACGGCTCGGGCCAAGGACGGTGGCGGTAGGGGCCGCCCTGATCGCCGCTGCCGGCATGGCGGTAGTGGCCCTCAGCCACAGTGCCTGGCTGCTGGCTGCCGCCATGATATTCGCCGGCATGAGCACCGGGCTGGCCTCACCGCCGATGGCACAGGCGGTCTCGGTGCGGATCCATCGCGCCAGACAGGCGCGTGCCAATACCGTGATCAACGCCGGCACCAGTCTGGGGGTTGCCATCTCCGGACCAGCCGCCTTTCTGGCCACCGGGCAGTGGCGCCTTGCCTATGGCGCCTTTGCCCTGGCCGCGCTGGCCAATGCCCTTTGGCTGTTGATGGTCATGCCACGCTCGAGCAGCCGCGCTGACGCAAGCAATGATCACGGCGCGACGCTGTGGCGCCTGCGCGCGGTGAAACTGATGGCAGCCGCAACCGGCATGGGCATCGCCAGTGCCGCCTTCTGGACTTTTGCTGGTGAAGTGATTACTCACGTCGGCGACAAACCGCAGCAGATCGCCAATCTGGCGTGGATCGTGATGGGACTCGCCGGGCTGGCAGGCGCCATGACAGGCGATCTGATCAAGCGCTTCGGGCTGAACGCCATCCATCGCCTCGCGCTGACTGCCATGGCGCTCGCACTCTGGCTGATCGTCGCAGCCGCCGGTCACAACACCGCAACGCTTGCGGCCGCGGCACTGTTTGGCGCTTCCTATATCATGCTGACCGGCATCTATCTGGTGTGGGGGATCGAGGTATTCGAAGATCGCCCCGCCATCGGGTTGGGGCTTCCCTTTCTGATGATTGCGATCGGTCAGGTGATGGGCTCACCGCTGGCGGGCAGTCTGATCGCCCATCTGGGGTATGGGGGCTGCTTTAATGTGTTTGCCGTGATCGCTCTGCTGACCATGCTGGCTCACTACCGCGCACCACAGCTGCGCCAGCCCGCCCCTGCCACCTAGTCGCGGCCCCTGCTGGCATGATTGGCGCGCTGATTGAACAGTACCGAGCGCGCCGACTCGTCCTTCGGCTGACCGCCGCTGCGCCACTCCCTGCCAAGTTCGACACCACGCTGCACGGCAGGACGCTCCTTGACCCGCTGCCGCCAGGCAGTCACCTGCGGGAATTCATCGAGCGGCTGCCCCATGGCCCTGGCAATCAACACCCAGGGCCAGTTGACGATGTCAGCGATACTGTAGTGCTCGCCTACCAGATATGTCCGACCCTCGAGTCGACGTTCCAGCACGCCAAGGCAGCGGTGATACTCGTCCCGATAGCGCGTTTCGGCGTAGCCGCCCGCCTGCGCCTCGGGGGCATAGTTGACGAAATGACTCATCTGGCCCCCCATCGGGCCAAGATTGCCCACCTGCCAGAACAGCCACTCATCAATCTCCTTGCGTAGCCGAAACTCTTCCGGATAGAACGTACCGCCCTTGTGCGCCAGATAACGAGCGATGGCCCCGGACTCGAAGATGGGCAGTGGTGCTTCGCCATACCCCTGAGCCGGTGCATGATCGACGATCGCCGGCATGCGATTGTTGGGCGAGATGGCCAGAAATTCGGGGGCAAACTGATCGCCGGCATTGATATCCACAGGCACCACCCGATAGTCGAGTGCCAGCTCCTCGAGCAGGATGGCGATCTTCCAGCCGTTGGGCGTCGGCCAATAGTAGAAGTCGATCATGAGGCACTCCCCCCCTCGTCGACAGCTGCACCTGAATCAAGCAGCCGATCAATCTCCTCATCGCTGAAACCGTTCTCCGCCAGTACTGCCCGGGTACCGGCGCCCAGCGCCGGCGCGCCGTTCAGAGGCAACGCATCCGACCGGGAGAAACGCGCCGCCGGGCGCGTCTGACGCAGCCTGCCCGCCTCGGGGTGATCATATTCGACCAGCAGCTCATTGGCCGTAACCTGCTCGTGTTCGATCATTTGCGAGCGCGTCAGTACCGGCGCACAGGGCACACCGAACTCGTTGAGTCGCTCGAGCCAATACTCGGCGCTCTGCTCGGCCAGCTTTTCCTGGGTCAGCTCGAGGCGCGCGTTGATGTTGTCCTGGCGATCAGCAAAGGTGGCAAAGCGTGGGTCATCACGCCACTCTGGTACATTCAATGCCTCGGTCAACGCCTGCCACTCGCGATCATTCTGCACCGCCACGCTGATGTAACCGGTGGTGGTCTGATAGATCAGATCAATGAAACTGGCGGCCTGCGCCTGATTGAACTCATGGCCGACAAAGGTCTGGCTGTTCATGTCGGAGTGCCACAGGAAATCAACCACTGCATCGAGCATTGATACATGCACATGCTGACCGGGTTGGCCGCGCTCACGGGCAAGCAGCGCCGCCGTAATCGCCTGGGCGGCGATATAACCGGTGAGCTTGTCCGGCACGATGGTGCGCACCAGCCTGGGCCGTGCCTCATCCGAACCGCCCTGAATAGTGGCCAGGCTCGAAAGCGACTGGATCAGCGGATCATAGACCGGCTTGCCGGTATAAGGTCCGCTCTCACCGAAACCGCTGATCGAGACATAAATGATATTCGGCGCCACCTCGCGAATGGCCGCCTCGCCGATGCCGATGCGCTCGGCCACGCCGGGACGAAAATTCTGTACCAGTACATCGGCATTCGCACACAGGCGCTTCAGCGTCGCCAGACCCTCGGGCCGTTTGAGATCGAGCGCGACGGAGCGCTTGTTACGATTGTTATTGAGAAAGTTCGCCGAAAAGCCGTGCCGCTGGTTGGCCGCCAGTCGGGTCTGATCGCCGCTGTCCGGTCGCTCGACCTTGATCACTTCAGCGCCCTGATCGGCGAGCTGCATGGTCGCCACCGGGCCGGAAACCATCGCGGTCAGATCAATGACCCGGAAGCCGCTCATGGGTAGTGTCATCTGTCCTGCCTCCCTGTACTGCAGCAAGCCTGGCACAGGGGCCGGTCTCCCGCTGCCACGGCCTGCTGATCAGCGGATGCACACGAGATGCAGATGATCCATGAAATGACGTATCAAAGTGCGCCAATACGCTTAAGTGATACAAACCGGCCATTGTCGTCATACGTCATCCGGTAAATCCCCTGCACACCGCTCGGGCCCACGATACGGTGTAGCGCCCGCGCAGGCAGCAGCACCTTGCGACCATCCGGACTATGGGTATGAATATGCTCGGCTTCCCCGGCATAGTAACTGCGGCACTGCTGCGCAGTGAGATTCAGCACGATATCGATGGTAGGCATGGCGAAGGAAAATTGTGAAACGCCATGCCAGCTTATGAGAAGTCCTGGGTGACAGCAAAGGGACGGGGCCTGATGTTTCACGTGAAACATCACCAGATTAACTCCGCAGATGCGGGGCTCACTGGCGAATCGTCTATTGCCGCTGGTTACGGTCAATCCTCGCAGGATCAGGTGGCCCGAGATTCAGGCATCACCCCCTGCTCGATCAATACTTCACGAGCGGTAAACAGGCCATTGAGCGCAGCCGGAAACCCCGCGTAGACGGCCATCTGCATGATCACCTCGATGATCTCTTCGCGCGTTACGCCCACATTCAGGCCCGCTGCGATATGCACTTTCAACTGCGGTGCGGCATTACCCATGGCGGTAAGCGCTGCAATGGTGGCAAGTTCACGATCGCGCAATGAAAGCCCCGGACGAGAGTAAATATCCCCGAAAGGAAACTCGAGCAGATAGGTGGCGAAATCCGGTGCAATGTCGCTCAAGGCATCAACCACATGCTGGCCGGCTTCGCCATCAATGCGGGCCAATGCACGCCGGCCCCGGCTCAAACGGCTTTCACTGCAATTTACTGGATCGTGTGTCATGTGTCGGGCTCCTGTTCGCTTCCATATCGGCATAACCTTCAATCTTGGTATCCAGAACATGGAGTGCTTCCTGCAGGACATGCAGCTGTTGGCGAACCTGCTCACGGTGCGCTTCGAGCATTTCACGCCGTTCCGCCAGAGTGCTGTCGCCCTGCTCACGCAGGGCGGCATAATGCACCATCTCCCGAATCGGCATGCCAGTGGCTTTCAATCGCCCCAGAAACTCGATCCAGCTCAGGACAGAGGCGTTGTAAAAGCGCTGGCCAGCACCATCCCGCGGCGCTTTCGGCAGCAGGCCGATTCGCTCGTAATAGCGAATGGTATGTACCGATAACCCCGTACACTGCGCCAGTTCTCCAATCCTCACGGTCGTCTCTCCATGTTCCGATCATCTCCAGGTTACGGCCTGGAGCGCACTCCAGGTCAAGCACTTTCAAGAGTACCGACATGAAAAAGGCGGCCCGCAGGCCGCCTTCCTCTCATTTGCCTTACAGGCCGGATCAGATATCCAGATTGGCCACCAGCGCGTTCTGCTCGATAAAGTCGCGCCGCGGCTCAACTTCATCGCCCATCAGCGTGTTGAACATCATGTCAGCGGCAATCGCGTCCTCGATGGTCACCTGCAGCATGCGGCGGCTATCGGGGTCCATGGTGGTCTCCCACAGCTGATCGGGGTTCATCTCGCCGAGCCCCTTGTAGCGCTGAATGCTGAAGCCACGGCTGGCTTCATTCATCAGCCAGGTCAGCGCATCGTGGAAGTTGTTGATGGCTTTGGTGCGCTCGCCTCGTGCGATATAGGCGCCCTCTTCCAGCAGGCCGTTCAGCCGCTTGCCCAGCTCGAGCATGGCGCCATAGTCGGCGGAGCGGAAGAAGTTGGCGCCCAGCGCGTAATCCGTCGCGACGCCGTGAGCGGTCAGCACCACTTTCGGCAGATAGAAGCTGCGCTCCTCATCGAAAGTGAGCGAAATCTCATAACGCGGGCCCCCTTCGTAGGCCACCAGGGCATCCATCTGCCCCTGCAGCTCCTCGCTCCAGCGCGTCATGGTCTCGCGATCGCCCAGCTTCGCCTCATCGAGCGGCTCGATGTAGATCATCTTGCGCAGCACCTCGACCGGGTAAACCCGGGCAAGGCGATCAAGGCGATCCATCACGCCGCGATACTGACTGACCAGGGTCTCGAGCTGTTCGCCGGCGATACCCGGGGCGTTTTCGTTGACGTGCAGTCGCGCCCCATCCAGCGCCGTGCTGGTGAGATGATTGATCAGGGCGTTTTCGTCCTTGAGATACATCTCGTTCTTGCCGCGCTTGATCTTGTAAAGCGGCGGCTGGGCGATGAACACGTGACCGCGCTCGATCAGCTCCGGCATCTGACGGAAGAAGAAGGTCAGCAGCAGTGTGCGAATGTGCGAGCCGTCGACATCGGCGTCGGTCATGATGATGATCGAGTGATAGCGCAGCTTGTCGGCGTTGAATTCTTCCCGGCCGATACCGCACCCCAGCGCGGTGATCAGGGTGCCGACTTCCGCCGAGGAGAGCATCTTGTCAAAGCGTGCCTTCTCGACGTTGAGGATCTTGCCCTTGAGCGGCAGGATTGCCTGGGTACGCCGATCCCGCCCCTGCTTGGCGCTACCGCCAGCGGAATCACCCTCGACCAGGTAAAGCTCGGAGCGCGTCGGGTCCTTCTCCTGGCAATCGGCCAGCTTGCCCGGCAGGCCGGCGATGTCCAGTGCACCCTTGCGTCGCGTCATTTCACGCGCCTTGCGGGCGGCTTCACGGGCCCGGGCGGCGTCAAGCATCTTGTTGACGATCGCCTTGGCCTCGTTGGGATTCTCCAGCAGGTAATCGGAAAGCTGTCGGCTCATCTCCTGCTCGACCGCCGTCTTGACCTCGGAGGAGACCAGCTTGTCCTTGGTCTGCGAGGAGAACTTGGGATCGGGCACCTTGACCGAGATGATGGCCGTCAGCCCTTCACGGGCATCATCACCGGAAGTCGCGACCTTGGCTTTCTTCTGCAGCTCTTCGGATTCGATATAGCTGTTGAGGCTACGGGTCAGCGCGGCGCGAAAGCCCGCCATGTGCGTACCGCCATCGCGCTGCGGGATGTTGTTGGTATAGCAGTAGATGTTCTCGACGAAGGTGTCGTTCCACTGCATTGCCACTTCGACCGCAATGCCGTCATCGCGCTCCACATTGAAGTGGAAAACCGGGTTGATGGTCGAACGGTTGTTGTTCAGATGGTCGACAAAGGCACGCAGACCGCCCTCGTAGTGGAACAGCTCTTCGCGGCCATCACGCTCGTCCAGCAGCCGGATCGCCACGCCCGAGTTGAGAAACGACAGCTCTCGCAGACGCTTGGCGAGAATTTCGTAGTGAAATTCGATATTGGCGAAGGTTTCACTGGAGGGTCGGAAGTTGATCTGGGTCCCGGACTGCTCGGTCTCGCCAACCACCGACAGCGGTGATTGTGGCACACCATGGTGATAGGTCTGCTCATGGACCTGGTTGTTGCGCCAGATGGTCAGCTTGAGCTCTTCGGAGAGCGCGTTGACCACCGACACCCCAACGCCGTGCAGGCCCCCGGAAACCTTGTAGGAGTTATCGTCAAACTTGCCGCCGGCGTGCAGCACGGTCATGATCACCTCGGCCGCCGAAACCCCCTCCGAGTGAATATCGGTGGGAATACCACGACCGTCATCGGAGACGGTGATCGATTCATCGGGATGAATCACTACCCGGATTTCGCTGCAATGCCCTGCCAGCGCTTCGTCGATCGAATTGTCGACGATCTCGAAAACCATGTGGTGCAAGCCGGTACCATCATCGGTATCCCCGATATACATGCCCGGACGCTTGCGGACAGCATCCAGCCCCTTCAGGACCTTGATACTCGATGAATCGTAGGCGTGTTCGCTCATTGCTTGCCCCTGGTCGTCAGGTTGGCCGGTCGCCGTTGGCGTGTTCCAGCTGTCCCTGTTTCACATGAAACCTTTCGATTGGCGTATCAGCGTGCCAGTAGCCCTCGAGGGCATCCGGGTCGATGCTGGTCAGAAAGGTCTGACAGTTCATTTGTTCGAGCAGTCGACAGAATCCCCGACGATGCTGGTCATCCAGCTCGGCGGCAAGGTCGTCGATCAGATAGATGCAGCGCTGCTCGTCCTGCTGCTCCAGCAGTCGCCCCTGGGCCAGCTTCATGGCGCTGACCACCAGCTTCTGCTGCCCTCGTGAGAGCACCTCGACACCGGGATGGCGGCCGACACGCAGGCGAAGATCGGCCCGCTGCGGCCCCTGCTGGGTAAATTTCATCTGCCGGTCGGTTGCCAGATTCTCTTCCAGCAGAGTGCCCAGTGAACGCTCCCGATCCCAGCCTCGCTGGTAGCGCAGCGTCATTTCCGGGATATCGATGAGCTCGGCGAGCGTGGCTTCAAATACCGGTACGAACTGCGCCATGTAGTCGCGACGATAGGCATCAAGCATATCGCTCCAGCGCGCCAGCTCATGACTCCACAGCGCCAGTGTTCGATCCTCGATTCTATCATGTCTGAGCAGGGCATTCCGATGTTTCAGCGCCCGTCTGGCGCGGCGCCAGACATCGAAAAAGTCATGTTTCATGTGAAACACGCCCCAATCGAGAAACTCGCGGCGGGCGGCGGGGGAACCCTCGATCAGTCGAAAGGCATCGGGATTGATCAGCTGCAGCGGCAGGCGGCGCGCAAGCTCGGCAATGCGATCGACCCGTTCACCGGCCAGTCGCATGGTCAGGCCATCAGCATCACGGCGGCGCTCTACACCCAGCGGTACCGGCGGATTACCGGCCAGACGACCGAAGACCGTCAGTCCTTCGTGCTCATGAGCGATGGCGTTTTTGAGCTGGCGCGTGCGAAAGGAGCGCCCCAGCCCAAGGATATGAATGCCTTCCAGCAGACTGGTCTTGCCGCTGCCGTTGGCACCCGTGACGAGATTGACCCCGGCACCGGGCGCCATATCGAGACGTCCAAGATTGCGCAGATTGACCAGCTGAAGACGTTCGAGCGACATGCGACTCCGCAGTACAGGCTTCAGGCCCGGCGCCAGTGACACGAAAGCAAACGCCGGGCGGCCTTTTCAGGCCACCGGGCTTCGGAAGGCGGCGGTAGCCGGTTCACAGCCGCATCGGCATGACCACGTAGCGGGCGTCGCCACCACCGGGGGCTTCCAGCAGGGCACTGCTTGACGCATCCGACAGGGTGATCTGCACCTGCTCGGTGGCGAGCACATTGAGCACATCGACCAGGTAGCCGACATTGAAGCCGATCTCCAGCCCCGCGCCGTCATAATTGACGCCGACATTCTCCTCGGCTTCTTCCTGCTCGGGATTGTTGGCCAGTACACGCAGGTTGCCGGCCTCGAGATTGAGGCGAACGCCACGATACTTCTCGTTGGAAAGGATCGCAGTACGCGAAAGGACCTGACGCAGCTCGCTGCGCTCGGCAATCACCAACTTGTCACCGCCCTTCGGAATCACCCGTTCATAGTCGGGGAACTTGCCATCGACCAGCTTGGAGGTGAAGGTGAAGGCACCGGTACTGGCCCGCAGATGATTGGTCCCCAGGCGCAGGGTGATCGGCTCCTCGCTATCATCGAGCAGACGCGACAGCTCGATCACCCCCTTGCGCGGCAGGATCAGACGCTGTGGCTCGCTCATTTCGAGCTCGACCTCGCGTTCGCAGACCGCCAGCCGGTGACCGTCGGTCGCCACGGTGCGGACCAGCCCCTCGCGCAGCTCGATCAGCATGCCGTTGAGATAGTAGCGCACGTCCTGCTGCGCCATGGCAAAGGAGGTTGAGTCGATCAGATGTTTGAGCGTCCCGCGGTTCAGCGTCAGCTCGCTGCGCTGCTCGCTCTCCTCGATGTTGGGAAACTCGGCCGCCGGCAGGGTCGAGAGGGTGAAACGCGAACGCCCGGAGCGCAGCAGGGCCCGCCCTTCCTCGACAGAAAGCGTGATCTCGGACTGATCCGGCAACGATTTGCAGATATCCATCAGCTTGCGCGCCGGTACGGTAGCCGAGCCTTCTTCCTCGACGCTCGACGGCTCGACGCGCCCGATCAGTTCGACCTCAAGGTCGGTACCGGTCAGTGACAGCTCGTTGCCGCTGACCTCGAGCAGCACATTGGAGAGCACCGGCAGGGTCTGACGGCGCTCGACCACGCCTGCTGCCAGGGACAGCGGGCGCAGCAGGGCTTCACGCGTGATGGCAAGTTTCATGGGCTCCACTCTTTCGGGCACGTCTTCGGTTCATTGTCGTGACTACGGTGGCGCCGCACAATGGTGGCGCCGGCCCGATCGGCTCAGCTGGTCAGCAGCCGCATCAGATTCTTGTAGTCTTCGCGGATATCGGCATTCTCTTCCTGCAGCTCGCCTACCTTGCGACAGGCGTGCAACACCGTGGTGTGGTCGCGCCCGCCGAAGGCGTCGCCGATTTCCGGCAGGCTGTGATTGGTCAGCTCCTTGGCCAGCGACATGGCAATCTGACGCGGCCGGGCCACCGAGCGCGAACGGCGCTTGGAGTGCAGGTCGGCCACCTTGATCTTGTAATACTCGGCTACGGTGCGCTGGATGTTGTCCACCCCAACCTGCTTGTCCTGCAGCGCCAGCAGATCCTTGAGCGACTCGCGAATGAACTCCTGATTGATCGGCTGCCCCATGAAGTGGGAGTCGGCGATGACCTTCTTGAGTGCCCCTTCCAGTTCACGCACGTTGGAGCGAATCTTCTGCGCAATGAAGAAGGCGGCATCGTGCGGCAGATCAACCTTCGACTGCTCGGCCTTTTTCATCAGGATCGCCACCCGGGTTTCCAGTTCCGGCGGCTCGATGGCGACCGTCAGCCCCCAGCCGAAGCGGGACTTGAGCCGCTCCTCGACACCGCTGATCTCCTTGGGATAGCGATCGGAGGTCAGAATCATCTGCTGACCGCCTTCCAGCAGGGCATTGAAGGTATGGAAGAACTCCTCCTGGGAGCGCTCCTTGCCGGCAAAGAACTGGATATCATCGATCAGCAGCGCATCGACACTGCGATAAAAGCGCTTGAAGTCATTGATGGCGTTGAGCTGCAGCGCCTTGACCATGTCCGCGACAAAGCGCTCGGAATGCAGATAGACCACCCGGGCATTTTCGCGCAGTCCGGCCAGCTGATTGCCTACGGCATGCATCAGGTGGGTCTTGCCCAGACCTACCCCGCCATAGAGGAAAAGCGGGTTATAGGCGCCACCGGGGTTCTCTGCCACCTGGCGCGAAGCTGCACGGGCCAGCTGGTTGGACTTGCCCTCAACGAAGGTATCAAAGGTGAAGTTGGGGTTGAGCCCGCTCTGGTGCTTGAGGCTGCCCTCGACCTGCACCTGACGCTCACCGCTACCGTTGCTGCTGTTGGCGCTGGCCGTGTTCGTGCTGCTGCGTCGCGGGGTGGCCGAGGAATCGATCTCCCGCTCATCGCGATAGTCACCCCGCGGGGCGGTCGGCGCAGCGGGTGGTGTGGGAGCCGGATTTTCCGCCGGCGCACTGCGCTCTTTCGCCGAGGGCGCCAGGCGCGGATTGGAGACGGTCCGCCGACTGCCGATACCCAGCGAGACCCGAGGCGGCTTGCCACCACTGGAGAGCTCACGCATCAGCTCGTTGATGCGCTTGAGATACTTGTCGCTGACCCAGTCGCGCACGAAGCGGTTGGGCGCCAGCAACGACAGCTCGTTGGCGTCTTCACCATCCTCGGCCTGGAGCGGACGAATCCAGGTATTGAACTGCTGCGAACTGATTTCGTCCTGCAGATACTCAAGACATTGTTGCCAGAGTGCGATCGACAC